>JALEVZ010000043.1 GCA_022788105.1 Prevotella sp. | reverse complement strand
ATATGCTTCTGCACGACCTTCCTGCTCTTCGGTGAAGCACTTGAGGGCATAGCACTTTCCCGTCTGCTCGTCTTTCATCTTGAATACGACAGCAAACGCACCGCTGCTACGATACGGCTCGCCATAATTATCCAAGACAGGCACCAAATGGCTCAGTTTGTCAAGATTGTCGTGAGCATCACGAATGGCTGCCAAGTATTCTGATATAAGAGGATATTGCATAAGTTTTATATTTTGCTTTGTCGGGTAAATTATTTGCTTCCGTTACGCATTGTTGTTCTATAATATTGCCAACGTATAATCGTCGATGTCAATAAGTTTTTTTACATACAAAGACTCCATCAGTTCCTTAAAGTCGGCTTCTGAGTCTACACTTCTTAAAAGAGGACTAAGGACATCGTCGTAAAACTTGAACACTTCTTTCTCTGCCATTTGAAGCAGTTGCGAATTGCTTGTTCGTTTCATTCGCAGCTCCATCAGTTCGCTTTCAAACTCCGCACTTTTCGACAGTTCGTACATCATCAGCACATAATGCGAAAGGGCATCGCTTGCAGCAAATACGATGGATGCATCATCAATATGGAACACGCCGCTACAGCATCCTTCTTCTTCTAATGGGTCTTTGCAGCTGACGAGGCGCGGAGGATTGCTGAAGTCAGCCAGTCGTGTAAAGCTATGTTCCAGCAATTCTGTGTGACGATTATAATGGAAAACAACACTATCGCCATACGCTATCCATCTACATTCTTCATCATTAGTTTTCCAAGCTGCAGCAACTGTGGCGCACGAGCCTTCGTTGTAGAACTTGTTAAGCAAGATACCATCGCCTTCCTTAGCCCGTTCTTCATGCTCATTGTAGAACGCCTCCCAAATGCCGTCCACCCATTCATCAAATTCTGCGAACGAACAAAGGGGAGCATCCTTTGGCAGATGCTCCATCAGATACCTCGACCACTCATCAGCATAGAGTCCGCAGCCTCCTGCTCCGTCAGACACGGCTATGCAGCGTGGCGAGCAGAACACAGCGTCCTCGTTGGGTGTGTGGTCGTTAGGTTTTGCTATGCTTACACTTTTACACATCTTCTTATTGGTTATTGTTTACGAGCATACTTGACAGGGTTCCAATCTTCATCATCTTGACAAGGCGTTCCATACCTGTGTTCACACCCATGGCATGATAGCGTATGTCGGTTTGCTTGTCGCCAAAGATGGCTCTAATCTGCTCATTGTAGTTAAGCGGCAACAGACTTACCATGTTGTATAGTTTCTCGCCATAGCCGTTGTGGTTCAGTTCGCCGAGTGAAGCAGGGAAAACCACCGATTCGGTATGGCCCGGCACTACGTGGATATTGAAAAGCAACACGTTGCCATCGTTGGTAAACATCGACTTCAACTGATTTGACAACTGCTGCATCTCGTCGTGCGACACGCCGTTATATTCTCCGTCTGTGATGTTTATGATTGTCGGTGGATAGCAGTCCTTGTCGTGGTGTTGTTTCATCCAGTTCTCCAACAGACCTTCTGCACGCTTGAATGCCTTGTCCATGTGGGTCCAGCTGCCATCATGACGTGCTGTCATCCATTGCTTCTTTTCCACCTCCTTTATTGCGATGCCTTTGCGTGTGCGCACTTCTTCCTTAACCATCTTTTTCATAAACGGATTGTCTCTGATTTCTTCAGGCGTGACAAAGTCTCTACCCTCCAACGATCCGTTCCATGCGCTGTAAGCCTCCTGACCGTATCCTATTACGGCAATGTCGAAGTAGTGGCGTGTTTCGTTGTTCTTCACGCAACGTTCCACAAGTTCGTTTATCTGCGAGTTCACTATTCGTGCCACAGCCTCAGATAAAGTCATATCCTCTCCATTGAAAGTTGTCAAGCGTTTCATCGACACGCTCTGGTCGACAAGGAAGATGAATGCCGTAGGATGCTCGCGGTCTACACGTGCTGTATAGGCGTTCTTGCTCTGCATTTGCTGAGGCTGACTCGGAATAGGTATGCCAAAGTTGCCGATATTGGTGATATACTTCAATGGGATGGAGTTTTTTACCAATATCTCTGCTTGATAGAAAGGCTGTTCGTCGGTGTCGAGGTCGAAATGCTTCTTTGCCTTTACGGTCTGGAAGTGAATCTGCTTGAAGTCGTTTAGTGTACCGCCTATTCTTGCTCCGCTTCGTGTTGCGTTGCGATCGGCATAGCGCGTGTCCTCATCGTATATCACCTCTGGGTCGATTTCCAACAGTACGGGGTTTGATATTCTGCCTTCGTTCATGGCTACGTACATCATAGGGTGATTGCTTGTGAAGCTGACGCGAACGTAATGTTCCAAACCTGCCTGCTGGTCGAGCGACCACGACAACGAACCTGCTCCGCCACCGCCCGGTTTGGGGATGTCGATGCCACGCTCCTCACAGTCTTTCCACGAGTAGAGACCGCCGTTCTTGATGATGTTCTCCAAGTTATCGCGGTCTGTGAAGTGATACAGCTTTGTGATGTTATGCTGTTCGAGGAGTTTCTTGAACTCCTCCCAATCGTTTCTTTTGTTCATAACGGTTTCTTGTTTATAGGTTTAGAATAGCGACGGCATTTGCGGCGCTTCTGTCTGTGGTTTCTTGTCGCCGAAAGGATACAGCCCTTCGGCGTAAGCCTTTATCAGAAAGGCGTGCGACAATGGCGTCTTCGGATTGTCAATGTCGCAGTTGGTGGTATAGTCGAGCAGCACGATCGTTTTTGTCTTGCTGGCTTCTCTCAACCGCTCTATGATGTTCGCCACCTTGTTTTCGAGCACCCACTTATATGCAGGCAGATATATTTGCTTGCGAGCCTCTATATATCCCAACAACTCGGTGCCGTTCACGCCTTTGCGATGACCGAGAGGTTTTCCGAATCGCCTCACGGTACGCTTTATGTTCTTCATCGTGCCGTTAGCGAACATATCTACGTCCACATCCGCCGATTCAAACACTTTCAGTCCCTGCCATATCCCTTCAACGCACATTGCTGTATAGCCCTCGCTGAATGGCACGGGGATTCCGCCATGTGGATAGAACGGACTCAACTTCACCAACCCGTCTGTAGCTTGGCTTGTTACATCAGCAATCACCGCATCAGGATATTTCTTCAGTATGTTTTCGCGCTTCCTGCGCTTGGATTCGATTACTATCATTATTTAAAACTTAAAGACTTTTTCGCCAAAACGTTGACTGATGTCAGACTTGATATGGGATGGAAGGTTTATACAACACCAGAAAGCTCCATC
>JALEVZ010000027.1 GCA_022788105.1 Prevotella sp. | reverse complement strand
AGGTTGATGAGTCCCTGCGGGTCGTGGAACACCGACCATGTGTAGTGCCAGCTGTTGCCCTCGGTGAAGGCGTCGCCCCACTTCAGCGGTGAGAACGGACTCTGGAATGTGCCGTCCTGGTTGCGTCCGCGCATAAGTTTGGACTCTTTGTCAAACACGTTGCGGTAGTTAAATGAGCGGTTGAAGAACGGTTTGAGTTCCTTCTCGCTCTTACCCAGCGCCTTACCAAACTTGTAGATGCACCAGTCGTTGTATGCATACTCGAGCGTGCGTGCCACATTCTCGTTTATCTTCACGTCGTAGGGCACGTAACCGAGCTTGTTATAGTATTCAAAACCTAAGCGTCCGGTAGACGAAACGGTCGGATGGACAGCGTTGGCACCATGTACCACAGCCTTCCACAGCTCCTCTGCGTCGTAGCCGCGCATGCCTTTGAGGTAGGCATCAGCCACGATAGAGGCAGAGTTGTTGCCCACCATGCAGCCACGATGGCCGGGGCTTGCCCACTCGGGGAGGAATCCGCTCTCCTTGTAGTCGTTGACAAGGCCTTCTTGCATCTTTGCGCTCATCGACGGATACATGAGGTTGAGGAACGGGAAGAGGCAACGGAACGTGTCCCAGAAGCCGGTGTCGGTGAACATATAGCCTGGGAGCACCTTGCCATTGAACGGGCTGTAGTGCATGACCTTACCCTCTGCGTCGTACTCGTAGAACGAACGGGGGAACAACACCGAGCGATAGAAGCATGAATAGAACGTGCGGAGGTGGTCTACGTCTTCGTCTTCAACCTCAATCTTGCCGAGCACATCGTTCCATGCCTTACGGCCGCGAGCCTTCACCTCTTCAAAGTCGCCGCCACGCAGCTCCTTCAGGTTGAGCACAGCCTGCTCTTCGCTGATAAACGACGATGCCACCTTCACGTTGACCTGCTCTCCTCGCTTGGTCTTGAAGCCTATGATGGCTCCAGCATGGTTGCAGGTTGCCTCGGTGCCACCCTCGCCTATCGCGCCGTCTTTTACCGCTGCCTTGTATGTGAACGGCTTGTCGAAGACGAGCACGAAGTAGTTTTTGAAGTTGTCTGGCACACCACCGCTGTTCTTTGTGGTGTAGCCTACTATCATGTTCTTCTCAGGCACAATCTTTACATACGACCCTTTGTCAAACGCATCGACCACTACATAAGAGTTGTCGGTCTCGGGGAAGGTGAAACGCATGGCGCAGGCGCGCTCGGTCGGTGCCATCTCTGCCACGATGTCGTAGTCGGCGAGATATACACGATAGTAGTAGGGCTTTGCAATCTCTGCCTTATGTGAGAACCATGAGGCACGCTTGTCCTGGTCGAACACAGGTTTTCCGGTAATGGGGAGGATTGAGAACTGGCCGTAGTCGTTGATCCACGGGCTGGGCTGGTGGGTCTGCTTGAAGCCGCGTATCTTGTCGGCCCAATAGACATAAGACCATCCGTTGCCCATCTTGCCTGTCTGCGGCATCCAGAAGTTCATGCCCCAGGGCATGGCAATGGCGGGATAGGTGTTGCCAGTGGACAGCGACACCTTCGACTCCGTACCTACGAGCGGATTGACAAAGTCTACCGGCTCAAGCTTTTCTCTTGCTCCAAAGGTCGCCATTGAGGCAAACATGAGGAAAGAAGCACATAAAACTCTTAATGTCATAGTGTAATTGTAATTATAAAAATGTTATTTTCAATTTTGGTCTTCATTCTGCAGGCGTGTCCTGCACCAAGGTTTTATTTGGTCTGATGGTTTATTTTTGTCTTTAATATATAAGAAACAATTCATTCATAGTGCGTCAAACTGCGATTAAGCGCATTGCCGTCGCGCCACCTATTTATTATACTGTAGTTTCGCAAGTTTTCCGCTCGGCTTAGTCGCATGACTTAGCCGCTTGCCTAAGCAAGAACTTGCTGTCAGTAAACGAGTTGACAAGTAAACAAGTTGCTACCCATACTTATCAAAGTCGTTATAAAGAGTTTGAGTTGTAAAAGCAAACAGCTCGTTCGCTCGGCTTTGCCGCTTGCATAAGCAAGGACTCGTCCACTCGGCTTTGCCGGAGCTTGTAACCTATGCCGAGGTGCAGCTTAACTTCTGCAAAGATAAATAAAAAAAACGGAAGCAACAAGCGAAAGCGGCAAAATGACATAGGTCAATACACAATTATTTCTACACACGCCGAGACGATGTTGCAGCATCAGCGCACCCGTATGACAGCTGCCGTTTCACAAAAGGGGCAAGTTGACACCAAAAAAGAACGCTCACCGCTCTCGACCCCCACAGCAGCTCCTTTGCGGCAAGGCAATAAAAAACGGGTGGATTCACATCCACCCGACTCACACATGGACGGATAATGTCCGTCCAAACCTTACAATTAATAACATTTAAAACCTCAACCTTCACAGGCTGACACAAATCACTATTATTATATAAAAAAATCTTTTGCTTTGCTTTTCATTCAGACTACTGCCTCAAAGGAAGCTATCGGTACACGACATGCAGCCTTTCTTTCCCATGTGCAAACCGCGTCAACGTCTCCGACACGTGTTTTTACATTCGGCAATAATCGTGCTGCAAAGTTACACAACACTTTCCACATTAAAAAATTTTTTTCCGATTATTTTTCTATTATTATGAAAAATCTTCGTTTACGCTTCCATTTTAGGTTGTACGACATAAATTGAGAGAGCACCAAGAGACACGCCACACGAGTGGGACAAAAGCCCATCAGCAGCAAAAGACAAGCTCCTGCGACAACGCAAGGCGGAGGAGAAGGAAGAGAAGAAACGCAGAGATGAGGGAGAGAGGGCGCAGAGGCAATGGAAAGAGGGCGCAGAGGCGGCTACGCAAGGCGGCATTAGCGCTTGCGCAGCTCCCAGAAGGCGACGGCAGAAGCCGCTGCCACGTTCAGCGAATCGACATGGTGCGACATTGGTATGCGTGCCACGTAGTCGGTGGCAGCAATGGTTGCCGCGGGCAGTCCGTCTCCCTCGGTGCCCATAACTATGGCGAGGCGAGGCTCGTTGACAAGCACCGGGTCGTCGATAGACACCGACTTGTCGGTCAGCGCCATAGCCACAGTCTTGAACCCAAACTCTCCGAGCGACTGCACTGGCGCCTCAAGCCACGTCCACGGCACCAGAAAGACCGAGCCCATAGACACACGCACGGCGCGACGGTTGAGCGGGTCGCACGAGTTAGAGGTTAGCAGCACAGCATCGATGCCCAGTGCGGCGGCGGAACGGAAGATAGATCCCACGTTGGTAGCCTCCACCACATTGTCTACCACCACCACTCTGCTGGCGCCACGACACACGTCTGCCACCGTCGGCGTCTCTCTGCGACGCATGGCACAGAGCACTCCGCGCGTCAGCGTGTAGCCCGTGATGCGTGCTAACAGGTCGCGGCGGCCCGTATAGACAGGCATGTCGCCACAACGCTCGATGATGTCTCGCGCGTCGCCCGTGATGTGACGGTCTTCACAAAGCATGGCAACCGGCTCATAGCCAGCGTTCAACGCCACATTTATGACTTTCGGACTTTCGGCTATAAAGATGCCGTACTGGTTGTCGACACGCTGTCGCAGCTGTGCCTCGGTGAGCGAATGGAACATCTCTACACCTGGATGGTCGAGCGAAGTAATGCTTATTATTGCCACTGTAGATATCTGGTTTTTACGTTTTTTCTTTCCTGCGAATTCCAATCCGAGTCCGCTCTGTAGGCGCCACAACAGCATTTGCCTCTCTGTACGACGCCGATACAAAAGTACAAATTTTTCTGCAAGCGACAAAGAAAAAGTCCGCCCGCAGATGTCCAAATACAAAAAGAAAGCAAATCTGCGTTTTCCCTGACACATTGCTACATTTCCGCGGCGTTTTCTAACGCCAATTCTTAACGCCTGTTAAAAACCTAATGAGCTTCCCATTAGGTCCCTTTGACACGCCCAAAGGGCCGTAGTGAGGTCGTCATTAGGCCCATTTGACAAGCCCAAAAGGGCACTATCATTTTGTCAACTCCGCCTAATGGGGAAACGACGGCTACTGACTAACAAGTTCATAAAACAAAAGAGGTCCAGCCATTGCCATTGCTGGCAGGGCCGGACCGTCTATTGTCAAAACATCTACTACTTTAACTTTAATGGAGCTTCGCAAGTTTTCTGCTTGCTAAACTTGGAACGTTCATGAAGCACAAAGCGTGGTTTTCATCGCGTTGTGGGGAACGCCGAAATGCGGAGGCGTGCTGCGCCCATCGGCACGAGAGTGATGTCTTCGAGCTGTTCTGCCTTTGCGGCATCTTCGTCGGGCAGCACTCCACACAGCCCTGTCTCGTCCATAGTCCATGACGGCACTCTCCTACCCTTTGCCTTAAACTCCAACGGCACACTATCGAGCGTGAACGGGAAGTTGTCGGCGGGCCACTCCTTCTTCACAACCTGTATGCCGTCGAGGGCGTGGCGGCCGAATCCGCGTAGCTGCAGGGCATAGTTCCACGGGCTGTCGGCATAGATCTCGGTGGTGGGCCACTGCGACGCGTCGGCGTTTTTCTGCCATTTGCTGTCGTGGATGGCTGTCTCCTTGCTGTCGCGCTGCACGTAGCGCTCCTTAATCTTTAGCGAGAGGGTGAGCGGTCCGTAGTCTACGCTCACGCTGTGCTTGTTGACTTGCCACATGCGTGTGCTGAGATGCATCGGGAAGCGCAACGTGAGGCGGTCGCCTTTCTTCCACTCACGGTCTATCACGAGGTATTTGCCACTGACAGGGCGCACACTGACAGGCTCGCCGTTGACGCTCACCGTGGCGCCGCGCGTCCATCGCGGTATGCGCAGATAGAACGGGAAGCGCGCCTTGCCACGGTCTATCGTGAAGCTTATGGTCTCGTCAAACGGATAGTTTGTGGTCTCGCTGATAGTCATCTTCTTGCCGTCTGCCACCTTCACCTCTGCCGTGCAGGCGGCATAGAGCACCGCTGCCACACCGTTGTCGGGGGTGGCATAGACGAGGTTTTCGCTATAGTAGGGCCATCCCTGCGCGTGGTTGTGCTGGCAGCAACGGCTGCTAAACGGGTTCATGGAGAGGAACGGACCGCTGTTGTCAATGCCGGGGTTATGGTTTTTGGAGTCGCTTTGCACCATGTTGGGTGCTGTGATGTAACGCAACGCCTTGAAGTCGGGCATCACGGCAGCGGGGTATGTGTTGAACGCCACGTCTTCACAGTTGTCTGCCCAGCGTGTGTCGCCGGTGAAGCGCAGCATGATTTCGTCGCTCGCCATCTGCTCCACCATGCCACAAGTCTCCACGCCTTGACGAGGGTCGATATATCCCATACGTGCGTTTTCGTCGGCTCCGAACATGCCACCAGGCACCTGTCCGAAAGTGCGACGTATGAGATTTTGCACGTTATACGACGCATGGAGCATCTTCTCGTCGCCTGTCAACATGTAGTATGTGGCTGGCTCGCGGAAGCATTGCGCTATGTTCACGTTGTGCCAGTTGGGCAACGTCGACGCCATGGTCCAATTGGCGGTGTTGCGGTGTATCTTATGGGCGAGGTCGAGCAGTGTCTTGTCGCCCGTGCGGTTGTAGAGCCAGAGCACGGAGTAGAGGTTGTCGCCGCCGCGACTGTTCTCCCAATAGTCTTTCAAGAACTTGTCGTCGGGTATGGTGAGCTGCCACTTGAAATAGCCGCTCATGAGCTTTATCACACGCTCGTCGCCCGAATATTCGTAATAAGTCTGCAACAACGACAGCACAATCATCTGCGCCCACAGCTCAGGCTTGTCGCCGCGCATGTTCACGGGGCCGAAGGAGCCGTCTTCGCGCTGGCTTTTGAAGATGGCTTCGAGCCATGTCTTTGTCTCGGCGAGCATCTTCTTGTCGCCAAGAATGTATGCGAGGTCGCTGTAACCCTTTAGCCAATAGGGCACCTCCTCCCACCCGTGGTCGCCGCCATTGGTGAGCCACGCGTTGTTGTCCTTGTCGAGCCACGCCGATATTTCGCCGAGGTGGCCAGTCAGTCCGTCGCGTTGCAACTCAAGATAGCGCCCTACCCATCCGGCAGGACGTATGCTTCCGACTGGCAGTTTCATAAGACACTGCTGACGGAGCGGCGCCACGGCGTTGGTGTAGTTGCTGCTCTGCGACGTGTTGTCGGGTCGGTCGACGATGCGTGCCGACATATCCTGTGCCGACACTGTGGCGCAGCAGAGGGCTGCGGCGCACAGTGTCAGGGTGCGAAGTGTGTTTAGTGTCATGCTGTAGGCTGTTGTTTGTTGTTGTCTGTAGACTTTACTTGCTGCCGTTTGCGTTTGCCAACTTGTCGGCAAACACCTTCATCCAGAAGCCGCCGATTACCGAACGGGCCTTGAATCCGACCATCAAGCCGGTCTTGGTGTCGTACCAGTCGCTGGTGGGTACGCGGCTTTCGGTCTCGTTCATGTACTTCCACAGCGGGTCAACGAACTTGAGGAAGGTCTTGTTGTCGTGTGACATGGCTGCCGTCCACATGATCCAGTCGTTCTTAGTGTAGTCTTTGCGACAGTCAAGGGGCAGTCCGTACTTGTTCTGCTTGCCGAGATAGTATTTTATCTCTTTCTGCATCACATTGCTGGGGAAGAGGTTCAGGTTCCACAACTTGTCCCATACCATGTTGTATTTCTGGCTCCACGTGTTCTCACGGTCAAACGCCAGACGGTAGTGGTCGCCATCGCGAGCGGTCTGCTCCCACTTCACAGCCATGTCTTTAGCGGTCTTCAGGTACTTGTCTGCTGTCGCGGCATCGCCCTTTATGCGTGCCATCTCGGCGAAACCAGCCACGCCCATGATGGCCTTGATGGAGAGATTGGCGTTGTGAGCCCAGTGTCCGGCGAAGTCGTCGGTACACAACTGGTTGGCGGGGTCTTGTCCATTTTCAACAAGATAGTCTGCCCAGGTCTTGAGAATGTCCCAGTATTTGTTCACGTATGTGGTATTGCCATCAATCTTTGTGAGCATGGCGGCAAGCGTAATCATGTTGCCCGCCTCCTCAAGTGGCATGTCTCCGCCGTAGACCTGGTTGTTGGCACGCGGATATTGGCCGAGGTCGTGGGCAGCAAACGGCTTGGTCCAGCGACCCGAGAGGCTGTAGTCGAAGATTGATGTCATCATGGCCTTCTGCAATTCGGGGTTGTATGCAAGGAAGAGCGGTGCTTCGGGATAGGTCAGATCGACTGTGTTGACGCAGCCGTTGGAGTTGTTTTCCTTTGAGAAGAACAAGAGATTGCCGTCCTTATCCTCAAACAACTTGTGGGCAGCAATGACGTGTCGGTAAGAGCCGGAGAGTATTTCGGCATACTTCACGTTACCCGCGGCGACGCCATCGTCGTATATCATCTTGTCAAAAGCACGGCAACGCTCCATTATTCCGGAGTATGCGCGGTTGAGTTTATCAAACTGATCGAAGATGGTCACGCTGCCGTTGTGTGCCCAATAGCCTTTATAGCGGTTGTAAAAGTACTCTATATCTTCTATCTCGTCGTAGCCGAGGAGGGCGTAACTCGATGCCTGTGCCACCTTGCCGAAGTCGTGGACATAAGCCAAAGTGGGTGACGTCGAGGGCTTACGGTTCACGATTTCGGTCTTGCCCTGGGGCAGAGTGCCGTCAGAGAAGAACGATGCCTTGATGTCATTGTCGCTGTCAAGACACACCTCACCATTGATATTGGGAAGATAGAAATATCCCCAGTCAATGCAGATGCCGTCGCCTGTCTTTGCCAAGATTGGCTGTTCGATGGTTCCAGTCTTCAGATACTTGACGCCTTTATTTATGACTGTCGACGAGATGGTGGGCTGGTTGGTCTTGTTTACGGCAAGGAAGGTGCTGGCACCGAGGTAGAACTGCACGTCATGTACCTTGTTGTCAACAGAGCGAACCTGATAAGAGATGTAGTTGACAGGTGACGAAAGCAGGTCGTAGTCGTTGATAAGCATCGGCGCAGTGAACACAACGTCAAGCTCAACAGGACCACATGCGAACGTGTAGTAGGTGTTGGTGGCAAGCACACTCACCGACTTCTGCTGCGCAGTGATGACGTTTTCGTTGTTGAGGGCCACGTTCTTGAACACTCCGAAGTCGGTATAGGCGCCGCCGGTGGTGTTGTGACAGTGTGCGGCGATGACGTTTTTGCCAGGTTTGAGAAGACCTTTCAGTTCGCCGTCAAGGTGCAACTTCACACCCTCGCGCCATGTCTCGCCAGTAGTGGCGACCTTTGTGCCATTGATAAATATCTCGAACACGTCGTCGTGAGAGTAGACAAGATAGAGGTCTTCCTGCAAGTCGGCAGCCTTGATGTCTACCGTTCGGCGCACGAAGAGGTCGGAATTGGTCGCGCTCCACCGTGTGTTTACGGCAGGAAGTCCATCGCTTCCCCATGCCGCCTTGCCTTCTTTCCACCCCTTTGCGTCGAAGTCGGGCTTCTCCCAGCCGTCTGACGGAGTGGTGCGGGTATAGAGTCCTGCCCACGGCTCCTCAGTAGCCATAGGCACAATGCTCTCGAGCAGAGTCTTCTCCTTTGCTCCCATAAAGCGGTAGACCTTACCATCGACACGCAGAAGTCCCTCTAACGGTTTCTCGTCGTCGGTCCAATGGCGTGTCTCACCGTCGGTAAGCTTGTCGTAAGGCGACCATATTGAGAAGTAGGGGTCTGACACTACAAGCGGCACAGAGGGCATGCGCAATGCCGTCTGACGGTATGGTTTGAATGTCTCAGGACTTTGTGCCAATGCTGAAACAGATGCCGCGAGCACGGTAATAGACATTAGAATTTTTCTCATTTTGTTCGATTTTTTTAATGTTCAGTTAATATTAATATTCAAGTTTCGCATGCCTGGGGCATGCCACTGGTTAACAAGTAGTCCAGATTCGTACACGATTTCACGGACACCATGTCCGTTTGTCTATGATTCCAAACAATACAGCCGGCACGTCCGAAGACCGTTGCCGGCGTATCTACACTGTGAAGTGTATATCCTAAATAACAATCCTTATGCCCAGAAAGCAATTATCAAAAAACCTTATTACCATGACTAAAAATATGTCTAACCCTTATCGTATGTCTGCCACTTCTTACCCTCACGGGCAATAGTGGCATTGAATCTTATTTACATTCTCTCATTTACTACCTATTCATTTTCAGTCATTTCTTTTTGTGACATTTTACCTATTATCTACATTTCCTTTTTAAAAACACTTTTCCTTAATTAAAAAACACTTTTCTTATTGCATATTATCTTCGTTGTTCGCCTCACAGAACGGCGAATCATCCATTTCTTTGTTCATGTCCATCACGCTTTCAGCACGAAAGCTACCGCGTGACACCAAAGATATCTTTTTATAACGTATTTAAAACAGTGAATGTGCGGTAGGTTCTATTATAAAATTCGGTCAATTGTGCTGCGTCGGGCAGTGAAAATTCATTTTATTTATTATTATATGTGTTCAATTTTATGCTATTGCAAGGTATGAAAGAGTCAGCGAGCCTGCGCCCAGACATTCGCGTCAACATCTCTTCCGATTGTGAATGCAAAGTAATAGAAAAAAAGTGAGTATGACTTTAAATATCTGTTCAGTAAATATAAATATATGGTAATATCGTCATTTTGAACAGATTTTTCCATTTTGATGACCTAAAATTACAAAAAAACACTATCTTTGCAACACCTACCTACTGTAAAACAGCGGAATAAGCACAGACAAAAAGAGCCGCATGCACTAAAAACACGTACTTATTGCGATAAAAATGAGGAAAAAATGCACGTTAAGACACGTCATGTGACACAATCATTGCGTCATAACATGCCGCCCAAACACAGCAGGAACTGATTAAAAAGACAACTTTCACATCCGCTAAGCACAACACATGCACACGACACACAAGCATAGAACGTCACCCCGTCACGTCTTTCTGACCATGACACTGGCAGCGATTGTTGCCACGACCGTGCTGTCACTGCTATCGTGCAACGGTGACAGCGACAAGCGCACCATACTATTCGACACCGGACGCTACCCCTACGCCGTGCTCCACGACGGCAAATACTACTTCATAAAGCAAGCCGCCAACGCCAACAACATAACCATCACCACCACCGACAAGCTGACACGCATCGCCGACGGAGTAAGCAAGACGGTGTGGCCGACGGACACCACGTTCAAAAAAGGCAATATCTGGTCACCAGAGCTGCACTTCATCGACGGGAAATGGTACATCTACTTCGAAGCCGACGACGGCAACACCGACAACCACCAGATATATGTGCTCGAAAACCCCGCCCCCATCCCCACGCAAGGCACGTTCACTATGAAAGGCGTGCTACGCACCAACAAAGACTGGAACTTCGGCATCCACCCCACCACCTTTGTACATAACGGTCGCCAATACCTGCTATGGTCGGGATGGCCGAAGCGCCGTTCCGACACCGAGACACAGTGCATATACATCGCCGCCATGTCAAACCCGTGGACAGTAGGCTCGCACCGTGTCATGATATCGCAGCCTACGTACGAATGGGAGCGCCAATGGATAAACATCGACGGCACACGCTCGGCCTATCCGATATACGTCAACGAGAACCCTACCATGATAAAGAGCAGCGACGGCAAGCGCATCGTGGTGTTCTACTCCGCCAGCGGCTGCTGGACCACATACCAGTGCGTTGGCATGGTGTGGGCAGACGCCGACGCCAACCTGCTCGACCGCCGCTCCTGGCACAAGCACAGAGAGCCTGTACTGAAGTCGTCGCCCACCGACAGCGTGTTCGGTCCGAGCGACATCGACATCGTGGCATCGGGCGACAAAGACCATCCCTACATGTTATACGAAACCATGAAACGCATGGGCGACGGCTCGTTCATCAAGCAGATAAAGCTAAAGAAGATATTCTACGACAGCGACGGCATGCCCGTTTTAGGCAAACCGTAAAGCTATCGCTGCCACCTGACCAAGCCTTTACCATCACTTGTAAAGAGCAATGCTGCCACCTGACAAAGCCATCGCTGCCACCTGACAAAACGAAAGGGGCCGTTTGACAAAATGATAGTGCCCTTTTGGGCTTGTCAAAGGGGCCCTTTGGGCTTGTCAAAGAGGCCTAATGGCGTCGTCACTACGGCCCTTTGGGAAGTCCACCAAGCTTTTAACACACGTTAAGAATTGGCGTTAGATTTATCGAATAAAACTTAGCAAAGTGTCACAAAAAGTGCCATTTTGCTGACACTCCTATTTATACAGCACGTCGGCACAGACCCCTCATAACGAGGGTCTGTGCCGACGCCTTTCGTTTCACACCACAGTGTCGTCCTAAGGCAGGTTGGCACCAGAGCGCGAGTCTACATAGTCTTTCGGCAACACGCCAAGTTCCATCTTGAAACACTTGGTGAAATAAGACGGCGAAGAGAAGCCCACCATGGCTGCAACCTCTGACACGCTGCGCCCAGTAAGCAGCAGGCTCGCGCCGCGCCGTATGCGTTGCGCCCTCATAAAGTCGACAGGCGTCATGCCAGTGAGCGCCTTCAGCTTGCGGTAGAAGCTTGAACGGCTCATGTTCAGCGCCGAGGCGAGCATGTCAATGGAGAAGGTCTCGTCGGCTACATTGTCTTCAAACACGTCCTGTACCTTCTGTAGGAAAGTCATGTCCTGCTGGTTGACGCCAAGCTCCGACGCTGCCGTCACGTCCATGTTGCCCTCGGCAGCACCCATGCGCTTGTGGAAGTTCTGCCTCAAGCGGAACAGATTTTCTATCTGCATATACAGTTGTTCGATGGCAAACGGCTTTTCGAGATAGACGTCGGCGCCACTCTTCATGCCCGCCACCTTCGCCTCAACCGATATTTTGGCTGTCAGCAATATCACGGGGATGTGCGAGAAATTGATATCTCCCTTTATCTTCGAACACAGCGTGATGCCGTCCATGACTGGCATCATAACATCGCTGACCACAACATCGACGTCGTTGCCTGCCATGAGGTCGAGGGCTTCGGCTCCATTCTTAGCGCAGAGCACACGATACCAGCTTCCGAGCGCCTCGCCCATCATGTCGAGCAGCTGGCGGTTGTCCTCGACGAGCAGCACGGTGAACGACTTCAGGCCAGGACCTGCATCGCTTCCCGACCCCACGTCTATCATCACAGGCTGCTGACGCTTGCCGCTATCGGTCCTGCCGACGAGTGTCAGCGGCAGCTCTAAGGTGAAGCAGGCTCCGCCACCCGGCGCATCGTCGACGCGAATGTCGCCGCCGTGTGCCACAGCGAGTGCCTTTGCAAACGCCAGTCCTACGCCGGTACCCATACTTTGCGCCACACGGTCGATGCTAATCTGGTAGAACGAGTCGAATATGCGCTTTTTCTCGCTGTCGGCAACGCCTGGTCCGTCGTCGATCACCGACACACACACCTTGTCACCACCACCCATTGCGAGGCGCAGCACTATGCCTGTGCGCGTGTATTTCAGCGCATTGCTCATCAGATTCATCAATATCTTGCCCACAATGTCGCGGTCGACAGCAGTCACAATGTCGTCGTCGGGCATCTCCATGCGCATGATTTTGTGTTCCACCTCACAATATGGCGAGAACTGTTCGTATATCTCGCGGAGGTAAGACGACACGGACATGTCGGCGCGGTGGACCTCAAACTTGCCGCTCTCTGCCTTCTGGAAGTCAAGAAGTTGGTTTGCCATAGACAGCAGGTAGTTCACATTCTTGCTCATAACGGATATGCACTTGCGGTCAGACTCGTCATGCTTGCGTTTGGCGAGCTGTTCAAGCGGCAGCACAATGAGCGACAGCGGAGTGCGAATCTCATGTACGAGGTTGACAAAGAAGCTTATCTTCGACTCGAACATGCGCTTGGCCTCATCGGCACGGTACTGTTCGAGCTTGGAGTCGTAACGGCGGCGCGCCACGCTCTGGACAAGGCGCCACACGAGGTAGCCGCCCACGATGAGCGCCACGGCATAGAAGAACAGGGCTATCCACGTGAGATACCACGGCGCCAACACCTTTATATATAGTCGTGCGGGGGCGGCATCGCTGCCTGTTTCCTTCAACAGGAACTCATACTCGCCCGGCGGCACATTGGCGTAGGTTGTCTCGATGTTGCTGGTACTGTGCGCCCACTGCTTGTCCACGCCTTTGAGCATGTAGTCGTAGAGCACACTCTGCGACGACGAGAAGCGCGGCGACGAGAAATGCAGGGTGAAACTGTTGTCGCGATAAGGCAGCTCCACACGTTTGTTGACATACATCGCGCCGTCGAGTCCTAACTTGGCAGTCTCTGCCGATGGCTCGGAGGCGTTAGGAAAACTTATCGCCGAGATGTAGACTGGAGCCTGCGCGTCGTTTCGTATCTGTAGCGGGCTGAACGTATAAAAGCCTTCTGTGTTGCCAATGAACATCATGTCGGCAGACGAATAGTTTGCCGAGCGTTGCATGAGCAGACCGCTCCACATCTCTGGGGGGCTGAACACACGCAACGCAGCGGGACGGGTGCCACGGCCCACCATAAACAGAGTGCGGTCGGTGCCGACCCATAGGGTGCGTTGACTGTCTTCGCACATGAAGTTTATGATGTCGCCTACACCCTCGCAACGGACGAAGCCATCAATCGAACTGTCGTAAAGGCATAGTCCTCCACCACGTGTTGCCACCCACAGACGACCGTAGCTATCGCTCTTAACGGCAGTAATCGTGTTGACAGGCAAGCTGTATGGCTTGCTCGGTTCATAGGCGTAGCGCTTCCATTGACCTGTATTGTGCGACATACAGTAGAGCCCACTACCGTTGGTTGCTGCCCACACGTTGCCAAGAGCGTCGCCGCAGACATCCACAAACTCTACTACTGACGGCAGCTGTGTAAACGTAAAGAAATGTTTGGTGGACGAATCGAAACGGCAAAGTCCCCAGCTTGTGGCGACAAACAAGGTGCCGTGATAGCCTCGGTACACATCGTTGACCTGATTGCTCGGCAGACTATAGGGTGTGGTCTCAGAGTATTCATACGACCTTATCTCACCACTTGACGTGTCAAGCACCTTCAGTCCGTTCATGGCGGTGCCTATCCACAGCAGCCGACCGTCACAATAGAGTGTGCGGACAGCTATCTTTGACAATGCGCCGCCATAGGGAGTGACAGCCCCAGTGGCTTTGCTGTAACGGTAAAGTCCACTGTTTGTGCCGACCCACATGTCACCGTCGCCAACAGGAGCGAACGCGCTGACAATGCTACGACCGTTTGTTTTGTTGCCCGGCAGGGCGTTGAAGCGGAACATTACCTCGTTGCGGGGAAGATAATTGACACCACCTTGCGACGTGAACACCCACAAAGTGCCGTCGCGATCGACCATCACGCCAGTCACATCCTCGTCTGACAAGCCCTTCACACCGCCGTCGTCGTCGATGCGCGAGAACACATGGGTGTCGGTATCGAAGCTGTATAATCCGCGTTTGGTGCCTACAAGCAAGGTGCCGTCGCTACGTTTGGCGAGCGAACTGATAGCGCCGACAAAGAAAGGAGGACGATAATTGCTTATGTTACCACGCGTTTCGTCGACATAATAGAGTCCCACGTCCGTGCCAATCCATAGAGCATTGCCCTCCGATTGTACGCAAATGTGAGTCTTGTCGCTCACATAGCCAGTTATTTTGTACGTAGTGAGGAAGCGACCGTACTGCGAAAAGACGTTGACGCGCCCGTCCAGCATCGCCACGGAGACGTTGCCGTCGACAGTCTGGGCAATGTCGCACACGAAACCGCCTGCTCGTGAGTTCTGCACCATGTTGCCGGTGCGCGGATTGTAGATAAAAAGGCCCTGACCACGGGTGCCTATCCACACGTAGCCGTTGCGCGCACGGTACATCCTCTGCACCGTACTGCTTATCACAACACCATATCGTGTGGCGACGCCGAACGGCTCAAACACGCCTTTTGCACGCCTAAACACCATTATTCCGTTGCTGCATCCGACGTAGATGTCGTCGCCATATTCCATTAGCGAAGCCACAATGTCGCTGCCGTAGACACCTTTTCCGTCTACGGTGGCGAAGTTGCGGTACGACACACTGACCTTACCGTCGTAGCAACAGAGTCCGTTTGCGGTGCCAAACCACATGAATCCGTAACGGTCGCGTATGCCACAGAGCACGCTATTGTCGCTCAATCCGCTGGAGGTCATGTACGATCGGAACTTATATTCGTCGTTAGCGCGCAGCCGATGGCTGCACGATAGCAACAGCAATAGTATGATATAAAGGCGGAATTTCATAGTTGCCACGAGTTCAGGGTTATGCTATGTCCGAGAGAAAGGGCTTTAAACAAGAAAAGGAAATGTCGCTATTGGAAAATGGCTGTAATCTAACAGAGGAACAATCGCTGCTCGGAAACGGAGCAATCGCTGCTTGAAGGCGAAGCCCACACACTGCGGAGACGAAGTAATCGCTGTTTGAAGACGAAGCCCACACACTGCGGAGACGAAGCAATCGCTGCTTGAAGACGAAGCCCATAGGCTGCGGAGACGAAGCAATCGCTCAATAATCAGTTATACTACATTAAAGTAAAAAGGGGAGATGACGCAGAAAGCGGCTGACGACCGACGTTCTGCGCCTCTCCCATAGTTATGTTACAGCTGTTGCTTAACGCTTGCAGCTCTTCAGCAAGTCTACCTTACCCTCGTCAACAAGCTTCACGATGAGCTCGCCAAAGAGAGTGTTTGCCCATGCAAACCAGGGACGTGAGAACTTCTTAGAGTCGTTCACATTGAATGTTTCGTGCATGAAGCCCGTGTCAGCATCGGTGCGCATAAGCATCTCGATGCACTGTTTGATTTCAGCATCGTCGTTGCTGGTGAACGCCTTCATCATGATTGACATCGGCCATGCCATGTCATAGCCCACGTGAGGACCACCGATGCCTTCGCCATCCTTGCCCTTGAAGAAGTAAGGATTGTCCTTGCTCCACACAAAGCGGCGTGTGTTCTGGTAGATAGGGTCGTCTGCACTCACGTCGCCGAGATAGGGCAGAGCGAGCAATGAGGGCACATTGGCGTCGTCCATAAGGAAGTGGTTGCCGAATCCGTCAACCTCGTAGGCATAGATATTGCCATACTTCGGGTGGTTGACCACAGCATATTTCTTCAGAGCCTCTGCCACCTCGTCAGCCAGAGCGGTGCACTGTGCTGCTGTAGCCTCGTCTTTGTTGACCTTTGTCAGAATCTCTGCCGCCTTGCGCAGTGACGACACTGCCATGAAGTTAGAGGGCACGAGGAACAGGAAAGTGGTAGCATCGTCAGAAGGACGGAACACGGAGGCGATGAGACCAACAGGGTTTACGGGGTTGCCGTAGCCCGAATTGCAGACAGTGTCGAGCTGGCGGTCGGTCACACGGGTAAAGGTGTACGGGCCTTTGTTCTCCTTACGCTGCTGCTCATGGAAAGTTTTGAGCACATTTTTCACGGCCTGCTCCCACTCAGGACCAAACACCGATGTGTCGCCTGTCACCTGCCAGTAGTGGAACGCGAGGCGTATGGGGTAGCAAAGCGAGTCAATCTCGTACTTGCGCTCGTGCAGTTCAGGCTTCATGGCAGTGCCATCGCTTGCCCACGGGTTGTTCTCCACCGGTCCCATGTTAAACGCATTGGCGTAGGGATCGAGGTTTATGCACTTGAGCTGACGCAGTATGACGCCGCGAACCATCTTCTTCAGCTTCGCGTCCTTGTTGCAGAACTGCACATAAGGCCACACCTGGGCGCCGCTGTCACGCAGCCACATGGCGTGTATGTCGCCCGTATAGACGAATGTGTCGTCCTTGCCGTCGAAGTGAGCAGTGGTGTCAATGGTGTTGGGGTAGCAGTTTTCAAACATCCAAGCGAGGTAAGGGTTGTCCTTTAGCAGTTTCTTCACCTCCTTGATTTTCTTCTCCACAGCGTCTGACACGAACAGACGGTCGGCCTCTGCCGGACGTTTTGTGACAAACTTTGTGTTGTCAGCCACGATAGTGCTTGTAGTGGTGAGGTTTACCACAGGTGTTGCAGCGCCAGCCTGGCCTGCAGAAAGTGCCATCATGAGCGCAGCACCCGAAAGAATTTTGGTTCCTTTTTTCATTTTAGTTATTTAATTTATTCAAGTTTCACAAGTCTTGAAGTCATAACATAGAAAGTCGTTTTCCGCGTTCCATGTTTTACATTACTGCCCTGTGAGTGTTCATTATAATATGTGAATTCAATAAAAAGACAATTTCAATAGAGACGAGAGCGCACGTCAGCGCCCCATTTTTACTCGTCCTCGGCAGTGTCGGGACACACCGCAGACAGGCGCGCCAACATCTCAATCATGGCTGCTTGGTTGAGCAGAGTCTTGGAACGGTTCTTACCGCGCATGTCGTAGTGAGGACCGAACAGTCCGCGTTCGTCACGCGAGTAGCGTGTGTCCCACGCCATGTTCATAGTGGCGAGGAAGGCATTAAGGTATGTACGGTCGGCGTTGATGTGGTAGAGTTCGATGTAGCCACGCAGCATCACGGCGTCAAACCACAGCTCTCCTCCGCGCAGCAGACGCACGCCGTCGGCACGACCTATGTCGTCGAAGAAGCGGTGATATGCCGATTCTGCCATGGTCTCTGCCTCAGTAAGATAGCGTCGCTCGCCAGTAATGTCGTAGAGCAGCGCCGCCGACTGAATCATCTGACCCGTGTTATACGAAAATTTGGTCTTCTCCACACGTCCGTTGAGCGAAACGTTGTCGAAGAACAGGTGGTCTACGGGGTCCATCAGGTGTTCACGCGTCCACTTATAGAGCGCCATGCCACGCTCAAGATAGCGTTCGTTGCCAGTAGCCTTATACAGTTTCAGTGCCAGCACGCTGCCCGGAGCGTTAGAGCATGTGTTTTTGCTGCCCTTCTTCTGCTCACACCAGTATATGCCGTCGCCCAGTTCGCCGTCCGTACCCGACTCTATGAAGCGCCACACCTCCTCGGCGCGCTCCAGATATTTGCTATTTTTGGTAGCCAGGTAGAGGTCAGCCATGTCTATGCCCACCCAGATATTGTCGTCGTAGAAGCGGTCGCTCTCCGGCGCGTCGTTGACATAAGAGGCGTAGGCAGCCGGTTTGCGGCGGTCGTCATAGTATCTATCCAGTCCGCGCATCATGGTCTTGTCCACGAACTTGAGCCATTTCTTGTCGCCACTTGCCTCGTATAGGGCGCAAGAAGACGAGAACATGGCACTGTAACCCCACAGATAGCTGTAGGCGTTTTGGTTAGGTTGCACAGGAATAGCTTCCTGAAGCAGTGATTTGTCGTCTGTTTTGAAATGCTGACGCACAGCTTCAAGCGTCTGCACGGCATGCGTAAACAGAGGTTCCGAAGCCTGACTCTTAGTGCGTGCAGACAGTTCTTCCGTCGGCACTACAAGCGCTCCGACAAGGCACAAAGCCGCGATGAGTGTAGAGATTTTCTTGTTCATTAATCAAAAAAGGTTATTGTTACGTGTAATTTCATCTACAAAATTAAACAAAAAAAATGCAACATCATAAGAATG
>JALEVZ010000013.1 GCA_022788105.1 Prevotella sp. | reverse complement strand
CACACTATTATACATCCAGAGGTTAAAGTAGAGAAAGAATGTCATCCACAATCTGGTCGTCAAGCAAGCGATTGTCACAGAGTAGCTGCTCCACGTCGTAGCGATCGTAGAGTCCCTTCTTCACGCCACATACCAGCACTTTCATGTCAGACGTGCCATAGTAAGAGGCTATGCGCTCGCCAAAGCCACCATCTTTGCTGCCGTCTTCGAGCGTCACAACGAGTGAGTGGCGGCTCTTCAATGCATCGAGCGTGGCACAATCTACCGCGTTGAGATAGCGAGGATTGACAAGCGTGGCGTCGATGCCTTTGTCTGCCAGCAGACATACCACGTTCTCGCCCTTCTGGTAGAATGATCCTGCGGCAATTATAGCCACATGCGAGCCCTCATGTGTCACTTTATACTTCGACTCATAACCATATTCTGTGTCAACAGGTTCTGTTGCATGGTACACTCCATTAGTCGGCACTCGTAAAGCGATAGGTTTGCGGTCTTGGCGTATAGCCCAGGCAAGCATGGCGAAGTATTCCTCACACGTTGTAGGAGCAAGATAGATAAGCCCTGGAATGCTGCAGAGCATGGGTATGTCGAAATGGCAAATGTGAGTTATATCATTCATCGACCTCACACCACCGCCTACCACATTTATCACAGCAGGGTTGGAGTTGATGCAAAGGTCTTGGGCTATCTGGTCATAGGT
Organism: Prevotella sp.; assembly: GCA_022788105.1. Classification (GTDB taxonomy): domain Bacteria; phylum Bacteroidota; class Bacteroidia; order Bacteroidales; family Bacteroidaceae; genus Prevotella. Next base: position 9,497 of record JALEVZ010000013.1, on the reverse strand, counting down.
ACGCTGTATGAAGGTGCTATAGACCGTCCACACAGGGCGGAGGCCACCTTTCGCCATACCAGAAATCATTGCTACAGCCTGCTCCTCAGCAATGCCTACATCTACATGATGACACCCTGCCTCACATCGTTTCTCCGCAGTGAAGCCCCCAGCGGAGGGGGTGCCTGCGGTAACGGCTACGAGTGTAGAGTCATGTTTCATCTCACGCAACATCCAGTCTGCAAACAATGTGTCGTAGCTCTCACACGGAGCGACGACTGGCATGGTGCCATCGGCGTTTCTTACAGGGCGGCTTCCGTCGTCGAGATTGAAGGGCATGCCCCAGTGCCATGCCTCCTTGCTACGGACGGCGGGAGCGTAGCCGTGACCCTTCTCGGTATGGATATGCAGCACGGTAGGACGATCGGTGCCCTTAACGCTGCGGAAGAGGGCAATGAGTTTCTCTACATCGTTGCCTTCTTCCAAGTATTTATAATCGAACCCCCACGCTTTGAACCAGTTGTGCTCACAGTGGCCGCCCGAAGCACGGAGCGCACGCAGATTCTTGTAAATGCCTCCGTAGTTTTCGGCTATGGACATTTCGTTGTCGTTCACAACTATAATTATTCCTGTGCCAAGCTCCGACGCCTCATCAAGACCTTCAAAGGCTTCACCACCAGAGAGCGAACCATCACCAATGACGGCAATGATGTTTTCGTCGGTGCCCTTCATGTCGCGTGCCTTCTGCAGGCCCGTGGCAAGACTTACGGACGTGGAGGTGTGCCCTACCTCAAAGTTGTCGTACTCGGGACACTCTGCTGGCGACGAGTAGCCACTGACAGCGTCCATAGCGTCGGCATCGCCAAGAAAGCCAGCAGCGCGGCCTGTCAACACCTTGTGGGGGTAGCACTGATGACTTACGTCAAAGACGAACTTGTCTTTCGGTGCATCGAACACATAGTGCAGCGCCACCGTGGCCTCCACGAAGCCGAGATTGGGACCGATGTGGCCACCATGCTTGCTCACACGGTTAAGCACTGCCTGACGCGTCTCTGCTGCTACAGTCTTCAATGCTTCTATGTCCAGCTTCTTTAAGTCGGCTGGCGACTTTATCTTCTCTATATACATGAACTGTTAACTGTTAATTTTAAATTATTGATTGCTATTCCCTGTTTCACAAGCCATGACTTGTTGACGATTACAAAGTTAGTCATTTAGTTGGAAACACACTATACCTTAACTACGGAAGAAGTTACCATTTTTGCTATAATCGAATAAAAATTAAGGAAAACAAGAAAAAAAGCAGCAATTTGTTTGCATATTAAAATGAATTGTGTAATTTTGCAAGCGTAACAAAATAACAAAGCAACAAGAAATAAACAGCATACATGACAAACGTGATTTCTAACATATGGTGGTGGCGTTCTCAAGATTTTCAAAAGTCGTGAGTCGCTCACCCGTGTAGAAAAATATAACATAAAGCAATATGTTCCAGGGCCTGCCGTTCTTACGACAGGCCCTTTTTCTTTAACCAAATCAAACAAAAACATTGGACTATGGCAGAAATGAAATCAATACTTAACCGCATGTTGAACCATGAGGAGCTCACACGCGGTGAGACAAAAGACATACTGCTGGGCATAACGCGCAGCGAGTTTCCACAAGAACAGGTCACGGCACTGCTCACAGGCCTGCAGATGCGAGGCATCACGGTAGACGAACTGCTGGGATTTCGCGACGGAGTGTTGGAGAGTGGAGTGCATGTGACACTCGACTGCGACCGCTTCATCGACGTGGTTGGCACGGGGGGCGACCGCAAAAACACGTTCAACATATCCACCACGGCGTGCTTCGTCATTGCAGGAGCAGGATATAAGGTGGCAAAACATGGTAACTACGCCTCCACTTCAAAGAGCGGAGCATCTAACGTGATAGAACACCACGGCATAAAGTTCACGAGTGACATGGATAAACTGAACCGTTCCATCAACGAGTGCGGCATCGTGTATCTCCACGCACAGCTCTTCGCACGCGCCATGAAGTTTGTGGGACCGGTTCGTAAGGCACTGCCATTCCCCACATGTTTCAACTTACTCGGCCCGTTAGTCAACCCGTCAAATCCGCAGTGCCAGCTGTTGGGAGTGGCAACACTGGAGCAGATGCGCCTCTACAGCAATGTTTACCAGAAAATCGGCATAGACTACGCCATCGTGAACAGCATCGACGGCTACGACGAGATATCGCTTACGGGCAACTTCAAGGTGACGACCAACAACTATGAGCGCATCTTCAAGCCCTCCGATCTCGGACTTCGCACCGCACTACCTGAAGAGTTGGTGGCAGGAGCGACAGAAGAAGAAGCAGCAGAGATATTCGATAGCGTGTTGGAAAACAGAGCACTCCCCGCACAGAAAGACATTGTGCTTGCCAATGCGGCATTCGGAATACAGGTCTATGAGAAGGGACAGAAAAGCATTGAAGAGTGTCTTGAGATTGCACGAGAGTCACTTGAAAGCGGCAAGGCGCTGGAGACGTTCAAGAAGTTTGCTGCCTTGAACTGCTAAAAGAGCAAGGAAAGCTTTGCATGCCCATAGTTACCAAGATTATTAAACAACAACATACTTCTGTAAACGATATGACTGACATACTTGAAGAGATTGTGGCGCATAAACGCATAGAGTTGGAACGACTGAAGGCGTCAGTGCCTGAGAGGGAGATACACAGGCGCACAGAACAGCTGATAGATACGACCCCAGCGCCAAGCTCGATGAGACGCGCGCTGATGGAGTCGGAGACGGGCATAATTGCCGAATTCAAGCGCAAGTCACCGTCGAAGGGATGGATAAAAGAGGAGGGACGCGCCGACACCATCCCCCTCGCCTACCAGCAGGCTGGTGCTGCCGCCGTTAGTATTCTGACCGACAGCCACTACTTCGGTGGTAATGACAGTTTTGTACGTGCGGCACGGGATAGCGGTGTGACGCTGCCTGTGCTGTATAAAAACTTCGTGGTGGACGAATATCAGCTGTTTCAGGCCCGACTGTGTGGCGCGTCGGCTGTACTTCTCATTGCCGCCGACTTGAAAAGAAGCGAGTGTCGCACACTGGCACGCATGGCACACGAACTTCAAATGGAGGTGTTACTGGAGATGCACAGCGAACATGAGACTGACTACATCTCAGACATAGACCTCACACGCGACATGTGCGGCATAAACAACCGCAACCTCGGTACGTTTGTCACAGACACACAGAATTCATTCCGTCTTGCAACGCGATTGCCTAAGGAGGCCTGCAAGGTGAGCGAAAGTGGCATAGACAGCCCCGACACCGTGTGCGCGCTGCGTCTTGCAGGTTTCCACGGATTCCTCATCGGCGAGTGTTTCATGAAGACAGACAAGCCAGGAGAGGCGTTGGAGAAATTTGTTTTGAAAGTAAAAGAGGGAGTTTTAAGATGAAATAGAGTCAGCTTAAAGGTAAAATGAAATAACTTTGAAAGTAATATAAAGTAACAAAATATGTTGATAAAGGTTTGCGGACTACGCGATTCAGAAAATGTAAAGGCTGTCGACGCACTTGGTGTAGACATGACTGGCTTCGTGTTTGTGGCACAGAGTCCACGATATGTAGAAATGATAAACTCGGGAGCAGGCACCATGCCCGACTACTCTGAGACGAGATTAAAGGAAGCACAAAAAGCGACGGACCCACAAACAGACGGTTGCGTGACGGAAAGATGTGCTGGAGGACCAAAGGAAGAAAACCGCACGGAAAGTCAGAACATCCAGAAACACCCGTTGCGTGTAGGGGTATTTGTCGATGACATGCCCCAAAACATCATAACACGCATCTACAATTTCGCGCTCGACGCGGTGCAGCTCCACGGCAACGAAAGCCCAGTAATGATAGAGAACCTGCGGCGCAGCGTGTCTGACGCGATAGCTCCGACACTAAAGATAATAAAGGCTGTGAGCATAAACTCTGCCGAAGACTTCGACCGTTGCGCGCAGTACGAGGGCATGGTAGACATGTTGCTGTTTGACACGAAGTGCGAGAGAGGCGGCGGAAGCGGCCAACACTTCGACTGGACATTACTCGACCACTACCACGGTGCTACGCCTTTCCTCCTTAGCGGAGGTATCGGCCCCGACGATGTAGACAGCATCAAGCAAATAAAACACCCCATGTTCGCTGGTGTTGACCTAAACTCAAGGTTTGAAACAGCGCCGGGAGTGAAAGACATAGAGAGGCTAAGACACTTTATTGAAAGAGTAAACGCGTGACTATCCACAAACGAATAAAACAACAATAAATACGACCACCAGCTTTGAACCAATAAACTGAGACGAACAAGCAAGCCAATATTGAACAACAAGACTGCATTTAAAAAGTAAGAACAGCAATGAACAAAATAAACAAACTTTTCTCAGAACGGGGCGACCGCAAGCTGCTGTCGCTCTACTTCTGCGCCGGATGTCCTACGCTTGACGGCACAGCAGACGTCATAAGAGTCATGGAAGCGCGCGGCATAGACATGATTGAAGTGGGAATACCGTTCAGCGACCCGCTGGCTGACGGTCCCGTAATACAGAGCGCAGGCACAGTGGCACTAAAAAATGGTATGACACTGAACCTGTTGTTTAAACAACTAAAAGCCGTAAAGGACCAGGTGACAGTACCGCTCGTGCTCATGGGCTACCTAAACGTAATCATGCACCACGGCATAGAGACGTTTTGCAAAGACTGTGTAGACGCCGGCGTGTCAGGAGCTATCATCCCCGACCTGCCCTTCGACGACTACATGAACATAGTAAAGCCCGTGGCAGACCGCTATGACCTCCGCATTATCATGATGATTACGCCCGAAACGAGCGAAGAGCGCATACGGTTTATCGACGACCACACCGACGGCTTCATATACATGGTGAGCAGCGCCAGCATCACCGGCGCACAACAGAGTTTCGCTGGCGCCAAGCTCGACTATTTCCGTCGTATCGCCGGCATGGGACTCCGCAACCCACGCATGATAGGATTCGGCATAAGCAACCGCCAAACGCTTGAGAGTGCGCAGGCCAACGCTGCTGGCGCAATCATTGGCAGCAAGTTTGTCACGCTGTTACGCGAGACTGGCAATCCCCAGGATGCTCTCGACAGACTGTTCAAAGCATTGGCGGAATAAAGAGCAGAAAGACTGAAGGAAAAGAAAACTAATAAACAAAGGATAAAACTAAGGGAGAACACTATAATGGAACATGGAAACAAGCCCGATGAGAAAGGGTTTTACGGACAGTTTGGCGGAGCCTATGTGCCCGAAATACTATATAAATGCGTCACAGATTTGCAGCAAGCATATCTGCCAATAATCGAAAGCAAGGAGTTTCAGGACGAATACCGCGCACTGCTCAGAGACTATGTGGGGCGTCCATCACCGCTCTACCACGCACGACGACTGAGCAAGAAATACGGTTGCACGATATACCTCAAACGCGAAGACCTTAACCACACTGGCGCACACAAGATAAACAACACCATTGGACAAATCCTCATGGCACAGAAGATGGGTAAGACTCGCATCATTGCCGAGACAGGAGCAGGGCAGCACGGCGTGGCGACAGCCACCGTTTGTGCGCTCATGGGAATGGATTGCGAGATATTTATGGGCAAGACCGACGTCGAACGACAGCACACCAATGTGGAGCGCATGAAGATGCTCGGCGCAAAAGTACACCCTGTCACCACGGGTAACATGACACTCAGCGACGCCTGCTCAGAGGCGATACGCGACTGGTGCTGCCATCCGCAAGACACATTCTACATCGTTGGCAGCACAATGGGGCCGCACCCCTACCCCGACATCGTGGCACGAATGCAGAGTGTCATATCAGAAGAGCTGAAATGGCAACTCGAAGAAAAGACGGGACGCGACTATCCCGACTGGCTCGTGGCCTGTGTGGGCGGTGGCAGCAACGCCGCTGGCACCATCTACCACTACATAGACGACAACCGCGTCAAGATCTGCCTGGCAGAAGCTGGCGGTCACGGCATCGACACCAACTACACTGCCGCCACCATGCACTGCGGCACAGAGGGCATAATACACGGAGCGCGCACCCTCGTCATGCAGACCGATGACGGCCAGATAAAGGAGGCGTTTACCATATCGGCAGGACTCGACTACCCTGGCATCGGTCCCATGCACGCCGACCTTGCCAGCTGCGGACGCACGCAGGTGCTCGCCATCAACGACGACGAAGCCATACGCGCTGGTTATGAGTTGACACGCATGGAGGGCATCATACCCGCCATCGAGAGCGCCCACGCTGTGGCAGCTCTCTCAAAGTTGGAGTTCAAACCCACAGACGTGGTGGTGCTCACCGTAAGCGGACGTGGAGACAAAGACGTGGAGACCTATCTCGCCAACAAAGACATGGCAGGAGAATACGGAATGTTTTAAAAAGCAAATGACATGTACAACTACAAAACTTACCAACACACCATATTAGGCGACCTCTACACCCCTGTTGCCGTCTACATGCGTCTGCGCGACCTCTATCCGCAGAGCGCTCTGATGGAGAGCTCCGACTACCACGACGCCTCCAACAGCCGTTCGTTCATAGGCATCTACCCCATCGGCAGCATAGCTATAGGGCACGGCGAGGCAACGCTCACGTTCCCAGACGGCACGACAGAGAAGAAACCTATAACCGACACATACCGCTGCGAGACAGCCATAAACGAGTTTATCGGCAAGTTCAGCATAGAAGGCGAGGCGGCACGCTACTGCGGACTCTACGGCTACACATCGTTCAATGCTGTGCGCTACTTTGAAAATATCGCGGTGAAAGACGCCACAATGGAGAAAAACGATGCGCCGGACATACTCTACATCATGTACCGCGACATCATTGTGTTCGATCATTTCAACAACAAGATGACACTCATAACGCTTGTGCCAACCCACGAAGCCGCCAACACGACAGACATAGCACAAGCCGACGCCACTGGAGCAGCGCAGTTAGCAGCGTTGGAGAAAAGTCTTGCACGACAGAGCGTTAAACCTTACGGTTTCCACCCCGTGGGCGACTACACGTCACCACTCACCGACGAACAACACAAAGCCAACATCAGACGCGGCATAAGCCACTGCCTGCGTGGCGACGTGTTCCAGATAGTGCTGTCGCGCCGATTTGTACAGCGCTACGAGGGCGACGACTTCAAGCTCTACCGCGCGTTGCGAAGCATCAACCCCTCACCCTATCTGTTCTACTTCGACTTCGGCGGCTTCCGCATATTCGGCTCGTCACCCGAGACTCACTGTCGCATAGAGGGGCGCAAGGCTTACATCGATCCCATAGCTGGCACCACACGCCGCACAGGAGACGCTGAAGCAGACAAGCGTGGAGCAGAATATCTGCGCAACGACCCGAAGGAAAACGCCGAGCACGTGATGCTCGTAGACCTGGCACGCAACGACCTCAGTCGCAACTGCCACAACGTGAAGGTGGACTTCTACAAAGACCTACAGTACTACTCTCACGTCATACATCTCGTAAGTAGAGTGAGCGGAGAACTGAACGACGACGCCGACCCCATAAAGTCGTTTATAGAAACCTTCCCCGCTGGCACTCTGTCGGGAGCGCCAAAGGTGAGAGCCATGCAGCTCATCAGCGAATATGAGCCACACTGCCGCGGAGCCTACGGCGGCTGTATTGGTTTTATCGGACTGAACGGCAACCTTAACCAGGCCATCACCATACGCACCTTTGTCAGCCGCAACGGCGAGCTGTGGTTCCAAGCTGGCGGAGGCATAGTGGCAAAAAGCGATGAAGAGTACGAGTTGCAGGAGGTAAACAACAAGTTGGGAGCACTGCGACGTGCTATAGAGATGGCAGAGAAGCTATAAGCTTGCCACCGACAACAAACGACAATTGCAGACAACAACAGAAAAGAAGCTAAATGAAAATAGTCATTATAGATAATTACGACTCCTTCACATACAACCTATCACATCTCGTGAAGGAACTTGGAGCAGAGGTTACGGTGCTGCGCAACGACAAGTTCAGCATCGGAGACCTCGCGGTGTATGACAAGATAATACTCAGTCCCGGTCCGGGCATACCCGAGGAGGCAGGACTGTTGCTCGACGTTATACGCACCTACAAAGAAAGCAAGCCGATGCTCGGCGTGTGCCTCGGTCATCAAGCCATAGGCGAAGTGTTTGGCGCACGGCTCACAAACCTAAAAGAGGTCTACCACGGCGTGCAGACAGAAGGCACACAACTCGGCAACGACCCGATATTCAACGGACTGCCCAACCGCATAAAGATGGGGCGTTACCACAGTTGGGTGGTAGACCGTGACACCATTCCATCGTGCCTTGAAGTTACCGCACTGTCTGACGACGGCATGGTCATGGCGCTGCGCCACCGTCAGTACAACATCCACGGCATACAGTTCCATCCAGAGAGTGTGCTCACTCCCGACGGACGCAAGATTGTAGAGAACTGGATAAAAGAGAAATGTTAGAGGTTTCAGCGACCCATCAGGCCGTAGTGGCAGGCTCATAAAAACACTATCATTTTGTCAACATAGCCTAAATACAAAAACGGGAATGTAACTCCAGGCATAAATAGCCACATTGTTACATTCCCGTTTTCATTTTATTTCAACTTGCGTGCTCGCGTACGCAGTTGTTGCAGAGCATATGCACCCACGCCCATACGCTCAAGACTATCAAGCTCGGCGAGAGCTTCGTCACGACGCTTCAGCGAGATGAGCAAATCGGTGAGAGCGACGCGGTAGTCCACACATTGCGGGTCAAGCTTTATAGCCTCACAATAGTCGTAGACAGCCAGCTCCTTCATACCACGCTCTTTCTCCATACCACCACGTGCGGCATAGACCACAGCACTGTCAGGGAACTGCTCCACCATGCGGTTTATCTGGTCAAGAGCCTCGGTAAAGTGGCTGTCTCGTTGGTTGAGCAACGCAAGTCCTAACTGAGCGTTGAAGTTTCCTGGCACCACCGTCAGCACTCTCTCGTAGTCGAGACGCGCGAAATTGTAGCGCTTCAGCTTCTCGTTAGCAAATGCACGATAGTAACGTGCCGCGAGGTTGGACGGGTCGCGCGCTATGACATAGTCGTATTCGGTCTTGGCGTAGTCCCACTGCTCAAGCAACAGATTCCATGCCGCCTTACGTAGTCGTAGGTCAAGCGAGTCAGGATGATATGCCAAGAGATCGGAAGCGGCACGTAGGCTGTCACGTAGCTGCTTAGTGGTCAGCTGGTCGTCTGCCAATCGTTTCGTTTCCGAGCCTACTGGCGCCACCAACCGTCCCGACGTCTGCAGACCTACCTCATGTTTCAAATTGTTCTGGGCATTTGCTGCCAGCACCACTGCCAGCAGCAAAAGTACAAAACTCGTTCGCATAAAGTTCTGTCGCCTACGCTTTTTTAACATAGTCCACAATCCATGCGCCCACCTCTTTGGTACCGTATGTAGCACCACCGTCGACCTG
>JALEVZ010000104.1 GCA_022788105.1 Prevotella sp. | reverse complement strand
GACTGCTTCAGTCGTCCATGGATAAGTTTCACGAACTCGTTGGCAGAACTGACAATCTTTTTTGCGCAGCGGTAGTTGTCGGTCATCTCCACAAAACGCCCGCCCTCTGTCTTGCTCAGGTTGTACATGTATTGTGGGTTGGCGTTGGCAAAAGAGAATATGCACTGGTCGTCATCGCCGACGGCAATGACACGCATGTCTTCGTTGCTGTGCATGAGGGCGTTCACCAGGCGGCATGAGTCTGCATTCATGTCCTGCGCTTCGTCTATTACGATCACGGTCTTGCCGATATGGCTGTGCTCCACCTCACCTGTTTCTCTCATCTCGGCAGCCTTTACCACCACGCTGTTCACGTCGTCAAGATTGCCTATGCGTCCGAGCAGCTCGAAGCAAAAAGAGTGGAACGTCATGATGTCGACGAAGTGGGCGGCGTTGCCGATGAGCTGCATGAGCCGCTGCTTGAATTCGGTGGCTGCAGCGCGCGAGAAGGTGAGCATGAGCAGCTGCTCGTGCTTCACGTCTTCAAGCAACAGCAGCGAGGCCAACTTGTGTACAAGCACGCGCGTCTTGCCGCTTCCCGGTCCTGCGGCCACTACGATGCACCGTGATGCATGGTCGTCGATGATGGCTTTCTGCTTTTCCGAAAGGTCATTGAACAGCTGTTGGAACTTTGCCGGACTGATGTTGCGTTCAATCTCTCTTGCGCGGTCGCCCTTGAAATATTTGTCAATGAACAGGCGGTAGTCCATGTTGAAATAATCGTGCACATAGCGCAGGGCGGCATCATAGTTTTCCACCATCAGGTTGGCATATTCGCCGACGATGTGGATCTGCTGTATTTTCTGCTTGTAGAATTCGTTGAGCATGCGGTAGTCGTCCTGTTTGTAGCGCACGCGGTTGTCCATCTGTTTGCGGTTGATGGTCATGGCGTTGTAGAGCACGAGAAATCCTCCCTCCAGTTTTAGGGCGCCAATCTTGGAGAGATACAGCAGAGCCTCCTCGATGTCCTCTATTTTCAGCTCTTCGCCGTTGTAGAACAGCGAGTGGTTCCCGGCATTGATGTCGTTGAGCAGCTCCACAACGGAGAAGTTGACCACGCCGTTCTTTGCTGCCTCGCCCTCTGCATTTGCAGCACGCGCGTATAGCCATCCTATGGCAAAGCGGCAGATGTTGAGGCGCTTCTCGAAGCGTGCAAGCGTGTTCTTCATGTCTGCCTGACGGCTTATAATGAGGTTCTGGATACCGTCTTCCTTCTTGCGCGTATAGTTTTTTACAACCAGGAAATAGAGAAGCGTGCGTATGTGCTTCTCTGTCGACTCTTCCAGCCCGTCGTGCACAGCCTTGTCGTTGAGCTGCTTGTAGGAGATGCGGAGCGCGTCGTCGGGGATGTTGCTCAGCACATACTGTTCCAGCTTGGCGAAACATTCGAGCTTATGCATGGCCTTGCGCTCGTTGCCAACGTCCTGCATGAAGGCGGAGATGTCTCTGGTGTCGCCAAGAATGCCTTCCTGCCTCATGCGTCCTACAGCCGACACCACTTCGTGCTTGTTCAGGCCGAGGATGTCGGCGAGGTAGTCGATACGCGACTCTGCCTCGGCATCCTGTGCGCGCGATATGTATTTCTGCGATATGAGTGACTTGATTATTCTCACCGCATTCTCCACCTCTTCTTTGTCGAAGAGCGACGACGAGGCGATGCGCTGACGGGCCTCGTCCATGTTGCGCACGGTGATGCCCGTGGCATAGACATGAGGCATGTTGTTGCCGCGCTCAATGTAGCCACTTTGTTCCAGGGCGGCAATGGCTGTCCGCACACGAGTCTCTATGTCGGCCACCGAATCGTCCCATCCTGCCTGTCGGGCTATCTCAAGGGCTGAACATTGCAGGCGCGACTTGTTGTGCGTGAGCCTCTTTATGGCTTGCCATACCTGCTGTATCTCGCTGATGCTCAGCTTTGTCTGGTTGAGCAGAATGAAATGTTTGTCAAGGTCGTTGTCGGCGTAGAGCACAAAGCAGCGGGCAGACAGCGAGGGGTTGCGCCCGGCGCGTCCGGCTTCTTGCACATAGTTCTCAAGCGAGTCGGAAATGTCGTAGTGGACCACCAGCCCCACATCGCTCTTGTCAACGCCCATGCCGAATGCTGACGTGGCGACAATAATGTCTACCTCGCCCGACATGAAGGCGTTTTGGTTCTTGATCTTGTCGTCGGGCGACATCTTGCCGTTGAACGGCAGAGCCTTCATGCCGTCGCGCGATAAACGGGATGCCAGTTCGACGGTGCGCTTGGTGCGCGACACATATATGATTGTGGGGCATAAGCTCTCGCCAAGCAACTCGCGCAGCCTGACATACTTGTCTTCATCTGAGTCGACATGTATAACCTTGTACTGGAGGTTCTTGCGCGATGCCGACGAGGCGAACAGCTCAAGGTCTGTGCCCAGCCAATGTCTGAAATAGTCGCAGATGTCCTGCACCACTTTCTGCTTTGCCGTGGCCGTGAAACACGACACGGGCACGGTGCAGGAGCCTTGCTTGTGCTCCTGATATTTCTTTATGAATTTGCCGATGTAGAGATAGTCTACACGGAAGTCTTGTCCCCAGGCGGAGAAGCAGTGTGCCTCGTCAATGACGAACCTGACCACATGGCGAGCCATGAGTATGCGCTCGATGGTGTTGGACCGCAGCATCTCTGGCGAGATGTAGAGCAGTGAGGCATCGCCGTTCTGCACACGCTCGATGGCGAGCGAGCGTGATATGGGGTCGAGCAGACCGTTTATGGTCACGGCATCGGTAATGCCGCGTGCCTCAAGATTGTCTACCTGGTCTTTCATGAGCGACTGGAGCGGGGAGATGACCACCGTCAGGCCGTGAACAGAGCGTCCGTCCATGAGGGCGGGAAGCTGGAATGTGAGCGACTTGCCGCCGCCTGTGGGAAATATGGCAAGCAGCGACTTGCCGTCGGCCGCTGCCTGTGCCGCACGCTCCTGAAGCGGTTGCCCGTCGTAGGTGCGGAACGAAGAATAGCCAAAGTGTTGTTTCAGGTTCTGGTGAATGTCGAGGAAGGTGTTACAGTAGTCGCATCCGTCGGCACATCGCCGGTGGCGCAGCAGCAGCATGATGTGCTCCACTTCCGGATAGTTGTAGAGCACCCATCCTGGTGTGACGGAGCGATAGTCGTTGGTGTCGACAAGGGCGAGGGCGTATGCCAGTTCGCACGGATGCTTCATGGCCATGGTGACGACATCGGCATGGCCACAGATGCGCCCTGCATATTGCTTCTTTATCTGTCGCTCAAGCATGGGGTAGTCGATGTCTTCACGGTCGTCTGGTCTGTTTGTCCGCAGCATGCGCAAGCCAAACGCGTTGACCATTGAAAGGAACCCCTCAAATTCTTTTTCCTTGAAGAGTAAAGTGGCGAAGATGCTCTGTTTGTCTCTTGACAACATGTTCCATTGTGCTATCTCGTCGAACAGCAGGCTGCGGGCTTTCTTGCAGTCGTTCACCGGATTGTTAACATCGTCAGAGACCAGCTTGTCGTCCTTAACAAGCTTGTGGCAAGGCCTTGCCGCGAACAGTAACGGCGACATATAGAGGGTGTCGACAAGTAGCCACTGGCTTTTCTGTGCTGCAGTAAATGGCGGTTGGTCAAAAAGATATTTGGCATCATGATGCACGATGTTGTGCCCACATACATAGTCGATGTCTTGCAGAAAGGTTGCAAGTTCCGCCTTGTTTGCGTTGTGAAACAAGGCCCCGTCGTGCCGTAAGGAGCCAATGTCATGCACTTTATGGTCTTTCATTCCCACTTCGACATCAACAAAGGCATAGTTGTCGGCATTGCGGTGTCGGGGCGTTGCGTCGACGACATCGGCAGTGTCGCTTGTGTTGTTGTCTGATGACTTGTTGCCAAAAAGAAAATCTAATATTGACATTTGTGGCTTCTTGCAGTGTTTGAGTGGGCAAATCTACAATATTTTATTCGAACGGCAAAATAAATGCCGCCTTTTCTTATGAAACCGCTGTCTGCGGTTCTTGACTAAGCAAGTTTTGGCGGCTTCGGGTGGGGCTTTAACACTAAACAAACTTTAAAAAACACGCTTTTAATCATTAATTTACATAATAAACAAACAAAAGTGGCTTATTTTGCCAAATTCTGACTAAATTTGCAGCTAAAAACAAAAAAGAACAGAAAAAATAATGCAGAAGAAAATATTATCTGTCGTGATGATGCTCTCGGCAATAGTGATGTGTTCCTCATGTCTGAGCAACAGCGATGTCGAATACGACTACAGCGATGACAGCGCCATATCGGCTTTCTCACTCGGAAACGTGCAGTATGTCGCAGGACAACACAAGGCCACGGGCAAGGACAGCATCGTGTCGAAAGATTTCAGCTCGGTGAAATTTAGAATCGACCAGCTCGGCGGAAAAATATACAATGTCGACTCACTGCCCAGGCAGGCTTTGGTAGCGAAGGTGCTCTGCACACTGTCTACATACAACTCGGGTGTGGTGGGCTTGAAGAGTGCCACCAGCGACACGGTGAAATATTTCGCCTCTACCGACACCATCGACTTTACGACACCGCGCACATTCATTGTCTACAGCAACTCCGGACTGGGCTTCCGCCGCTACACCGTGTCGGTGAACGTGCATAAGCAAGACAGCGCAGCTTTTGTGTGGAAGCAGATGCCGTCGCTTCCCGAGGAGCTGAAGCAGATGAAGGTCTTGCGCATGACCGCAACCAAGGACGGGCTGCACATCGCAGCTACCGACGGCGCAGAGAGCTTCTACTATGTCGGCTCAAAAGACAACATGGCAG
>JALEVZ010000062.1 GCA_022788105.1 Prevotella sp. | reverse complement strand
GAAGGACGCTACTTCTCAACACCTAAGAAGATGGGTGCGCAGACCGCAGAGGCAAACTCTAATGCAGGCATTGCTGCCGCGCAGCAGATAAACGCCTTCTTTGAAAGCGGTTGCACAAAGTTCCAGGTGAACAAATAAATTACAGATAGAGATAAGGCAACGGCAGAGGGTCTACTTGCTCATTATTGCAGGACCGTCTGTGGTTGCCTTGTTTCAGTTTTTCAGAGTATGTGTGACGCACATACATGTACAGAACTAAACTAAAAACAAGCATTAAATAGAAGAAATGGCTACAATAAAACCCTTTAAAGGCATACGTCCTCCCAAAGACTTGGTAGAGAAAGTAGAATGTCGTCCTTATGACGTGCTTGACAGTGAAGAGGCACGTGCTGAGGCTGGTGACAACGAGATGAGTCTTTATCACATCACCAAGCCGGAGATAGACTTTGCTCCTGGCACGAGCGAATATGACCCTCGCGTCTATGAGAAGGCAGCAGAGAATTTTGAAAAGTTCCAGTCGCTCGGTTGGCTTGTGCAGGACAAGAGCGAAAACTACTATATCTATGCGCAGACCATGAACGGTCATACGCAGTACGGTCTTGTCGTTGGTGCTTATGTCGACGACTATCTCAACGGCGTGATAAAGAAACACGAACTCACGAGAAAGGACAAGGAGGAAGACCGTATGAAGCATGTGCGCGTCTGTGACGCAAACATTGAGCCTGTGTTCCTTGCCTATCCTGACAATGACGCGCTTGACAAGCTCATAATGCGCCATGCTGCTACAGCACCGGTCTACGACTTCATTGCACCGATAGACGGCTTCCGTCATCAGTTCTGGGTGGTAGACGAGCCTGCTGACATTACTCTCATCACAGAGGAATTTGCCAAGATGCCGGCTCTGTATATTGCCGACGGTCACCATCGTAGTGCCGCTGCTGCCCTTGTAGGAGCAGAGAAGGCTGCTGCCGATCCTAACCACAATGGTGAGGAGGAGTATAACTACTTCATGGCAGTGTGCTTCCAGGCGTCGCAGCTGACGGTGCTCGACTACAACCGTGTGGTAAAAGACCTCAACGGACTGTCGTCGGAAGAGTTCTTGGAGAAGCTCGCCTGCAACTTTGATGTCAAAGACATGGGCACAGACATCTACCGCCCTGCGCGTCTGCATAACTTCTCGCTCTATCTTGACGGACACTGGTACAGCCTCGACGCAAAGGCTGGTACATTCAACGATGCAGACCCCATTGGCGTGCTTGACGTAGACATCTCGAGCCGACTCATCCTCGACGCCATACTCAATATCGGCGACTTGCGCTCAAGCAAGCGTATAGACTTCGTTGGAGGTCTGCGTGGTCTTGGCGAATTGAAGCGTCGTGTCGACAGCGGCGAGATGCGTGCAGCCCTGGCTCTCTACCCTGTGACGATGGGACAGATAATGAATATCGCTGACAGTGGCAAGATTATGCCTCCAAAGGCTACATGGTTTGAGCCGAAATTGCGGTCAGGACTTGTCATACATAAGCTCTCTTAATTGCGTGATGGCGCGGTTGCGCTGTCATAAAAAGAGGCAGAATAATAATAGGCAGCAGGGCAATGTCGTGTCCTGCTGCCTATTCATGTCTTTTATCAAGAGCTATAACACCTTGAAATTATGACGCTTTGCGAAGCTAAAATAAAATAATAGATGGAAACAACAGACGTTTACAATACGATTGCGAGCCAGACCGCTGAAGGGTTTTACAGCGAAAAGCGTAGCAAGTTTTATGCGTTCGCTTTTCATGTAGAATCGGAAGAGGAGGTGAAAACTATCGTGCAGGCTTATGGCAAGCGTTTTTACGATGCGCGTCATGTCTGCTGGGCATATGTGTTAGGTGCTGACGGCAGCGTGTCGAGGGCCAACGACGACGGCGAACCGAGTAGTACGGCGGGAAAACCAATACTGGGTCAGATTGTGAAAAACGGTCTGACAGACATTCTTGTCATCGTAGTGAGATATTTCGGAGGCGTGAAGTTGGGTACAAGCGGACTTATCGTCGCTTACCGCACGGCGGCTGCCGATGCTATAGAACACGCGACGGTGGAGACACGCTATGTGGAGGAGACGGTGGTGTTCGACTTCTCTTATGTCATGATGAACGATGTCATGCGCGTGGTAAAGGAAATGAAGCCGCGCATCGTGTCGCAAGACTTCGACAACTCTTGCCGCATAACACTTAGCATAAGGCGTTCGGAGGCGGAAGTCTTGCGTACCCGACTTGAGAAACTCGCGTTTGAATAAGGCGTGAGCGGCAGAGTCGGGTTGTGGGGTGGGCGCTGCCTTTATTTCTTTATAGTCTGCAACGCTTTCACCCAGTCTGTGTCGAGCGAGAACTGTGTGATGTATTTCTCGTTATCTACGTAGCCATAGGTCACCTCTTTTTCAGGGTCGCTGAAGAGGGGATTGCTCGTCGTCGCGTTCTTGTACGTGGCAAGTATTATGTTCTTGTCTTTCTTTTTCTTTTCCTGTGACAGGCGTTTGATGAATGTATTGACAAACTCTATCATGGCGTTGGCCTGCTTTCCAAGCTCCAGTTCGGAAAAGTCGGGAGTGTCGGCGGCTTTGTCTATCAGATAGTAGAGGGCGTCGTTTTTGAAGCATGCCACCTTCCTGACATCCATGTTCTTAGTGGTGTCGTTCATAAGTGTTTCGGCATTGGTCTTCAGCCTTACCACTTCTTTATATATTTCCTGTGCATTGGCAGCGCTTACTGTGAAGCATGCCATAATCAAAAGCAGCAAATATTTTTTCATATCGTTCGTTTCTTTAGTTTAAACAATGTTTATATTTTCTGATAAAACTCCTTCTTGCGCGATTTATTGCAGCGTTAATTGTTTTTTATAAGGAATTTAGAATTGTTTATACATTCCGGGTACTCGGACTTGTAGTGTGTCACCATGACCATCGTCTTGTTGCGTCTCTCGCAGAATGTGTTTATAACGTCTTTAACAAGGCGGCGGTTGTGGTCGTCGAGACCGTGGAGTGGCTCGTCCAGAATGAGAAGTTCGGGGTCTTTGACAAAGGCTCTCGCAAGCAGCACAAGGCGCTGTTCGCCGTTTGACAGCTGTAGGAAGCTGCAATCGCTCTTGTCGCCAATGCCGAAGATGTCCATCCAGAACAGGCAGCGTTTGAGCTGTTCGGCGTCGGGTCTCATGTATAGACCTACGCTGTCGCTGAGTCCGCTTGCCACTATCTTGACGGCTTTGATGTCGCGATGGTAGGCGCGGTGCATTTCGGGTGAGACATATCCGATGTGTTTCTTAATGTCCCAGATGCTTTCGCCGCTGCCACGTTGGTAGCCGAACAGCGAAATGTCGCAGGCGTAACTCTGTGGGTTGTCTGCGCAGACAAGGCTCAGTAGCGTTGACTTGCCGGCACCGTTCTGTCCGCTCAGCGCCCAGCGCTCGCCGTTTTTAACCAGCCAGTTGAGGTCTTTTAGTATGGTGCGTTCGCCGTAACGTATGCTGACGTCTTTCATATTTATCACCTCTTCGGAGTGATATTCTGTCTGTTTGTATGGCAAATCGATAATGGCTTTCGCCTTATCGGCGTCGAGAACGTGTGGCGGTATGGGCTGGCGCGAATTCCTGTATTGTTCCAATGTCGTCTTGTTGCCGACAATCATGTCTTTGACTTCTACCACGTGTGAGATGAAGTCGGGTATGTCGTCGTCTTTGCTCAGCACGAGCACAATCTGCAGGTCGCCGTCTTGTGCCATCAGTCGCAGCAACTCCTTCAGCTGGTCGCGTGTCTCTGCGTCGAGACCTATGAAGGGGTTGTCTATGATAAGCACTTTGGGCGAGGCGAATATCGACGACGCCAGCATGAACTTACGCAGCTCGCCGCTTGATAGCAAGATGACATATTTGTCGAGGATAGACTCTAAGTGGAACAGCTCGTAGATGCGTTGTCTGAACAGGCGCTTCTTCTCGTTGTCCTCACCCGATAGTCTGTACGCCTCTTCCAGCTTTTCGCCTGCCGTCGTAGTCTCTTCGCTTATCTCCGTTTGGTTCCATCTCTGTTGCAGGAAATAGGTCTTGTCGTTGTCGCCTCCGTATGTGTCGCGGAAGGCGATGTATTTTATGTTGTCAGAGACGAGTTCCTTGTCGGTGGGGCTGAAGTCGTATTTAGGATTGTCGCCAAGCAGTGGATGACGTCCGATGAGTATGTCTACAAACATAGACTTGCCGCCGCCGTTGGGTCCTACAATAGCAAGGTTCTCGCCTTTGAGCAGTTCAAAATCGACCGGCTGACTCATTCGCCATGCCGGCATGCGTGTTATCCCGTTTTTTATATCTATCACTTTTTGCATAATCGTTCTTGATTTTTCGCGACAAAGTCTTTCCATCCCTTGTAGTGGGTGTCGGTTTCTGGGCGTCCCATCTGCATGAAGTGGCAGTAAGCAGCTGCAAGTGCGTCTGTGGCGTCCATGAATTTTGGCATGTCCTGACTGCTGATGTTGAGCAGACGTTGCAGCATTGCCGCCACCTGTTCTTTCGATGCCTGACCTTGTCCGGTAATTGCCATCTTTATTTTCATAGGGGCATACTCGTGTATGGATATGTCGCGGCGTATGGCTGCGGCGATGGCGACACCTTGTGAGCGTCCGAGTTTCAGCATAGATTGCACGTTCTTGCCGAAGAAGGGGGCCTCTATCGCCATCTCGTCGGGTAGATAAGCGTCGATGATGCCAGTCACTCTCTCGTAAATATGTCCCAGACGGAGATAAGGGTCGTGGCTCTTCCTCATGTCGATGACGCCCATCGCTATCATCTGTGCTTTGTTGCCAACGATTCGCAGGAGTCCGTAGCCCATGACGTTGGTTCCGGGGTCGATGCCTAAGATTATCTTTTCCGTCTTGTTCATTGCTGTTTGGTTCTGTAAGGGCATGGTCATCGGTCCATGTAAGGGTTGTGTGCCAACTCTTCGCCGATGGTGGTCTGTGCGCCATGACCTGACAACACGGTCGTCTCGTCAGGCATTTGGGCGAGCATGCGCAGGCTCTGTATGATTTGTAGCATGCTGCCTCCTTCAAAGTCGGTGCGTCCGATGGAGTGGTAGAACAGTGTGTCGCCACTGAACATGACATTCTCTTCCTTGCAGTAGTAGCACACCGAACCTCTTGAGTGGCCAGGAGTGCTGATTACTTTCAGCGTGTGTGAGCCGAAGGTTATGGTGTCTCCGTCTGTCAACAGCTTGCCGACGGGAGGGAAGTCGTAGTCAAGTTCGATGTTGAAGAGTTGTTTTGCCTGCTCCTTGCATTTGCTTATGAGACCCTCGTCCTGCGATGCTATTTCGGGTTTCAGGTCAAACTCGTCGTACAGAGTGTTGTTGCCGAAGTTGTGGTCTATATGTCCGTGGGTCGCCAGCAGGTGTTTGGGTGTCAGCTTTTCAGCTTTTATGTAGTCGACAATGGCTTGGCGTTCTTCTTGAAAATAGGCGCCGCAGTCAATCACAACACACTCTTTGGTCTCGTCGCTGACAACATAGCAGTTCTCCTGCAACATGTTGCATACAAATCTTTTTATGGTTATCATATTATCTTCTTTATAGTATGAAAACTTATTTTACACCTCCTTACAGTGGCAGGTAAACAAGATATTTCTCCTTAAACCACTCTTCGTCAAACCATTGGCATATCTCTGTTGTCTGCACAATGTCCTTGTAGGCTTTTGTCTCTTCTGCGATGTTGCCGCCTTTAAGACAGATAAGGCCGTTTGGCAGGGCGTTGTTTTGTTCTTTGGAGATGTTTTTGCGTATTATTTTCACGAGGTCTGGCATCTGCATAACGGCGCGGCTTACGACAAAGTCGAATTTACCCTTCTCCTCTTCACCGCGTAGCTGCACAGCCTCAACGTTTTTCAGTCCGATTGCTTCTGCCACTCCGTTAACCACTTTAATCTTCTTTCCCGTGCCATCAATCATCTTAAACGAACACTGTGGAAACATTATCGCAAGTGGAATGCCTGGGAATCCGCCGCCTGTTCCGAAGTCGAGAATCTTGGTGCCAGGCTCCCAGTTGATGTAACGGGCTATTGACAGCGAGTGGAGCACGTGGTGCAGATATAGGTTGTCGATGTCTTTGCGCGAAATGACGTTAATCTTTTCGTTCCAGTCACGGTACAACTCCATGAGTGCTTCGAACCTGGCTGTCTGGTCTGCTGTGATGTTCGGAAAATATTTTATTATCTCTTTCATGAATTGTTCTTTGTTGTTGATAAATGAATTTGAGTCTAATGCTACGGACAGCAGCATCGGGGCGGGTGTTTAAAGGAGTGGTGTCAGCAGGTGGGCAAACCATCCTACAAATTTCTTCCACGGCGTACGGAACTGATTCCATGTCTCTGGGGTCAACAGGAAAGAGTCTTTCTTGTCTTGCTCAAACATCTTTTCAAGTTCGTATGTCGTCTCTTTGTCCACGATGACGGCATTCTCTTCGTAGTCGAAACGTAGGCTGCGAGCGTTAAGATTGGCGCTTCCGACAGTACAGAATCTGCCGTCAACCATTATTATTTTAGTGTGGTGAAATCCTGGGGTGTACATCCAAACGTCGACACCCTTCTTCATTAGCTTGTGCACATTGTAGAACACGCAGTCTGGAGTCAATGGTATGTCGCTGTGGGTAGACACCATGACCTCCACCTTTACGCCACGTTTGGCTGCATTGCGCAGCGACTTTTTTAGCTTATGTGACAGCGTCAGGTATGGATTTACAAGCTTTATGCTGTCTCGCGCGTCGTTGATGGCGTTGACGTAGAATTGTCTTATTATCTTATTTGACGTGCGTGGCTCTCTGTTGATGATGCCTACCAGTTTGCTTCCGGCAGAGTTGGTGGTGTCGGGCTTTAGTCCGTCGATGTAGTCGGCGCCATGTAGTCCGCGGTAGTATTTGTAACCGCTAATCTGTTCGCCTGTCACTTTCTTCCAAATCTTTACGAATATGCTCTGGAGAGTGTTGACTTCGCTGCCCTCTATGCGGCAGTGCATGTCGCGCCACGTGCCTACCACCTCAGTGCCTTTTATGTAGTAGTCGGCGACATTCATTCCGCCCGTATAGGCTATCTTGCCGTCTATGATGACAATCTTGCGGTGGTCGCGGTGAAAGACGTGGTTAATCCACGGAAAACGGATAGGGTCGAACTCGTAAATCTGTATGCCACGTGCTCTCAACTCTTTTAAGTGGCGTTTGCGTAGAGGCTTGTTGTTAGAGTCGTTGCCAAATGCATCGAATAGCGCTCTTACCTCAACGCCTTCTTTGTGCTTTTCTGCCAATATGTCGAATAGCAGGCTTGCGATGGAGTCGTTTCTGAAATTGAAATACTCCAGATGCACACTGCTGCGCGCTTGCCGTATTGCTTTGAACATGTCGTCAAACTTTTCCTGGCCGCTCATCAGCAGTGTGACAGAGTTGTCATTAGTGAATCGTATGCCATCTTCCTTCAGTTGGCCCACAATTAGCGAGTCGCTTGTTTGGGCATATGTTGTTATCGTGCCTGTGATAAGGCACCATGCCATAATCGCTATGGCGTAGATTCTGTTTCTCATAATCTAACACGCATGGGTGTCTGTACCACTTCATGGCTGGTAGTCTGTCGTTTGCTCGGTCAATATGACCTGTTTGGGAGCGTCGGCTATACCATACATGAGTAGTGGTCTACCACTCCAAGCAAATGGTTTTGTTCGTCTCTCACGAGAACTGTATGTATTTTGTATTTGTTCATAATGTGTTGTATCTCACTAATCTTAGTGGTTGGCAAGACGGTCTTGGGTTCGTGTGTCATGATGTCGTTCACGGTCTTGTCAAAGAACATAGCCTGCCATTTCTCCATAGCTCTGCGTATGTCGCCATCGGTGATTAGTCCGGCGATGCAATCGTTTTCGAGTGCTACGCCCAGTCCTAACTTACCTTTGCTTACATGTATGATAGCTTCGCCAAGATGCATCTCTTTCGGGATAATCGGCAGCTCGTCGGTGCGCATTACATCGGCAGCGGTGGTGAGCAGACGCTTGCCCAACTCTCCACCAGGGTGGAACTGTGCAAAGTCTTTGGGTTTGAAGTTGCGCACTGTCATGAGTGCTACTGCGAGCGCGTCGCCCATCGAAAGCACAGCGGTTGTGCTGCTCGTCGGCGCCAGGTTCAGAGGACATGCTTCTCTTTCAACAGCCACATTTATGTGTACTGTGGAGTATTTTGCCAGCAGCGATTTGGGGTTTCCGCTCATTCCGATGATTGGAATCTCGTTGTGGATAAGCATCGGGATGAAGCGCAGCAGCTCGTCGGTCTGACCAGAGTTGCTTATCGCGATGACGATATCGTTGGTCCCGATGGCTCCCAAGTCGCCGTGATAGGCGTCAAGAGGGTTAAGAAAGAAAGACGGAGTGCCAGTGCTTGACAGTGTGGCGGCAATCTTTGCACCGATGTGTCCGCTCTTGCCGACGCCAGTAATAATGACTTTGCCTTTGCAGTTTACAATCATGGCGATTGCCTTGTCGAAGTTCTCGTCAAGCTGTGGGATGAGTCCCATAATCGCCTGTGCTTCCTCTGTAAGACATCTTGTGGCATATGTCCTTACCTCTTTGAGGCGCTCTTCTATCGTATTGCTCATTTGTTTTGTTTGTCTGTTTATACCAAATTCTTGACACACCAACGTTGTCGGCGTTATTTTAGAATCTCTTTGATTAGTCCTTCCAGTTTGTCCAAATACAGCATGTTGGGTCCGTCGCTGAGCGCGTGGTCAGGGTCGGGGTGCACTTCAAAGAAATATCCTGTAGCGCCGAACGCCTTTGCTGCCAGTGCCATAGACGGGACGAACTTGCGGTCGCCGCTGGTTTTGCCTCCTCCGGCGCCGGGGCGCTGTACGCTATGAGTGCAGTCCATGATGACAGTAGGTGTTATTTCAAGCATGTCGCTTATGTTGCGGAAGTCCACAACTAGGTTGTTGTAGCCGTAAATGTTGCCGCGCTCTGTCAGCCATACGTCTTTCGCTCCTGCCTCACGTGCTTTCTCTACGGGAAAAACCATGTCTTTCCCGCTCAAAAATTGAGCTTTCTTTATGTTCACAACACATCCTGTCTTTGCTGCAGCGACCAATAGGTCTGTCTGTCTGCACAGGAATGCCGGTATTTGTATAACGTCTACAACTTCTCCGACAGCTTCGGCTTGCCAGCTTTCGTGTATGTCGGTGAGAATCTTAAGCCCAAATGTCGACTTTATGTCAGCCAACATTTGCAGCCCTTTCTCTATACCGGGGCCTCTGAAAGATTTTATGGATGTTCGGTTCGCTTTATCAAAAGACGCTTTGAATATGATGTCCACTCCATAGCGCTCGTTAATGTCTTTAATGGTTGCCGCAACATTGTTGAGCAACTCACTCGATTCTATAACGCATGGACCGGCGATAAAAACTGGTTGCATATTTATATATATATATTATATGTTTTGCAAAATTACCGAAAAACTGCCGTTGTGCCAAACGTTTTAACAGATATTTTACGATGGCTTCTTATCCCATGTTGCACAGGTCCTTGTACGGACAATACTTGCATTGTCTCTTGGAGGAGGTGGGGTAGAATGCGATTTCCGGATTATATATCTCTGCTATCACTCTGGCTATGTTCTGTTCAAAGTCGTCTCTGTAGGTCTCGATGTCTACAATACGCTTTGAGTCGATTTCGATAACGGGGTCGTAATCCGAATTATGAGCGTGTTGTATGTACAGAAGACTCGGACTTACAGGCATGGAGTCAGGGTTGTGTAGTGTCGACTTGCTGATGATGAGCGAGTAAAGCATAGTCTGGAGATAGTAGTCGGAGTGCGGCTTTTGCTTGTCTCCGATATAGAATATCTCGTCTACCGACTTTATCTGTTGCGCATTTGTTGGGGCGTGGTACACACCAGTCTTGTAGTCGACAACGCGAATCGTCTGTCCTCCTGTCTCCTTGTCCTTGACAATGTCCAGTCGGTCGATAGTACCTCCGACTTTTATGCTTATGTTTCTTTCGTCCACCCCTGTCTCGTTGCTTATCGTAAAATCTGTAGTGACCATAAGCTCTTCGCCGCAAATCGTGAATGGCGCCATCTCTTTATCGAGCAGAAGCAGACTCTTTATATAGCCCTTTATGACAGCTCTGTTGATGAGTTGCAGGCCGTTGTATTCGGGTCTGAAGTTGTTTGAGCGCTCCTTGAATATCTCGTGCGCAAACGCCTCATCTACAGCACGTTCTATGTTGTGTTCGTTTTTGACGAATAACTCTATAGCTTTGGCTGTGACCTTACCGTCGGGAGCAATCGTTTTGTATATATTCTCTGCGGCAGCATGGAACACAAGACCAAAGGTTCGGTTGTCTATTTCCACCTGTTCGTCGTCGTTGTACTCGTCGATGTGGCCTATGTTCTTGTAGTAGAACTTCAGCGGACACTTCAAGTACCTGTTGATGGCAGTAGGAGAGAGATATTTCATGTCGCGAAGGGCGCCCATTATCTCTGGCGTCTTGGCTATTGACGACGCATCTTTGGCAGGCGACGACTTGTGACGCGCGTTCAGACTCGTGTGGTGCATGGCTATCCCACTTTCTACCATCAGCTGCGTTATGAATCGACTGCGCTCACTTGGCGTGCCAGTGTCTTTCACCGTAGAACTTAAAATCGTGACATCGGTAGCGCGCTGTAGCATGCGGTAGAAGTAGTAAGCGTATATTGCCACTTTGTGGTCAACGGTTGTAAGTCCGTAGGCTTGCCTTACCGCATAAGGTATAAACGATGCATCGTTGACGCCCTTAGGCATGTTTCCTTCGCTGCATGACAGCAACAGAAGGTGTGTGAAGTCAAGGTTACGGGTCTCAAGCACACCCATTATCTGTATGCCCTCAATCGGCTCGCCGTGGAACGGTATGGAGGTGCTGCTGATAAGTTGGCCGAAAAGCCTTTGCAACGTGTGCAGGTCGCAACTTAAATCCCCCGACTCCATGAGCGTGATAAGCTTGTTTACGATTGTGTACATACGGAAAACACTTTCCGTGAAGAGTGCGTCTTCGTTCGGCGAGGTCGTGCCTATACGCTTTAGTATGTCGCGAAGCCACGTGAAAAGACACAGGTTGGTGTCTTTCTGCGTTGTAGCAGACTGCTTGACAACGTCTGTAAAAATAAGCTCCAGCCCATCGTCGAGTGTCAGTTGCTCCCTTGACGGGAAATAAACCTTCTCGCCTTCTTTTGTAAGCGACTTTATCAGCTCAGCCGTTTTGGGAGAGATGATGGCGCAGTAGGGGTGGCGTAGCACCTTCAGTACGTCGTGCAGCCTGTATCTATTGGCAGAGTTCCTTAGGCAAATAGCTTGTAAGACAATCAGTTGGCTGACAAATGACGATATGGCTGTCTGCTGAAGCGGAAAGCCTGTCGTTATGTTTGCCTTGTCTACAGCATCGGGAATGGAGTGCATGACGGTCTGAAGCAGATTCTCGTCACACATCACGATGGCTGTGTCTCGTCCTGCCTTTATTCTAAAAGGTTTGTCATTGTCCTGCAATTCGACGGCATCGGCAGTCGCTTCGCTACCTTTTTCTACGTCTTTCGCCAGCAGCCATTGGCTCATATATGCGGCTTGCACCGTGTCTGTGGCAGCATTGGCTATTGTGATGAAAGGCTTTTTACCGAAGTTCTTGTATATTTCGGCGTCTGTTGAGTCTAAAGCGTTGGGAAACATCTTTAGATATTGCGCGATGAAGTGGCCTGCCTCGTGGTCTTGTTGTCCCGCACGTGGCATGTAATAGTCGTCAAAATCCCAGTAGAACAGGGCTTTGCCGTTGTCTTTAAGATGCTTAAACAGAACCTGTTCCACCTTTTGCAGAAGGTTGAACCCCACAAATACGTATGTGTCGTACTCGTCGAAGCACTCCAATTCGTTTTCTATCACGTTGCGGTAAAGTGCTCCTTCGTACGCAAGTCCTTGCTCAGCCAGTCGTCTGTTGAACTTGTTGTATATGTCGTTGAAGTGTTGCCAAAGCCAGAGAAAGCGCTTCTTTAGTTCCGACTCCTCACGTGTTGCGTCGCCATTCGCTGCGTCAGCTCCGTTGCCTGCTTCGTCTGTGAAGTTTGCGAAAAACTTTTTAAGCACAGCACGTTGCTCTGGCGTGAGGTAGGTGAGGTCTTTTTCTATCTCCGCCAGGTCGCTAATGTCTCTGAATATCTTCTCGGCGTCGGCCATGTTCTTGTCCACATCGTCGAAGTCAGATAGCATTAGTTGTCCCCAACTGTAGAAGTGGTCGATAGATTCTGATGCTCCAGTACATTCGATGTATGTCTTGTGAAGGTCGCACACCTGTTTTATCGGGTCGGCAACAGTGTATTTTGAGCGTCTGCGGAACAGCTCGCTGATGGTCAGATACGACGGTGTCCATATCGGTTCGCTGTTTACCAACTGGAAAAAGTGCTGGTTGAGAAACAGCGAGGCACGCTTGTTGGGGAACACGACAGCGATGCGTGACATGTCGGTATTGAATCTTTTGAGCAGGTCTTCCGCCACATACTCAAGGAAAGGTTTTATCATAGGAGTCAAATTCTTTTTACTGCCTCATGGTCGTTTGGCAACTGCCGTGATGAGGCGAGGTTTTAGTGTTGTCAGCCAATCTTCTCAATCTTGTTTGGATAAACATACCACAGGTAGCCCTCCACGTCTGTATGTCCCATTTTGTAGAGCTGTTCCATGTATGTCCTTACCTGTTTGCGGTGGCTGTCTGTAGGCGATGCAAATTTGAAGTCTACCACAATGAAGTGTCCGTCTTTTTCCATCACCCTGTCGGGTCTGTATTCCTTCATCTTGGAAGGGTCTTTCGGGTCGGCAGTGAGCATCGTACACTCATTGTACAGATGCCATCCTGCCTCAAACCACGGTGCCGTTTGGGGAGTGGATATGCGTTTGGCTATAAGCTCACCAATCTCCTCTGCCGTGCTGTCTACGTCTGTGAGCAGCCCCTTTTCTTCAAAGTTTTTCATCACACGTGGCAAGTCGTCGGCGGTGCGCAGACAAGAGAATATGCTGTGTAGCAGATTGCCTTTCTTTATGTATGTCACCTGCTGTTGCTCGCTCTCGCCCTTTACAAACTCCATGCTGTCGTTGCTCTGTCTGAACTCTGTCTTTCCAGGGTATGTTGTGAACGTCAGGTCTGTCCTGCTGATGCTTGGCTCAAACACGTTTTCGTCGCCTTTCTTTTTAGTGCAGGAGGCGGTGTCGGCATTGTCGTCACACGCTTTCTTCCTTATCGCGAGGCTGCCGAACGTAAAGGTTGTCTCCTCTTCGTAAGAGTCGTAGCCCGTGACCGATGCCTCCTCTATGTCGTTGTCGATTAGCGGTATGCACTGTTCGATAAGCGCCGACCTGTAGTTTCTATCCGCCTGTCTTCCCATAATGAACAGGTTTTTGCTCGCACGGGTAAACGCAACGTACAGCATGTTAAGGTTGTCGATAGTGTTTTCAAACGCCTCCTTGCGGCAGTCGTCTTCAAAAATGGTCTCTTCCATCGTCGACACGGTGCTACTTACTGGCACAAGTGGCAGTTTGTTGAACGGACTTTCTGTCGGTTTGCACCATATCAGACCGCCTTTGTTGAGCTTCCAGTCGCAGAACGGCACAATCACGTTGTCAAACTCAAGACCCTTGCTCCTGTGTATGGTGAGCATGTTTATGCCGTTGGCGTCTTCAGTCTGTATGGATGTCTGGCAGTAGTTGTTGTCCCACTGCTCAAGAAAGCCCTCTATGTCAGACGGATTGTCAATGGCGAATTTGTTTATCACGTCGAAGAGCGTACACAAGAAGGCGCTTTGTCCCTCTATCTCGTCAAGTCTGTAGATGCGTTGAAGATGTTCTGCAATGTCAAAGAGCGGCAACGTCTCGAGTCCAGCGTTGGCTTCGAGAATGGCAGTCGTCACCTCTTGAGCTGTGACGCCGTCAATGACACATTTTCTACTGTCGCTTTCTTCCGCCTCTTCCACACTTGTCGGCTCCGTCTCTACATACATCTTGTAGAACATAGCGACGTTTGCCTGCATAATCTCGTCTGTCGGATGGAGGATGAGGCGCAGCGTCCATATAATGGCGTTCACAGCAATGGAGCTGTCCAGTCGGTAGGCTTCGCTTGACACTACTGGCACCTGTGGCATGTGTTCAGACAGATAGCGCGCAATGTTGCGTATTCCCTCATTGTTGCGTGTGAGCACAGCGATGTCGTGAGGGCGCACACCTTCAGACAGCAACATGTCTATCGTCTCTGCCACGCGCTGCATTGTTATCTCGCTTATGTCTTGCGTGTCATCGCTTGCGTTTTTCGGAAACAGCGTTATCTCTACATATCCTGAGTTCTGGCGCGGTCTGTGCGCAGGCACTTTCTGCTCCACATCGGCATACGCCTTCTTCAGTTGTTCTGCCATTTCCGTTGACCCGTCGGCAGCAATGCGCTGTTGTTCAAGGTCTGCTGCGTGGCGGAAGAAGGCGTTGTTGAACTCAATGATGTTGTGTTCCGAGCGATAGTTGGTTTGCAGATGTTCTTGGTGTGGAGTGAAAGGGGTGTTTGCAAACTGCTTGTCAATGTTGTTGAGTAGCTGCCAGTCGCCCTCGCGCCATCTGTAGATGCTCTGCTTCACGTCGCCAACGATAAGGCTTGTGCCGCTGAATTCGTGGCTTAGACACTCGAGCATGAGTACTTTGAAGTTGCTCCACTGTATGGTGCTCGTGTCCTGAAACTCGTCTATCATTATGTGGCTGATGTGCGTGCCGGTCTTTTCATATATAAATGGTGCGTCGTCTTTGCCTATCAGCTGGTTCAGCATGTATTGTGTGTCGCTGAGCAAGAATCTGTTGCTCTGCGCATTGTCTACGCGCACGTTGCGGTCGATACATCCCAGCAGGCGCAACTGGTGCAGATGCCCCAGTATCTGCTTAGCCGCCTGGTAGCGCCCCCATTCGCGGCGGCGGGTCTCTACGGCAGCACTGAGCATCGGCGACAGCCTCTCTCGTGCAATCTCCAGTATGTCTTCTCCACGCGGTGTGGCAAGTGTCGCTTTCGTCAGCCAGCTTTCTGGCTCTTCCATCGCCTTGACATAGGTAGACATCAGCTGTCCCGTCTTCTTGTCTTTGAACATCGCTGGCGCATAGTCGCCACGCTTGAGCTTGACAAAATAAGATGCCGCGCCGCGTTCCTTTCGTGCCAATTCGTCGATGGATACGCCAGAGTTGTCGAGCGTGTTGAAGAAGTCGTTGGCTACAGCCTGCATGTTTTTCTCCGCGCTGACCATTACTTTGCGTAGCTCGTCGGTGTAGTTTTGGAAAAATTTCGGCTGTTCGATGGTTGCGGCGAGTGCCTCGCTGTTCTCCTTGTAGAAGCTTTTGAATATGTTTTTTCCGAAATCTTTTATCAGTCTTATGACGTTCCACCCATTGTCGTTGCTTATACAGTCGTTTATGTACTGCATAATCCATCTCAACAGCTCGTCGTTGGGCTTGAGGTCTTCTATCATGCGGTCCACCGTCAGCCCCTCAATCTGTGTGTCGTTAAGCTCTATACGCATGTTCGCGGTAAGGTCAAGCTCACGTGCCAGGTTGCGCAACACGCTCTGAAAGAACGTGTCTATGGTCACAACACGAAAGTTGTTGTAGTTGTGTATGAGCAGATGCAGCGCCTCTCCAGCACGCTTTGAGGCTATGGCGGGGCTGATGTCGAGGTCGGCGCACACCTTCGACATGTAGTCGGCAGAGTCGGGCAGCTGTTTCCACATGCCGTACAGCTTGGAGAGAATACGGCTTTTCATCTCGTCGGTGGCTTTGTTCGTAAACGTCACGGCGAGAATGGACTTGTAGCTTGTCGGGTTTTGGACAAGCATTTTTATGTATTCTATGGTAAGGGTAAATGTCTTGCCGCTGCCGGCACTTGCCTTGTAGACTGTTAGCATGGTAGTTATGTGGTTTTGCGGTTGTAGAGAAGAATTATTGCCTTGACCCTCGCAGAGCGTCGATGTTGGCATATCGTCGTGACATAAATCTCTTGTACACGTTGCGGAGCCATATCCTATGCGTCGCGGTGAACGCTATGCCGAGAATCAGCAATGTCGTGTATGCCATGTCTTCGGACAGGAATGTCTCCATCATAGAGACAAACACCATCGGCAATGCGAAGCTCGCTATCTCGACCACTATCTGTGCGTAGCTGTTTTCACCACCGTTTTTGCTGATGAGTTTGGTGTTGAGCGCCACAGACTGCTTGTTGTAGACCGCCAGCTGGAACAGCAGAAAGTATTGGCAGCCAGACGTGAACACGGTGAGCGACACCAGCATCAGCAGCGGCCATTTGCCTGTTATCACCAGCGGAAGCATCAGCAGAAACGGTACTGCCAGCATGGCGCAGTAGACCGCATATTTCGCTTTCAGCATAGACAGCAGATTCTCACGCCGCACCATGAGGCAGTCTATGTAGTTGCCTTCGTAGCACATTATGCGTACAAGTAGCATGTCTCCGTAGACCACGAGGTTGTAGATGCACCAAAACTTAGTCATAAAATCGGAGTCGTAGATGTCGCTCGTGCATATTATGACGGTGATGCCCACGACAATCAGCGTGGAGAATATGAACAGTTTGCGCGGGTTCTTGTTTCGAGAGATGAGTCGAAGCTCCAGCTTGATGTATTGTCCTGTGTCTCCCAAGCGGTCGAGGAACGACAGTTTGCGGCTGGAGTGCTGTGTCTTCTTTTCATCGGCACGCACCTCTTCCATCATGTGGCTGTCCTGTATATTCCTGTTTATGGTGGCGACGATGGCCAGCAGTGCGAGCGCTGTGGCAATGGGGAGTATGCTGCCTCTGCCCATCTCTGTTCCCGGTAGCTCATACAGCTTAATGAAATAGTCGCTGTAGATGTCGTCGAGGAAGAACGGCGGCAGCAGCGTAAGTCCATACACTACAACAGGCAACGCTATCCACGCTATGGAGTCGTTGAGTAGTGTGCGTGTGATGGCATACCACTGGCTGTTTATCATGGCCAAAATCCAGAAATAAGCCGTCAGCAGTATGCACTGCCATAGTCCGTAGCTGAACAGTACCGACATGATGCAGAACGGCACAACCAATATCAGCCACACCGTGTTGCCCCATCCGAGCAGCGAGTTGGCTATTATGCTGTTGATGCAAGTGCGGCGTGGCAGCGGCAGCAGGAGGTAGGGTTTGATGATTTGTGCAGGGGTCTGCTGCACGGAGAAGCGCATGACGAAGTCTAAGGCGAATATGAACGGCGCACACAGACACATAATCTCAATGGACGTGAAGTGTCGGCTGTCGTTGGCAATCAGTGCCAGTCCTACCGCGGCGCCCATGAGATAGACTGCCATCACCGTCATGGCGATGCAGACAATGACCTTTGCTGCCTTGTTCTGTTGGTAACCGAAGCTACGCCTCTCTGCCATTTTGCGGTGGCGGCGCAGCTCTCGGTATATTAGAAGAAACTTAGTGTTCATATCGCTTGTGTTCTGCTTTGTCGTGCGACCGCGTTATCTGAGGTCTACAATCTCGGCGTGTGGGAAGTCTTTGGAGTTGAATGTAAACGTCGCGTTCGGGATATTCTTTGCCTTGAAATTCTTCACGGTGATGGTGCTCCACGTAGAGTTTTGGCGCATCTTTATGCGCGACGGCACATACGTCTTCTTGTCTACGGTGATGTACATCTCCTGTATTGTGCGCTTCTTGTTTTGCGCTACAAGATGTATTTCGTAGCTCTGTCCGCTTGTAGTCATGGTCGTGGTGTAGCCCGTCTTGTAGATGTGTGTGAACGTGTAGGGGTTCATCTGCATCTGTTGAGCCTGTGTCGGGGTGGTGATGTTCACCTCCTGCGTCTTCTGCATGTATGTCCACTGCGTCTTACCGTCAAACCATACCGTTGCGGCAGGGGTGATGGCATTGAACCTGTTGCCTTTTATCGCGATGGAGCCAGACGTGGTGCCAACCTTTGCGTTTTGAAATGTGAAGTCGGCAGATGCGCCGCCTTTATGTCCGATAATGCTTGCTGTCTTGTCAAGAATGTTGATTGCCTGTTTGTTGCTTTGTGCAAACAGACCTGTTGTCGTCAACATGGCAAATGCCATGAGTAGACATTTTCTTAAAATTGTTGCCATTTGTCTATTAAATTTATATATATGTTGTGTCGTTTCCTGAAACAATGGTGGTGACGCATCAGAGCTTACCCTTTGTCGAGGGCAGCTCAAAGCGGTAGACATCGCGTTTCACCGCCATCTTTATGCTCTTTGCGAGCGCTTTGAATATGCCTTCTATCTTGTGGTGCTCGTTCGTACCCTCTGCCTGGATGTATAGGTTCATGCCTGCGGCGTCGCTCAGACTCTTAAAGAAGTGCATGAACATCTCGGTCGGCATGTCGCCAACATACTCGCGCTTGAAGTCGGCGTGCCATTGCAGCCAGGGACGTCCGCCGAAGTCGAGTGCCACGTTGCAGATGCAGTCGTCCATCGGCAGGCAGTAGCCGTAGCGCTCTATGCCACGCTTGTCGCCGAGAGCTTTGAGCAGACATTCGCCCAACACGATGGCTGTGTCTTCAATGGTGTGGTGCTCGTCCACATTCAGGTCGCCGTTGACATGCACCGTGAGGTCTGCCATGCCGTGACGGGCGATCTGTTCAAGCATGTGGTCGAAGAAGCCGAGTCCGGTCTTTATGTCACATCTGCCAGTGCCGTCGAGGTCTATTTTAACGTACACGTCAGTCTCTTTCGTGGTGCGGCGCATCTCTGCCGTGCGTTCTCCGGCGAACAGAAGTTCCTTTATCTTATCCCACGTCATGCCGTCGCGTCCGAGAATCAGCGCCTTGCAGCCGAGATTTTCTGCCAGCTGTGCGTCGGTCGCGCGGTCGCCTATGACGTAGCTGCCAGCCATGTCGTAGGCAGGGTTGTCTATATATGCGGTCAGCATGCCAGTGCCTGGCTTGCGCATGGGTGAGTTGTCTTCCGGGAAATGGCGGTCTATGAGTTGCTCGTCAAAGACTATGCCTTCGCCGCGCAGGGTCTGTAAGATGAAGTTGTGTACTGGCCAGAACGTGTCTTCGGGAAACGAGTCGGTGCCGAGTCCGTCCTGGTTGCTCACCATCACCAGCTTGAAGTCGAGGCGGCTGGCTATGAAAGCGAGATTGCTTATCATGCCGTCGACAAATTTCAACTTCTCAAAAGAGTCTATCTGCTCGTCGGCAGGCTCTTCGATGAGTGTGCCGTCACGGTCGATGAATAGTATTTTCTGTTTGTTGTTCATTGCCTGATTTTTAGAGTTTGTATGTGTTAGATGTTGTCGGTGTGTGCCAGTTCTTTCTTCTTGCTCTCTGTCTTACACTCTATAGAGCCGTAGGCGTGGAAGACGGTGAGGAACGTCCATATCATAGTGTAGTTGAACACGAACAGCACAATGGCGTTGGACACGTAGTAGAAGAGCAGGAAGTTTGATGGTATGCCGTCGGGGTCGCCAAGCAGCATGCCAGTATGGTTGGCACCGAGGGCTGCCGACAGCACGAGCGAGGGTGCCGACAGTACAAACACCACCACTGCCATGACCAGTGCGGTCAGTGCGGTGACAGCGAACAGGTAGCCCCAGTTGTGCCATCCACGGCGGTAACGGCTTGTGAATATCTGTCGTGGGGTGGTGGTGGGGTCTGCCAGATAGCTCATGAAAGAGTAGACCAGCGGTATGCACACCACAATGATTATAATTAATGTCACGACCGTAGCCGGAATCTCTGCTACCGCTATGAACGCTATTCTCGTCTTCAGCGTCTTTATGGAGAGCGCAATGGCAAAAATGGCGAGCATCACTCCCAAGATGAGGAGGCCGCTGACAAGTACGCAGCCTATGTCGAGCACACGCACACACAGCGCGCGTTTTGTGGTCTGCCGTCTTGTCATGCCGTTGAACAGCGACATATATGACGCGTCAAACCATGCTCCGATTATCGTCATGGCTGCCACTACGCACACGCCGAGGGCGGCGGTGACTGTTACAGACAGTGGCGCGGCGGTGAGTAGTGTGCCTGCCGACATGGTCAGTGCGAGCACGAGCGACGGCAACCACGTGTGTTTGAATATGGTTGCGAAGTTTGAGCAGTAGAGGTTGAATGATGCTGACAGGCATGAGGCGAAGCTGCGCTCTTTCATGATGCCTGTGTTGTCAGTATTGGTGTTTTCGTCTTTTGTCTTGTTGGGTTTCATATCGTTTGTCTTTTTAGCTTGTTAGAGTTTTATTTGTTTGTACCGATGGCGCTCTTGCGCTTGAATTCCGAGCACACGATGGCGGTGGCAACAGCCACGTTCAGGCTGTCGGCCTTGTCGGCAGTGGTGGCAAATGTTGGTATGAGCAGGCGGTCGCTGACCAACGCTTTCACTTCGTTGCTGATGCCGTTGCCTTCGTTGCCCATGATTATGATGCCGTGCTGTGGCAACTCCCTCTCGTAGATGTTCTCTCCGTTGAGTTCTGTGGCAAACACGAGTGTGCCCGATGGTAGCGCGGACAGATACTGTGCGAGGTCGGTGTATGCCACTTTCACGCGGGCAATGCTTCCCATGGTGGCTTGCACCACCTTCGGGTTGTAGACGTCGGCGGTGTCGAGGCTGCATATTATGGTGGTGATGCCGAACCAGTCGGCTATCCTTATTATCGTACCGAGGTTGCCGGGGTCTTGCACTCCGTCAAGGGCGATGGCAAGCTTGTTGCTTATGTCGTTGGCGGACAGGGTGTTGTCGGCTTGCGGAAACACCGCCAGCACCTGCTGTGGCGCTTGTAGCAGGCTCGCTTTTGCCAGCTCTTCGTTTGTGACGGTCACCAGCTCGTCGGTCTTCGCTGCCTGTTCGGGGTTGGCGGCAATCCATTCTTCGGTGGCAATGATGGTTTTCGCCCGCTGTCGGAACAATATGTCGCCCACGGTCTTAGGCCCTTCTGCCACGAACACCCCTTCGGCTTTTCGTGCTTTCTTTTGGCTCAGAGAGTGGATGTACTTTATCTTGTTTTTGCTTATCATTGATGTTTCTGTACTGTTTGTTTTTACGCTTATGCAAAAATAGACATAATAATCGGATTCAGCAAAAATGGCATGTGAATAATGTTTAATGTCTGAGACGTGGGGGAGTGGAGCTGCGTGGTTTGACGGAAAATCAAAATGTCGGTTTTTGTGTCGTATGGGTGACATAATGTAA
>JALEVZ010000018.1 GCA_022788105.1 Prevotella sp. | reverse complement strand
GTAACGGTCGAGATGAACATGCGTAACGGTCGAGATGAACATGCGTAACGACCGAAATGAACATGCGTAACGACCGATACGAGAGAACCATAAGACCCAAATCGCGCAACCCAACCCCACCGCATTATTTTTGCGTTTACTTGTCACTTTCCCCGATTATATGTAACTTTGTAGACCTAAACAAATTAACCACATGAGCATTAAATACGAGATTCAGTCCATCAAGAACTCGCAGGGGACGGGTGAAGAGCGCCATTTCGCGCGCATCTTTGAGCAGTCACCCATGTCGACACAGCAACTCGAAAGCCACATCGAGGCATCGTGTTCGCTGACCAAAGGCGACATCGAAGCCACGCTGTCGGCACTGCGCGAGACCATGATTCGCGAGCTGTCACAAGGCAACCGCTTCTACATTCCGTCCATTGGCTACTTCTCTCTGTCCGTAGAGACAGACATGCCAGAGGGCAGACCGATAGACAAGGTGCGCGGCGACCGTATCGGTGTGCGCAACATCAAGTTCCGGCCCGACGCCGCCATGCTGCAAGAGATAAAGGGTAACGTCAGCTTTGAGCGTGCCACATTCACCACCAAGTCTGCCAATCTGACGGAAGAGAGTTTGCTGGCGAAGCTCAAAGAGTTTCTAACAGCCAGCAACTGCATCACGCGCCGCGACATGGAGCGAGAGTTTGGGCTACGCCAAAGCGTCGCGCTGAAGTGGCTTAAACACTTCACCGAGACAGGAGTGCTGACAAAAGGCGGCGCCAAAAACTCGCCCGTCTACTTCTGGAACAGCAAACAGTAAGAACACTACAAGGCCGCGACACACACTACACGCATCACCTGCAAACCTATAAAAGCAGCGAATTACACCTTGTATAATATATAAAAGCAAACACTTATGAACATAAAAAGAACCATCATCGCATCCATTGCCGCTGCCATCACCACCACAGCAGCAGCACAGTTCAACTCACCAGCACAGACCTACGTCTTCGACAAACCATATAAAGTAGAGAAAATCGCACCTCCGAAGGGCAAAAAGGTGAAGAACGTGATATTGATGATAGGCGACGGCATGAGCCTCGCACACATGTACACGGCATGGACCGCCAACCGCGGACAGCTGTGGCTTGAGAACGCGCAATACACCGGACTGTCAAAGACATGGTGTACAAACCGTCTGGTCTGCGACTCTGGCTCTGGCGGCACAGCCCTCGCCACAGGACAGAAGACCTGCTACCACGCCGTAGGCACCGACCCACAGGGCAATCCGCTCACCACACTCTGCGACCTCGCCAAAGCGAAGGGCAAGAGTGCCGGCATTGCCGTGACCTGCCGTCTGTGGGATGCCACCCCCTGCGACTTCTCATGCCACAACCTCGACCGCGACAAAGAGCAGGAACTCATCGGCGACTATCCCACCAGCGGTCTTGACTACGCCTTCGGTGGTGGCGCAAAATATTTCACCAACCGCGCCGACGGCCGCGACATATTCAAAGAACTTGAGGCCAACGGCTACCACGTGTCACGCACATGGGACGACCTGGCAGCATGGAAGTCGGGCAAAGTGTTTGCCGTGCCCTACGACGTAGACACTCCCCTCCCCGACGAGCGCGGCGACCTGCTTGCCCGTGCATCGCTCAAGGGCATCGAACTTCTCAACCAAAACCGCAACGGATTCTTCATGATGGTGGAAGGTTCGCAGCTCGACGACTACGGCCACTTCAACCAACTCGACCTGCTTATGAAGGAGACGCTCGACTTTGACCAGACCATAGGCAAGATGATGAAATGGGCGGCACAAGACGGCGAGACCCTCATCGTGGTGACTGCCGACCACGAGA
This sequence comes from Prevotella sp., assembly GCA_022788105.1. Taxonomy (GTDB): domain Bacteria; phylum Bacteroidota; class Bacteroidia; order Bacteroidales; family Bacteroidaceae; genus Prevotella. The sequence goes on along the minus strand of JALEVZ010000018.1, from coordinate 10,367 downwards.
CTGGCGGCCTGACCCTCGTCGATGGCAACAAAGACGAGGGCAAGGTGACCTGTTGCTTCTCCACGAAGAGCCACTCCGGCGTGATGGTGCCCGTCTACGCTTTCGGCCCTGGCTCCGAACAGTTCTCTGGCATCATGGAAAACACCGATATTTTCAAGAAGATAAAGGCTCTGATGAAGCTGTAAACACAACACCAACCAAGCACACACTACAATATGAAGAAAACAATATTGTCTGCCGTAGCCATGCTGGCAGCGGCAACAGGAGTCGTAGCGCAGAACCTGATTTCATCGGGTTCGCCGCTCTACAAGCTGCCCTATAAGAACACCTACGTCATGCAGACGCTCGTGGCAGAGAACACGTTCCGCACCGCCAAGGTAGAGAAGACACACCCCGGCACCTTCGAGCAGGCGCGTAAGGTGCTGCCGTCGCCCTATTGGGAGGGGCACGACAAAGAGATCGAGATGTACTGGAAAGCCTGGAAAATAGGCATTGGCAACATCTGCCAGCCTAAAGACGACTCCGGATTTGTGACAAGCTACATCGCTCCAGCATACAACGGCAACATATTCATGTGGGACGACGCCTTCATCACAATGTTTTGTCGTTACGGCAAAAACTTCTTCCCGTTCCAGAAGACACTCGACAACTTCTACGCCAAGCAACATCCCGACGGCTTTATATGCCGCGAGATACGCGCCGACGGCAGCGACTGCTTCGGACGCTACGACCCGACGAGCACCGGACCGAACATCATGCCGTGGAGCGAGTGGATGTACTACACACAGTTCGGCGACGACAACCGCCTGAACAAGGTGTTCCCCGTGCTCGCTGCCTACTACAAGTGGCTCAAGCTGAACCACACATGGCGCAACGGCACCTACTGGAGCAGCGGATGGGGCACGGGCATGGACAACATGCCACGCGTGCAAGAGCAGTACAACACCATCTATAGCCACGGACACATGATTTGGCTCGACGCCTGTCTGCAACAAATCATGATGGCAAAGATTCTGCTCAAGATGGGATTCTACCTCGAACGGTGGCAGGAGATTGAAGAGTTTGAAGACGACATAAAGAAGCTGACGGCCTACATCAACGACAACATGTGGAGCGAAAAGGACAAATTCCTGTACGACCAATACGCCGACAACTCGCTCAGCACCACGCAGGGCATATACGCCTACTGGGCGCTGCACACCGATGTGCTGTCGAAAGAGCGCCTTGACGGACTCGTGAGCCACCTCACCGACACCGCCACCTTCTGCCGTCCGCACCGCGTGCCGTCGCTCGCCGCCAACCACCCGAAATACAAAGCCAACGGCAGATACTGGGTTGGAGGCGTATGGCCAAGCGCCAACTACATGCTTATATCGGGTCTTGTGGACAAGGGCTACAGGGAGTTGGCATACGACATCACCATGAACCACTACCGCAACGTGCTCGAGGTGTATGAGAAGACAGGCACCTTCTTTGAATACTACGCTCCTGAGAGCGCCGAACCAGGATTCATGGCACGTAAAGACTTTGTTGGATGGACAGGTCTGCCGCCCATTGCCGAGCTGATAGAATACATCTTCGGCATACGCGCCAACTACGAAGAAAACCACATCACGCTCGATGTGAATCTCACCGACGCCTACGGCATTGACCGTTACCCCTACGGCGAAGACGGAAACATATCGTTTAAGGTGGCACGCCGCTCCTCACCGACAGAGAAGCCGAAGGTCACGATAAAGACAAACGTGCCGTTTAAGATGACACTTATGTGGGGCAGCCAAAAGGCTGAGATAGAAGTAAAAGCGGGAACGACCACCGTCTGACCTCAAAAAAAGAATGTTTGCTGTGCTGACATCATGCTGACACCATGACGCAGACGGCAAACATTTTTTTGTTTCTGTTTGTGCGATTGGCAAATTTGTTGTAAATTTGTCGAATGATTGAATCTGAAATCATTGTGGCTCTGGGCTCAAACACCTATCCCAGAGAAAACATAGAAAAGGCAAAAAGACTTCTCACGGAGAGATTCGGACCCGATACTGTGTTTTCATCATTTATGAAGACAAGTCCCATCGGCATGTCAGGTCCTGACTTCATCAACTGCATCATGGCGACACGCTCTGCCCTTACGACGGAACAAGCCACCGCAGCACTGAAAGAGACAGAGCGGCTGTGCGGCGACACGCAAGCGCTGCGCTCGGAAGGGAAGGTACTGCTCGACGCCGACCTGCTGCTGTGTCAGGGCGAGAGACACCATCTGCCCGACTGGCAACGACCATACATCATGGAACTACTTAACGAATTAAAGCAACAAGACAACAACATCAGCAAACATAGACTATGACAAGACTCTTTTTATACACCTTCGCGGCACTCGCCGCGATATTCGCCAACAGCACAAAGGCTGCCGCACAGCAGTTTGACGAGTGGTTTTGCGACAGCACACTACGCATAGACTACACGTTCGCAGGAAATGCTACGCGTCAAGAGATATATGTAGACAAACTGAATCTCATGCCGCGCTGGTACGGCAAACGCAGCCGCATGGCAGAACTGCCGGTAGACGGCAACGGACAAATCACCGTGCGCAGCCACAAGACAGGACAGGTGATTTATCGCAACTCGTTCTCTACGCTGTTTCAGGAGTGGCTCAGCTACGACGAGGCAAAGGGTGCTGGCAAGTCGTTTGAGAACGTGTTCCTCATCCCCATGCCTAAAGACACGGTGGACGTGACGGTGGATTTGCGCAACAGCCGCCGCGAAATCATGACCACATACACCCACACCGTTGTGCCCAGCGACATTCTGATTAGACACATCGGCTTTGCGGGCGTCACGCCATACACCACACTGGAGCAAGCCGACGACACCACACGCTGCATACACATAGCCTTCCTCGCCGAGGGCTACCGCGCAAACGAGATGGACACTTTTCTCGCCGACGCTCGCATAGCGACCGACGCGCTGTTTGCACACGAGCCGTTTAAGAGCATGAAGGGACGCTTCAACGTAGTGGCAGTGAAGGCACCGTCGACAGACAGCGGCACAAGTGAGCCGGCGAAGGGTGTGTGGCGCAACACTGCTCTGGGTAGCCACTTCGACACGTTCTATAGCAGTCGCTACCTCACCACACTCAACCTCAAAGACATGCACGACCAGTTGGCAGGCACACCGTATGAACACATCATCGTGCTTGTCAACACATCCGAATACGGCGGAGGCGGAATACTCAACTCCTACAACCTGGCGATGGCGCACCACGAACTGTTCAAGCCCGTCGTAGTACACGAGTTCGGACACAGTTTCGGCGGTCTTGGCGATGAATATGCCTATGAGTCAGAAGCCATACCTATGTATCCTCACGACGTGGAACCCTGGGAGCCAAACCTCACGACGCTACACGACTTCGGTGTGAAGTGGAAAGACATGATGGATGCAGGCACACCCATCCCCACTCCGCAGACAAAGAAGTACGCAGGAAAGGTCGGTGTGTATGAGGGTGCTGGCTACAGCATGAAGAAAGTCTATCGTCCGGCACAAGATTGCCGCATGCGCACCAACGAGAACCCGGAGTTCTGTCCTGTATGTCAAAGAGCGCTGAGACGTCTTATCGACTTCTACACGCGCTAAAACACGAACGAAACTGTTGACATACATGTCAAGGACAATACCTGTTCAAAGGGTTTTCATAGTGCTGATAGGCTGCTTTGCCACAATGTCACAGACCGTATTGCGTGCTGCGACACAGCCTGCCGACCACGGATATGCCACCACAAGCACATGCCATCACACCTCTGTCGCGGCGCATATCGTCGCTCTGGCAGACAAAGACAACGACAAGGTGTTGCTCGGCAAGGCGATGGAATATTTCAGAAGCGGCAAATACCACGAGGCACTACTGCTCTTTGCCGACCTCGACAGCCGTTACACCCTCTCTCCGCGTACAAAAGCGTTTTTCGGAGTGAGCGCCTATTACGACGGCGACTACGACACTGCGGTGACGCAACTCACACCGATGCTCTCGACACCAGACGCCTATCCGCCTGCCGAAATGTCGGTTTATTGGTTCTGCTGCGCCGAAAGTCTTTTCCATCTGCACCAATACCAGAGCGCTATAGACCACTATGAGCAGTACATCTGCATCTGCCGTCCGGAAGAGCGCACCGAAGCGTTTGTCAAGATGGGGCAATGCTATATAGAGATGGGACTGTGGAGGCAGGCACTCGAGACGTTGGAGAGCGCAAGTGCCTGTAGCAAAGCGTTTGACAAAGAGCCTCAACGCACGAAAAGGGGCAACACCATAGCCGCTCTGACAGACACCTGTGAGCAGCACACGGCAAGCGGCACGGTATTTGCTAATACTATATCTATGGCCCCACATGCTGACTCCAGCATGAAAAAGACGGATAACAAGAACAAAAAGAAAAAGGAGACAACGAAGAAATGACAAACCAGTTTTCCAAGAAAGTTTCAGACATACTGTTGCAGAGCAAGGAGGAGGCACGTCGAACAGACTATGCTGCCGTCATGCCCGAACACCTGTTGCTTGGCCTTATGCAAGACGAGACAGGTCCGGTAAATGTGCTGTTACGCAACGAAAACATAAACCGGCAAGCCGTACAGAAAGAGTTGGAGGAGCGACTGTCACAAGAGCAGTCTGCAAACAACGCTAAGGGCGATGCCTTCGACCGCATGGCAGCCACTGACAACGAGGTGATGCTGACGGAAAAGGCAACCAACATTCTGCGTCTGGCAGTGCTCGAAGCACGTCTTCAGCACGCCATGCAGGTGGAACCGGAACATCTTGTGCTTGCCATACTGCACGACAACTCTGGCAATGGTGCCAAAGAGGTGTTGACACTCAACAATATAAGCTACGACGACGCTAAGCGGTGCTTCGAACATAAGCACTCACAGATGACCGACGGACTGGACTTGCCAGACGAAGACTACGCCTCGTCAGACGGCGACAGCCGTGCCGACTCAAACAGTAGCGCTACTGGAACGGACAGCAAGACACAGCAGAACAGCCACAGCCAGACCCCTATCCTGGACCGATTTTCAACCGACCTCACCGTCACGGCAGCAGAAGGCAAGCTCGACCCTGTAGTAGGACGCGAGGAAGAGATACAGCGTGTGACGGAGATATTGTGCCGCCGCAAGAAGAACAACCCCATACTGATAGGCGAACCAGGCGTCGGCAAGAGTGCCATAGTAGAAGGATTGGCACAACTTATTGCCCGCAAACGCGTGTCACCGGTGCTGTTCAACAAGCGCATCGTGAGCCTGAACATGACCTCTATCGTAGCTGGCACAAAGTACAGAGGCCAGTTTGAGGAGCGCATACAGGCTCTGTTGAAAGAGATTGAGGCCAACCCCGACATCATAGTGTTTATTGATGAGATACACACCATAATCGGTGCAGGCAGCACTCCTGGCTCTATGGACGCCGCCAACATCATGAAACCTGCACTCGCAAGAGGCAAGTTCCAGTGCATCGGCGCCACCACGCTGGACGAATATCGCAACAGCATAGAGAAGGACGGAGCCTTAGAACGCCGTTTCCAGAAGGTGTTGGTCAACGCGACTACGGAGGCAGAGACAGCCGAAATACTCGAAAACATAAGAGAGCGCTACGAAGAGTTCCACCATGTGGCATACACTCCCGAGGCGCTGAAGGCATGTGTACGCCTCACCGGACGCTACATCAGCGAGCGTGCGTTCCCCGACAAGGCCATCGACGCACTCGATGAAGCGGGTGCAAAGGTGCACCTCACCAACGCTCACGTACCCGACTACATCGTGGAGAAGGAGAAGGAGATAGACGAGGTGAAGCGCATGAAGGACCAAGCCGTGGCAGACCAGAACTATGAAGAGGCCGCAAAACACCGCGACCGTCAGACCAAGCTGATGAATGAGCTGAAGGTTCTGAACGACGAATGGCTGAACAGCGACGAATACCGCCGCTACTCCGTGACCGAAGACGACGTTGCCAACGTGGTGTCGGTGATGAGTGGCATACCCGTCCAGCGCATTGCACAGAGCGAAGGCGAGCAGCTGCGCACCCTCGCCGACAAGCTGCGCGGAGCCGTTGTAGGCCAGGACAAGGCGATAGAAAAGACCGTCAAGGCCATACAACGCAACCGCATAGGACTCAAAGACCCCAACAAGCCCATCGGAGTGTTTATGTTCCTCGGTCCCACGGGCGTGGGCAAGACATACCTCACGAAGAAGTTGGCGGAAGAACTGTTCGGTTCTGCCGACTCGCTTATAAGGGTTGATATGAGCGAATATTCAGAGAAGTTCAACACATCGCGACTCATCGGCGCGCCTCCGGGATATGTAGGCTACGACGAAGGCGGACAGCTCACCGAGAAAGTGCGCCGCCATCCCTACTCCATCGTGCTGCTCGACGAGATAGAGAAGGCCCACAGCAGCGTGTTCAACATGCTGTTACAGGTGTTTGACGAAGGCCGTCTCACCGACGGTAACGGACGACTTGTCGACTTCCGCAACACCATTGTCATCATGACATCAAACACCGGTACGAAGCAACTCAAGGACTTCGGACGCGGCGTAGGCTTCAATGCGTCATCTTTCGACGGCACAGACATCAGCGAGAAGGACAAGGAATATGCACGCTCCATCATACAGAAGAGTCTCAGCCGACAGTTCGCACCCGAATTTCTCAACCGTCTCGACGACATCGTGATGTTTGACCAGCTCGACCGCCAGGCTCTGTTGCAGATTACAGGCATGGAGATTGGCAAGTTCACGAAACGCATGGAAGGCATCGGCTACCATGTTGAGGTGACGGAAAAGGCGCAGGAATACGTTGCAACTAAAGGCTACGACGTGCAGTTCGGCGCCCGACCGCTCAAGCGTGCCATACAGACATACATCGAAGACGGCATCTGTGCGCACATACTTGATGGCAGTTTCGAAGCCGACAAGCCTATAATCATAGACCGTGACGGCGACTCTGGCGAGCTGACTTTCCACCAGTAGAAAACCATTAGAGCCGAAGATAAAAACTTTCGGAGCTGAAGATAAAATCTCTAAAAGCACAAGGCGAAACGCCTTAGAACTGAGCACACTGGCAGGAAAGCTGATGACAGACACAAGATTGGGCACGAGCGACGCAAAAGGCGTGGCGCGCTCCCAATCTTGTTAATTCATCTTAAATAAAGCAAAAAGACTCAGAGCGACGCACATTATCAAATGAAAAAACATTAATTTTGCATCCGATTTTATTCCGTTGGGGCAGGGAAAAGCATTTACACGACGTAAATCGCCTCGCGGAGCAACCGTTTATTAAATAAAAAATGTACGCAATTGTAGAAATTAACGGTCAGCAGTTCAAGGCTGAGGAAGGCAAGAAGCTCTTCGTTAACCACATCAAGGATGTGGCAGAGGGTCAGGCTGTTGAGTTCGACAAGGTACTGCTTGTCGACAAAGAAGGTTCAGTACAGGTGGGCGCACCTACCGTAGAAGGTGCCAAAGTAGTCTGTGAAGTTGTCAACCCGCTCGTAAAGGGTGACAAAGTCATTGTTTTCAAGATGAAGCGCAGAAAAGATTACCGTAAAAAGAACGGTCATCGTGCTCAGTTCACGGAAGTAAAAATTAAAGAAGTAATCGCTTAAATTTAGGAGGAACAAGAAATGGCACACAAAAAAGGTGTAGGTAGTTCTAAGAACGGACGTGAATCAGCTTCTCAGAGATTAGGTGTTAAGATTTGGGGTGGACAGAAGGTTATCGCCGGCAACATCATCGTTCGCCAGCGTGGCACAAAGCACAACCCGGGTCAGAATGTGGGTATCGGCAAGGACGACACCCTGTACGCTCTCGTTGACGGCGTTGTGAATTTCCACAAGGGTCGCAAGGACAAGAGCACTGTTTCTGTAATACCTGAGGCAGAAGCTTAACATAATACAAACAAAACTTATTCCAAACAAACAACAATATGTCCCAGACTTCATTTATGAGGTCTGGGATTATTGCGTTTATAGCCTTATTAGTAATAACAAAACGCGAGCCATTCCAAAATATTATGGCTAAATGTACGACATATTTATTTTTTTTGTACCTTTGCAATGCTATAGGGTAAAGAGCCTTCTATCAAGCAAGAATATAACAACAAAACACATATAAAATAAAGTTTTTTCAATATGTTGACGTTAAAACTTATCAGTGAACAGACCGATCGCGTAATAAAAGGTCTGAACAAGAAACATTTCCCCAACGCTGAGGAAACAATCAAGAAAGTACTTGAAATAGACAAAGAGCGCCGTGAGACACAGCAGGAGCTGGACGCCAACCTCTCCGAAGCAAAGAAGATGGCAGCCACTATCGGTCAGCTGATGAAGCAAGGCAAGAAAGAAGAGGCTGAGACAGCGAAAAGCGAGGTTGCAGCCCTGAAAGAAAAAAACAAGGCTCTTGAAACAGAAAAGGAGCAGGCAGAGAAAGATTTGCTCGCTTTGCTCTACACCATACCTAACATCCCTAACGACGACGTGCCCGAAGGCAAAGATGCCAGCGACAATGTCGTAGTGAAAGAAGGTGGCGTAATGCCCGATCTTCCTGAGGACGCAATGTGTCATTGGGACCTTTGCAAGAAGTACAACCTCATCGACTTCGACCTCGGTGTAAAGATTACAGGTGCCGGATTTCCACTCTACATCGGCAAGATGGCACGTTTCCAGCGCGCATTGGAGGCTTTCTTCCTCGAAGAGGCACGCAAGAGTGGCTACTTGGAGGTACAGCCACCCTTCGTAGTAAACGAGGCTTCAGGCTACGGCACAGGCCAGCTGCCTGACAAGGAAGGTCAGATGTACCACTGCAACCTCGACAACCTCTACCTCATCCCGACCGCCGAGGTACCCGTTACAAACATCTTCCGTGACGAGATTCTCGACGAAAAGGACCTGCCTATCAAGCGTTGCGCCTACTCTGCATGCTTCCGTCGCGAGGCTGGCAGCTACGGCAAAGACGTGCGCGGCCTCAACCGCCTGCACCAGTTCGACAAGGTAGAGATTGTGCGCATCGACACTCCAGAGCACTCTTACCAGTCACTCGACGAGATGCTCAACCACGTTGAGGGTCTGTGCAAGAAGCTGGAACTCCCCTATCACATCCTGCGCCTCTGCGGTGGTGACATGAGCTTCACGTCATCTATCTGCTACGACTTCGAGGTATGGAGCGCCGCACAGAAGCGTTGGCTTGAGGTTTCGTCAGTATCTAACTTCGAAAGCTATCAGGCTAACCGTCTGCACTGCCGCTACCGCAACGCCGAGACAAAGAAGATTGAGTTGTGCCACACTCTCAACGGTTCGGCACTGGCTCTGCCGCGCATCGTTGCCGCCATTCTGGAGAACAACCAGACTCCCGAGGGCATACGCGTACCGAAGGCTCTCGTGCCCTACTGCGGCTTCGATATGATTGACGACAAGAACTTCTAAAGAAGACTACACTATTACAAGTCTGCGCCTTACGAGACAAACAGCACCGCCGTCACACGACAAGACAGTGCTGCCGCGGAAGCGCAGGCTATACATCGTCCTTGAAGAGAGCGGACATGGGCAATCGCATCTACTATCTATGTTCGCCCTCTTTGAGGACTTTTTTTATTATTTGGCGTACGCTAATTTGCTTCCGACAGAAGCCGTTGCTTCCCACAAAAACCAGAACTCTAAACACATACGAACCATGTTTACAATAACAGACAAGAAACAATTCTCCGAAAAGGTGTTTCTCTTCAAGATAGAAGCTCCACTGATTGCACGCAGCCGCAAAGCCGGCAACTTTGTCATTGTACGTATAGCCGAAGGCGGCGAACGTGTTCCGCTCACCATTGCCGATGCTGACACTAAAGAAGGCACTATCACATTGGTTGTGCAAAAGGTTGGTCTGTCGTCATGCAAGATGTGCGACCTCAATGTCGGCGACGCCATTGCCGACGTCGTAGGACCGCTCGGTAACCCCACACACATAGAGAACTTCGGAACGGTCGTATGTGCCGGCGGCGGCGTAGGTGTCGCACCGATGCTCCCCATCATACGCGCCTTGAAAGAAGCAGGCAACCGCGTGCTGTCTGTCATTGCGGGACGAAGTAAAGACCTCGTCATATTGGAAGACGAAGTGAGGGAGAGCAGCGACGAGCTGACCATCATGACCGACGACGGTTCGTATGGCGAGAAAGGCGTGGTGACGGTAGGCATAGAGCAGTTTGTGAAGCAAGAGCATGTGGACAAGATATTTGCCATTGGTCCCCCCATCATGATGAAGTTCTGTTCGCTGCTCGCCAAGCAGTACGGCATACCCAACGAGGTGTCGCTCAACACCATCATGGTAGACGGCACAGGCATGTG
>JALEVZ010000130.1 GCA_022788105.1 Prevotella sp. | reverse complement strand
AGGGCTGTGGTGTCGCGTGGTGTGAACTTTATGTCCACCATGCTGAATACTCCCATGGACGTCAGATTGTTGACCGATGCCACGTAGTCGTCGTAGCTGTAGAGTTGTCCGTGGCGCAGTTTCACGTCTTTCATTATCACTGCGGCGCGCATCGGTGTGTGTTTGCCAGGGTAGTACATGGAGAAGTGGCGGTAACGGAACGAATTGGTGAGTATGTCGCTGTACTGCTTGCGCATCTCGAGCTGCACGTTGCCGATATACCACTTGCGTGTTGCCGCCGACGGTATGCCATCGGCAAGTTGCAAACGCAGACGGGCGTGGCCTGCCACGTCAAGTGTGTCGGCAAGATAAGAGGCGTAGCCTGGCTGATAGTAGTAATAGCCGTTGTTGCGGAAGAGGGTGCTGAGACGTGTGCGCTCGGCATCGAGGGCTGACACGTCGAATGGTGAACCAGAGGTGACCAGTGCCTCGGAACGTGTGGAATCGATCAATGTTTTGGCGTCGGCGGGGAAGTTTATGTAGTCCAGAGTGTCGACGACGTAAAGCGGTCCGACGTTGATGTCGTAGCGAATCTTGGCTTTTTTCTTGCTGCGCATAGGCTGCTCGTTGTAGTTGACAGCAGCAGCGAAGTAGCCACGGTCGTGGAGCAGACCTTGCGCCACCTTAGCACGCAGTGTGGGGTTGACACCGCTCATCAGCACTGGGGCTTTGCCAAACGACTTGGTAATCCATCGCGAGATGGGTGAGTCGCTTTCTGAAAAGGCGTTATATATCCACAGACGATAGGGGAACGGTGTGCGGTAGAAGGAACTGCCAAACAGGGCGCCGTTTGGGGCGGTGGCAAGAGCGGCTTCCACCTCTTCGCGTGTGCTGACGAAGTGGTCGTTTTTGTCGTAGTTGGTGTAGTCAATCTTTGAAAGCCCGACAAACAGTTTGTCGTCGTCGGGCACGCGGCTGGTCGTAGAGCATGCCGTTACTACCGCTACCAGCAGCAGCGTCGCCAACACTTTGGTTATGGTATATGAATATGTGACTTTCATTTACTTGTCTGTTTTTTCCTTGTTCTCAGTGGGGATGTTACCCTGTTCTGATGTGACGTGTGTCTCGTCTTCGTCGTCGGTCTTGCTGTTCTTGCGTGACAGGCGGCTTATGCGGAACAGATCTGTAAGCTTCTGTAGTTTGCGGCGGTACATGAAGCCAGCGCCGTATTGGCCTACATATCCCTCAAGCCAGTCGTAGCTGTCGCGGTCGTAGAAGAGCTTCAGATATTTGTTGGAGTTTTGGCTGAGGCGATACTCCAGCGTCACATTGTCGAAGAATGTGTCGTCTTGGTTGTCTACCGCTGCTCCCGACGATACCTTGCCGCCGATGACGATGCGCAGGCGGTTGTTCCAGAATCGCTTCGAGAACTTGAACGAATAGTCGGTGTGTACCTCTCCCGTTCCCGTCGTTGTGTTGTCCATGCCGAAACTCAGGTCGAGGGTGCGGAGTGCATTGCCAGAGATGGAGTTTATCTGGCTGTTAAGGAACGCACTCAGCGCGCTGTTCATGGAGAACGCATTGGTGTTGCCGTCGGCGATATACATGCCTGTGGTGAGCATGGTGACGGCGAGTTTGCCTCTATTTTCTGCCGTCATGGTCTGCAACTCGTTGTGTATAGCCATGTCTTCAGGCGCGTCGATGATGAACTCCAGTCCCATGTCTTGCAGGGTCTTGGTGATTTTTACGCCGCAGTTGAACAGCACGCTGCGCCCTGTTCCGCCATCTGTAGACACCGACGCCTTCGTCTCCTCGGTAGCTGTGATGTTGAGGCGCGGGTTCATGGCGTCGCCAATGAACTCTACGTAGCTGCCGTCCTGTATGGTAAAGGTCTTGAGCGGTATGACGGGGAGTGAGTATTTCATCTCGCCGTTGCTCAATGTGTAGCGGCCTGTGAGACGTAGGTTGTCAATGGAGTTGTACTGCATGCGTAGACTGCCGCCGCCAACGAGGTCTATATAGTTGGACTGGTCGGTGTTAAGCGCACACATAATATGGGCGCCCTCGTCAATGTTTATTGACAAGTCTATGTCTATGCCTGTGAGTTCGGGCTTCGCAACGGCTATCTCCTTACGTCCGTTGAAGTCGGTGAACTTCACCAGGTTGTCGAGCTGCGTGTCGGTGGTGAGTGGCGAGTCGCGTAGGATGTATGTCATGTCGGTGGTGCCGAGCACATCGAGTCCGCCACGCATCTGCAGCGATTCGAGCGGACCGCGCACCACACCAATGAAGTTGACGTATGCCTTGCCGTAAGCCTCTGACCGCATGTTCTCGCGAGAGTCGATAAGCAGATAGTTGGTTGCACTTATGCGTGTGTCAAGGCGCATGTTGTCGATGCTGGAGAAGTCGAGGTAGCCGTTTACGGTAAGCGGTGTGCGGTTGGTGGCGTACATCTTGAACTTGTCAAACACCATCTTGCTGTCTGTAATCTTGACTGGTGTGTCGGCAAAGCGTAGCTCCACACCATATGGTTGGCTGGAGATGTAGGCGGAGTCGAGGCTCATGCTGCCGTTGACTACAGGACTCGATAGCGCCCCTTTGACGTCGAGGCTGCCGTTGCAGTAGCCTTTGAAGCCGAACAGCTGGTCGGTGATGAAGCCGTTGAGCAGTTTCAGCGGTGTGCGGGTGAGGGTTAGCGTGGCGTCAAGTGTGCCGTCGCCCTCTGGCTGATAAGAGCCCGACAGCGCTCCTACCTCGTAGCCGTTGCAGGTTAGTGTTCCGTCCACGACATGGGTGTCATTCTCTTGTGGCATATACACAAACTCTGAACCGAGGTTGCCAAGCGGACAGCCTTCATACACCATGTTGTCGACAGTAAGCGCCGATGACACGGATAGGGCTTCTTCTGTCTTTATGACGTGGAAGTCACCGTTCATCACACCAGATATTCGCGGCAGGTAGGGTAGCACGTTCATGACGCGCGACAGTTCGAAGTTTGACAGTCCGAGTGTCAGGTCCTGAAGTGCCTCTGTGCTGTCGTTGGAATAAATCTGTACGCCAGTGCCGTCAGAAGCGGTGAGTTTCATGTCTGCCGACACGCGGCTGTCGTTGGTAAAGAGCAGATAGTTGCCTTTGTTTACCTTGAATTTCTTGTAGCCGAACACAGGGTCGAATGGTCCGCCAACGGTGAGCTTTATGCCGTTTTCTTCCATCGATGCTCTCAACCCCAGTGCCACGCCAAGCTTGTCGTTGGCGTCAAACACACGTGTTCCGAAGTAGACGCCGCGTTCATAGAGCACTCCACCAAACATGGCGTTGAACACATACTGCGGATTTTTTCGTCCGTTGCGTATTTGTCCCTGGAAGTCTGTACGTACAGAGTCAGACTTCAGGTTAAGACGTATGGTGTCGAGCTGTATGCCGTGGGCGACGAGCGAGTCTATCTTCATGATGCCGTTTATGCCGTCAACAGGCGACATGTCCACGTCTACAAATGCGCTTGACAACTCGTAGCCAAGACGGTTGGCAAATCGTGCGACGGCATTGTTCTTACCGGTGTTAATCCACAGACACAGAGTGGGGAAGTGTGAGCGTAGCTTCAGCTGGTCTATTTTTTTTTCGGCGGTCTGTCGTTTTATCTCCTCTATAATCTGGTCGCTGTGGCGCAACAATTGGCGGTAGCCGCCGTGGGCGTTGAGGCGCAGTCCCATGTCGCCGCTTGTGATGCTGGCGTGGGTGGTGTCGCGGCGCGTAAGCAGCTCTGCCAAAACATTTTCGGGTCTGTACTCGTGCAGGCTGTCACGCATGCAGATGTCTGACACGATGCCGTCGATATGATAGTAGTCGCGCAAGTCGCTGGCTACGGATATGTGTGACTTGAAGGCGGCACTGAATGGGTGGTGTGTGACGCCCATTTGGTAGAAGTCGGCGTTGACGAGGTTGCACGACATCTTAGCATCAACCTTTCGCTGGTGAAGCAGTGCGTTAAGGTGGATGTTTCCATTAAATATGTCGTTGGCGTTGTCTACGTCAAGATAGGCGCGGCCGTTTTGCAGACGAAGTGATGCTTTAAGTCCAGAATAGTCGTGGCCACCGTATTTCAATCCGCTGATGCCAGCGTCGGCAAACATGACGGTACGTGGTGCGAAGACGTCAAAGCCTTTTCCTCGTGCTTTCAAGTTGCCAGAGAAAGCATGCAGACCTTTGATAGGGATGTAATGTCCGATGTTCAGACCATTGACGTCAAGACTTCCGTCATAAGCCATGTTGCGCATGTCGAGTTTGGCTTTAAGTGTCGCCATGCCGCCGCCTTCTCTCAGACGAAGGTCTGTTGCGTAGCGCTGACCCTGCAGATTGGCGGTGCCGTCAAGGCGGATATTGTGCGGGATGGAGAATCCCGATGGCAACATGGAAGATAGGAAGTTGAGGTCGTGTGCGGTGGCAGACAGTTTTATGTTGCCGCTCATGCGGTCTGGTTCAAGCAGATGGCGCATGTGACCGCTTGCCGATAGGTCAAACACCGTCGGCATGGAGGCTTTCAAGGTCGGCATGTCGGCAGACTGCATGTTGCCTTTGAACTTGAAAGCCACTGCTATCTGGCGGTTGGGTAACAGGCGCAGAATGTCCATCGGCTTGCCGCCGATAATGTGTATGATGTCGCCCTTGCCGATTTTTCCGTCAAGGTTGGCATCAATCTTTCCAGGGAATTTGTTGTCAAACGCGTTCATGTCCATCGCGACACGTGCGTTAAGTGATGAGTGGCGGGTGGAGAGGGCGAGGGTGGGGATGTTGAGCCGCACGCTGTCGAGCGACAGACGGCCAACAAGTGAGGTGAGCGACAAACCGCACTCCTCATGGAAACGACATTCGCGCAGCGCCATAGCAAGTTTGGAACCGCGGTAAGAGAAAGAGTCTATGCCAAGCGTCAGGCTGTCAAGTGCCACGTGGTTGGGGTCGAGACCTGGAGTCGTCGGCGTGAAGTTGTTGTCGTATTTGAGGCTACCGCCTTTTATTCGGAGTCGTGACAACGAGTAGTTGCCCGACGCAAGGTCAAAGTGTCCGTTCTCGGCTCTGCCGTTGCCGATAAGCACACGCAGACGAAGAGTGTCGCCAGGCATGTGCACATCGGCACTGGTGTTGATGATTCTGAGTTTGGAAAGGCTTATCTTCCAATGGTTTTCGGTCTTTGACGTGTCTTCAGGCACTGTGTCGTTGAGTGCCACCTGCACGTTGGCATCCTTTAATATCACGGAGGTTATGTCGGCAAACTCGTCACCAGGAACTATCCCGTCAGACTGTAGAAACAATCGTCCGACACGTCCACGGACGTGTGCCGACTCTATAAAGCGAACGGTGTTTATGCGAGCGTCACGCAGGTCAACGCCTGCCACCACTATCTTGCCACGTAGCAACGGCAGTAATTTAACGTCTGCAACAAGATTGCGGACATCGGCTACGGTGTCTATGGACTGTGGAAGAGAGTCGTTGGGCTGGGTAAGTAGGAAGTCTTGCACCCTAAGGTCGAGGGGGAAAAGCAAACGAACCTTTCCCACCGACACCTTACAAGGCGTGTTTTCAGACACATACTCTACAACCTTACCTACCATCCAAGTCTGTATTGATGGTACGTAAAGCAATAAACTCAACACTACAAACATGACGAGGGGAGAGGCGACAAGCGCCCACAACCACTTCTTGGTTTTGCCCATAAAACTCATTTTGGGTGTTTTAAGTATGTATCCTGAGGGTTTCTTCAATAAAAAATCTATAGAGCTGCGGCAGCTATTTCGTGCCAAATGCGTTCGTCGGGCAATGGCGCTTCTGCCTGAATAAGAATCTTTGAGACGGGATGGACAAACTCTACCTTACGCGACAGGAGAGAGATGCTGCCGTCGGGGTTGCTTCTTCGTGCCCCGTATTTCAGGTCGCCCTTTATCGGACAACCCATCGCGGCAAGCTGGCAGCGAATCTGATGATGGCGTCCTGTAAGTAGTTTTACCTCTATCAGCGTGTAGTTGTCGGTGCGTCCTATGACCTTATAGTCAAGTACCGCCTTCTTTGAACCAGGCACCTCGCGGTCGGAGGCATAACTCTTGTTCTGTTGTTCGTTGCGGCGAAGCCAGTGTACCAGTCGTCCGCTCTCTGCTGGAGGACAGTTGCGTGTTAGTGCCCAATAGGTCTTGTGTACATCGCCGTTGCGGAACATCTCATTAAGACGAGACAGCGCTTTCGACGTCTTGGCAAAAGTCACAAGACCGCTGACAGGTCTGTCAAGGCGATGTACAACGCCGATGAACACGTTCCCCGGCTTGTTGTACTTCGTCTTAAGATATTGTTTGACAGTCTCGGAAAGCGGCTGGTCGCCGGTTTTGTCTCCCTGGACGATCTCGCCGCTTTCTTTCGATACTATTATAATATGGTTATCTTCGTAGATTACTTTCATCTTCAAAGATTACATGTTCATACCACCGTCAATCTGAATAACCTGTCCGCTAACATAGCTTGACATGTCAGATGCGAGGAAGAGACATACGTTGGCGATGTCTTCGGTCTGTCCGCCGCGACGCAGAGGAATCTTCTTCATCCAGTCTTTGCGGATATCCTCGGGCAGAGCAGCTGTCATAGCTGTCTCGATGAAGCCAGGAGCAACAGCGTTGGCACGGATTCCCTTAGGACCAAGCTCCTGAGCGATAGACTTTGCCAGACCAATCATGCCTGCTTTAGAAGCGGAGTAGTTGCACTGACCAGCGTTGCCGTGAACACCTACAACAGAAGCCATGTTGATGATAGAGCCACCGCGCTGACGCAGCATGATAGGAGCGCAAGCGTGGATGAAGTTAAATGCAGACTTCAAGTTCACGTTGAGCACTGCGTCCCACTGTGCCTCTGACATGCGGAGCATGAGTCCGTCTTTTGTGATGCCAGCGTTGTTGACGAGAATGTCGATAGAGCCGAAATCAGCATGAATCTGCTTTACCACCTTGTCTGTCTCCTCGAAGTCAGCAGCGTTGCCAGCGTATGCACGACATGTTACGCCGAGAGCCTCAATCTCCTTACGAGTTGCCTCCAAGCCGGCAGCCATTTCGTCGTTCAGAACAAGGTCTGTGAATGCGATGTTTGCGCCCTCAGAGGCGAATTTCATAGCGACAGCCTTACCGATGCCGCGGGCTGCTCCTGTGACAAGGGCAGTCTTTCCTTCTAACATTTTCATTTTATAACTATTTAGTAATTAATTATTTACCTGCTTCACAATACGTCTTGCCGGCGGCTTACAGCCATGCGGACAGACCGTTGGGGTGTTAGCATGTGTTTTCAGTTATCGTTTTTTGTTCTGCATCCATTCCGCCATGCTGCGCAACGAGCGTATTGGGTACAAAATATGTTGTCGAACTATTCATCCGACAAACGAAACTATATGCAAATATACGTCATTTTTCTTACTTGCCAAAATATAAGTAATGAAATGTGTGGGTTTGGCGAATAAAATGTGTGGGTAGGGTGGATAAAAAAGGACTCCATTCCTTTAAAGGAAAGAAGTCCTAAGTCGATTGGATGTGAAAAATGTCGGGGCGACAGGATTCGAACCTGCGGCCGCCTGGTCCCAAACCAGGAGCGCTACCGGGCTGCGCTACACCCCGAGGAATGCAAGGTTTCACATTTGCGAGTGCAAAGTTACTCATAAAATCTGAACCTTGCAAATTTTCCTTATGATTATTTTCGACAGATTGCATCTGTCTGCATTGTCAAGACGGAAATCTTACTTTATGATGTCCATCTCCACGAAAATCTTCTTCAAGATGTTGACAGCTCTCTCCACTTCGTCTTTGGTGTGTGTAGCCATCAGTGCGAAGCGCACCAAAGTGTCCTGCGGAGCACATGCTGGTGGGATAACGGGGTTGATGAACACGCCATCTTCGTAAGCGCGGGCTACGACAACAAACGTCTTCTCTACGTCGTGGATGTAAAGCGGAATGATTGGACTTTCTGTCTCGCCAATCTCAAATCCTTCTTCGCGGAAACGCTTGAGGGCATATTTTGTTACGTCCCACAACTTCTCAATGCGCTCGGGCTCCTGCTGCAAGATGTGCAATGCCTCGAGAGCTGCGGCTGTAGCGGCAGGAGTGTTAGAAGCACTGAAGATGTATGTGCGGCAAGTGTGGCGCAGATAATTGATAGTGTCATAGTCGCTAGCAATGAATCCACCGATAGAAGCCATTGACTTAGAGAATGTACCCATGATGAGGTCTATCTCGTCGGTGAGTCCGAAGTGGTCGCATACGCCGCGTCCGTGGTCGCCGAATACACCCAGTCCGTGGGCTTCGTCCACCATGATGGAGCAGTTGTACTTGTGCTTCAGCTCTACAATCTTAGGCAGGTTAGCGAGGTCGCCCTCCATAGAGAACACGCCGTCTACCACAATCAGCTTCACTGCCTCGTGGGGCAGACCTTTCAAGATGTTCTCCAGGTCTTCCATGTCGTTGTGCTTGTAGTGCAGCTGGCGGGCAAACGACAGACGACGTCCGTCCACGATGCTGGCATGGTCGCGGTCGTCACAGATGATGTAGTCGCCACGTCCTACAACAACGGCAAGCACACCGGCGTTTACCGAGAATCCGGTAGAGAAGCACAGAGTGTCGTCTTTGTGTACAAACTCAGCCAACTCTTTCTCGAGTTGTACGTGCAGATCGAGTGTTCCGTTAAGGAAACGGCTACCAGCACATCCAGAGCCATATTTGTCAAGGGCTGCCTTTGCAGCATCTATCACACGCTGGTCTCCTGTGAGTCCAGTATAAGCGTTGGAACCGAACATAAGAACTTCATGTCCGCCCATCTCAACTTCCGTGCCTTGCTTACTGGTTATCTCACGGAAGTAAGGATATACACCAGCCTCCATGTACTTCTGAGGCACACGATAGCTCTTGTATTTTTCTTGTAATTGTCCCATTATTATTAAAATAGGTGTAATGTACCTTTAAATTAGTTTCAAACTATTCAAGGTGCAAAGTTACAAAAAAGATATAATATTCGGCTCATTTTCATAAATAAATGTGCAGTTTTGCTATTTTTATGGAATAATAACCACTTAATAAAAAGGATTTTATTACTTTTGCGTTATATTTTCGTTATATTTTTTCATTATGTGAAAGCCATCCACGGTGGCTTTGCATGCAAAAGTACAAGACAACACAGACACACTAACATGAAGAAAAAAGCCGTTTTCATAATAAACCTCATATCCGGTACCTCCAGCAAGGCAGGGGTTCCAAACCTCATTGAGCAGACCCTGGACAAGGAGAAATTTGACTACGAGATAGCCATAACCGAATATGCTGGCCATGCCTCGGAGATAGCGTCACGTGCCAAAGACAATGGCGTCGATGTGGTAGTGGCTGTCGGTGGAGATGGAACGGTGAATGAAGTGGCACGTGCCATCGTCCATTCCAACACAGCACTTGGCATCATGCCGTGCGGCTCTGGCAACGGCTTGGCGCGTCATCTGTTGTTGCCCATGAATCTCAGAAAGTCGATAGAGATTATCAACCAGTGCGAAATACACGACCTCGACTACGGTATAATCAACGGCTACCCGTTCTTCTGCACCTGTGGCATGGGCTTCGACGCGTTCGTGAGTCAGAAGTTTGCCGAGGCAGGAAAGCGTGGTCCCATCACCTATGCGGAGAACATCTTGCGTGAGGGACTGAAATACAAGCCTGAGACCTATGTGCTGCAAGACGAGAACGGCACCAACCAGTATAAGGCGTTCCTCATCTCGTGTGCCAATGCGTCGCAGTATGGCAATAACGCTTACATCGCACCGCAGGCGTCGATGAGCGACGGACTGATTGATGTCATAATAATGGAGCCGTTCGACGTGTTTGAGGCACCACAGATTAGCATCGACATGTTCAACAAGACCCTTGACAAAAACTCTAAGATAAAGACATTTCGTTGTAAGAAGCTGCATATTCACCGCAGCCAGCCAGGTGTCATCCACTACGACGGCGACCCCGTCATGACCGGCGAAGATATCGATGTGGAGTTGAAGGAGAAAGGCATAAAGATGTTGGTAAACCCTTTTGCCGACCGTAGCATTCGCAAACCTAACGCTTTGCAGAATGCTGCCGCAGAACTGTTCAACCAACTCAACATCATGCGTGAAGACATCACCAACCAGGGACGACATATTCAGGCGATAAGCAAGGTTATACAGAAGAAACTGAACTTTTAAAGGTAAAAAGGCGGTTTAAAGGTAAAAAAGTAAAAGGGTAAAAAGGTAAAAAAGGCGGACGCCATCAAATCTCCTTGTCCCTCGTACCTTGTGGCTCGTCCACTCGTAAGACAACTCTCCTTGTCTACTCGTCTACTTGTCCCTCGTCTACTTTATTTAACGTAAAACTCACGTGTCAGTGACTCATACCATTTCGAGCGACTGCCGTCTTGCTGTTGCAGCACGGTTTCGAGTTGCTCATGCGCCGCGCCGCTGTTTCTTGCGAAAGTCAGGAGACAGCGGCGCGGCGCTTTGCGTTCTGTCGTGCGCACGTCGCAGCGTCTCGTCACCGACAGCCCGTGGAGATAACCTTCCGCCAAGAAGTCGGATGCACACTCCGATGGTATGACGGCAGAGAAGCGTCCGTCCTCGTCGAGCAGCGTCGCCACACGCTCGAAGAGCAGCGCAAATGGCAGCGAGTCAGAGTGGCGTGCCGTCGCCTTGCGTGAGTCCGGGTTCTTCAGGCTGTTCTGAAAAAACGGTGGGTTAGATACTATGCAGTCAAACTTCGTGTCTGGCGCAAAGTCTTGCAGCGCCGTCGTCACGATGTCTATGCGGTTGCCAAACGGACTTGCCGCCACATTTTCTTGTGCCTGTGTGCAAGCCTCTGCGTCGATATCTATCCCCGTCACGTGTGCTTCGGGGTAGCGTTGCGCCATCATCAGCGCTATTAGTCCCGTGCCCGTTCCAATGTCAAGCACCTTCTTTCCGCCTTCTGCCCATGCACCGATAAGCACTCCGTCAGTGCCCACCTTCATTGCGCATCGCTCTTGGCTTATCGTAAATTGCTTAAATGTAAAGTTTCCTCCAGACATTCTACCTTTTTTATATTTTACTTTTTTACCTTTTTACTTTTTTACCTTTAAACCGCCTTTTTATTTTTAAACCGCTTTTTTACCTTTTTACCTTTTTACTTTTTTACCTTTAAAAAATGCTTTTTTCTCCCTCGCATATTCTATCAACCGTCGGAAGGTGGTGTCGCGCATTAGCAGAGGGGCGTACCCCACCATGACCAGACGTTTGCGGGCGCGTGTCATCGCCACGTTTAGCTTACGGTCAATCACGGCGTTGTCTGTAGCGTCGTAGTACTCCGTGTCGGTGAGAAACGCTAACTGGTAAGGGCGTTTCGCCGTGAAGCCATACACTATCACGTCGCGCTGACTGCCCTGGTATCGTTCCACCGTGTCGATGGCGATGTCGTGCATGTCGTCAAATCCCGCAGCATGTGCCGCCTTGTCTATCGCTGCCCTCACCGTTGCTATCTGGTTGCGGTAAGGCACAATCACCCCGACCGTCGTTGTCGCGTCGTACGTGTCGCCCGCCATGCGGCGTGCCGTCACAGCGACAGCGGCTATTGTCTCCGCCTCGGCAGAGTTTACCTTGTCTGCCTCGTCGGGTCCGAGATATGGGTCACACGACACGAAGGCGAGACGATGTGTGAGCAGCATGTCCTCCACCCAGTCGTTGCCACGCGCCGTTTCCGCCGCTGGCTCACTCTGGTGGGGTAGTGGCACAGGCTGCAACACATTGCCGTAGAACGCTCTGTTGGGGAAGTCGGCGATGGAAGGGTGCATGCGTCCCTGTCGTCGTAGCAGGAAACACGTAGATGGATTGTCTTTGCCATGCATGCGCAGCATACGTTCAAAAAACGACAGCCGACAGTCCGTCAGTCCTATGGCGCGCAGCTCCGGCTCCTCCACAGCCGATTCGCTCTGCTCTTGTTGCACTACTGCCGGCAGCTGCTTCTCGTCGCCGATGAGCACAAACCGTCCTATGGCAGGCTTGCCATCGTGACATGCGCCCAGCAGTCCGATGAGATGCGGCTCCAGAATCTGCGACGCCTCGTCCACGATGGCGAGGTCGAAGCCTCTCAGTCCGAAGAGCTCCGTGTGTGCGCTGAACGCCGTCACCGTGCCACATACCACCCGTGCTCCTGTTATCAGCTGCCTCACGCCGTCCACCGTCACACGCTCCAGAGCTTCCACCCTGTCGTGTAGCAGGTGGCTACGGTACTGCGGTGCACAGCTGAAGTCGCTGCCAAGACGTATGAAGTCAATGTCGCTCTCCACCAGCTTGCTGCAAATCTCGTCCACGGCGCGGTTGGTATATGCCGTCAACAGCACCGACGAGCCAGGCTCGAGCAACTGCTCTTTCAGCACGTTCAGCATGCCGAAAGACGTCTTGCCAGTGCCGGGAGGACCTATTATAAGGAACAGGTCTTGCGCCTGTCGTGCGCTGAGCGCCAGGGAGTTGAAGCTGCCGTAGTCTCCGCGCAATGTCGTCGTGGCGTCCACCGCTGGCTGTCGCAGTCCCAGCACGAGGTCACGTCGCTCTTTCGGCGCTGCCAGAAAGGCGTATAGTCCGCGGTAGAGCGATGTGAACGACGCCTCCATGAAGTCGTGTTCCACCGCCCAACACATGTTCTGGCGGTTGTAGAAGTCAAACACACACGTGTTCTGTGGGTTACGCAGACGCACACACAGACGGTCGGTGCGTATGTCCGTCACCGTGCTTCGAAACACTATCGATGCCGTGGCGTCGGGCTCGTGGTCGCGGCGGTATGGGTAGAACATCACGATGTCACCCACGCGGAAGTTTGACATGTCCGCTCCCGCCGCCCAGCTGTGGTCGCCGAACATAAACACTATGTCTTCTTGTTCGCCACATGGCGCCATCGGCTCCATCACGAGCCGTTCATATATGTTTCCCGACAGCCGCTTTTCCTCCACCGATGCCGTCCATGTGGTGGCAAAGCCAGAGTCCTCTTTCGTGCGGCTGCCCACCTTTGCCAGCATGTGTTCGCACGCTACGAAGCGCATGAGGCGCAGACAGTATGCGCGCTCCAACGGTGTGGCAAGGCGCAGCGCCGCTAACAGCCGGTCTATGTCGGGGCGCTGGTAGCGTTGCCACAGCGTGGCGTTGCAGTTCGGGAATATGGAGTCGGCGGTCATGGTGGCAAGGAAATCCATGCCGTGTTCTGCCCACCGTCGCTCGCTCCATGCTATCTGGTTGCGCACCTTCATAGCCTCATGCAGCAACTGTGGTGCTGAGCTCAGCTCCACGAGTCCGCCCTCGTAGCGCGAGTAGAGCAGATACGATGCCATGTCGGCGTAGGGCAGTTGGCTGTAGGCGTAGTGGAACAGTGCGCGGTAGAGCAGCAGCTGCACGTAGTGTTTCTGTTGCTGGCGCACATGTCCGTCCACAGACCCCATCGCCGCCTTGCCGCCTTTCTGTTCTACAATGATGTCGAGACCGAGATGTATGAGGTCCATACGTCCCTGCAGACCGAGCACGGGGCATACAAACGACGGCTCCAGCACTATCTCGTCGGGAGTTACGGGGCGGTGGTCGCGTTTGTGCATTAGCGATGTGCCTATGATGTCGCCTATAATCTCGCGCTGCCGTTGCGCGTCGCGGTGGAAGTCGGCGCCGAGCTCGTCGGGACAGCAGGCGAAAGCTAAGGCGTGGCGGCAGAAGAAGCGGCTCATGCTCTCGGCGTAGGTCACGTCAGAGCCGTAGACCGCCTCGTCGAGCAGCTGTCCGGCATATAGTCCGAGCAGTATGGCGCGGCTCGACACGCCTGGCTTCAGGCGGTTGACCACGGCGAGACGTGCCGAGCATCCGTAGTCTTCGAAGCAGGCAGCTACCGCTGTCACGTTCACGAGGTTGTCGGGGTCGAGCACCAATAGCTCGCCATACACCACGCCACCCTCCTCGTGTGGCCTCACCACACTGAGCTGTGCCCCCTCGTAGAGCAGCGGCAGGAGATAGGAGTAGTCGCCTGATGAGCCAGCGGCGGCAGCGCCAAGCCACACCGTCACGGCGTCGCCGCTGTCGGCACGGGTGCCATATATGCCGTTGGCGTCCCAACGTTCCACCGTGCAGCGCAGCGCCGACATGGCGTGTCCCAGCCCGTCGCGCATGCGTGGCAGCAGACGGTGCTCTGTGTAAAGCGGAAACTGCCGTTCCAGCTTCTCTGGCACGGCACAGCCGCTTATCAGCGCTATGAAACGACACACCGCCTTTAGGTCAGTGCTCCACGCCTCCTCCAATTCTGCGTCAGATGTGTCGGCGAGGTGGCGCAGCCGCAGGCGCACATCGTTCATCGCGCGTTCCAGCGAGCGGTCACGCACCGCCGCGTCTCTCACGTTGTGTTCGCGGAACAGATATTGTATCTTTGGCAGCAGACCAGCAAAGGCTGTGCGCACGCCACGCAGGCGCCAGTCCACGGCGAGGCGCAGCACACGTCCTGCCACGGTGTAGCGGTCGCGTGCCGGCATGTCGGCGCCGATGGCCTCCAACTCGCCGAACCAGTCGGCGGCGGTGGGCTGCGGTATAAACCCTGATGGCGCGTGAGCGGTTGTCGGGTCGGTTGTGGTGGTGTCTGCGGTTGTTGTTGGTTTTTCTGTCATTGCTGCTGTCGTCTGCTGTTATATATTTCGGGTGTTGTTGCAAAGGTAATAATTATAAACTGAACTCTCGCACGTTTGGGTTTAAGAATCAGCGGCATTGTCTGCCTATAACGAAAAAAAACCGCAAGCGCTTCACAGCGCCTGCGGCTCAAAAAACATATTATTTACTTCTATTTCATAAAAAATAGTAGTCTTGTCCATGCCGTCTGGCTTTTTGACAGGCGGCGTCGCTCTGCGGTTACTCCCATACGTTGTAGTGAGAGCCAGTCGGTTTTGACTCTATCTCTCTGGGGTCGTCGATGGTATTGGAACTGTCTAAGGTGAACTCACCGCTCACAGCAGCCATCATGGGCTGTGCCTCCACCAACATCTGCTGTGTAGAGGGCTTCATATATTGCTTTTTCATAGTGGTCATTATTATTTTTTGTCTTATGTGTTTGCTATAGTCGTAGTCTTACTTGTTGAGATATTTCTTACCGCCAACGATTACAAGACCCTTGTAGCTCTTGCTCACGCGCTGGCCTGCCATGTTGTAGACGTTGCCGTCAGCGGCGGGAGCGGTCTCAACGGCGCTGATGCCAGTGGTCTCGCCCTCAAAGGCGAAGAACTCCTTAGCGCCAGCGTTGCTGATAAGCAGATAGCCTTTCTTGGCAGGGATGGCAACACCGCTATTTACAAGCTTGAAGCCAGATACTCCTTTCTTAGTGCCGAACGCAAAGTGCTGTGCACCGTCAGCGGTCACAGGGCCGTCAGATGCCTGCAGGTCGGTGTCGAAAGTCTCGTCAGCAGCAGTGGTGGCAGGGGTGAGGGTGTACTTCTGACCTGCTGTGCCCTTTACGAGCACTGCCTTGCCTGCGGGAACAACGCCTGTGAAAGGAGTGGCAGACACCTTTGAGTTGTCATCAGCAACTTTCACAGTGTAGGCGGTAAGGCCCAGCTTGCTGTAGTTCACAGCGTAGTCGGCAGCGTAAGTGGCGTAGCCAGAAGCGGCGGGGGTGAGGGACTCGACAGTAATGGGGCTTATGGCAGACTGCTCCCAAATATTAAGCTGTTTGGCTTTATCGTAAACACCAGGGAAACCAATGATGTCTGCAATGTCATTGTGGGTAACGGTTATTTGGGCATCTCCAGCTCTTAAGCTAATTGTTTCACCGTTTTGTGAGATTTCGCCTGTGCGATTTGTAAATGCCTTAGAAATGGTCACTCCTAACACTTTCACACGGCAACTTTCATATTTGTCGTAATTGTTTTTTAACTCTTCCAGTGTAACAACATCGAGAGGAAGTTCTTCGGTCGTTTCTGTTGTCATCGTAGAATAAGGATTCCATGATGTGAGTTCTGGAAGATTATAGTATGTTTGAGCTGCGACATTTACAAAACCATTGAATTTTTGTCCTGCTGTTACAGGGGTTGTCCCTTTTTGTATAAATAATAATATGCCAGCAGTAGCATCCTGTATATAGGCGCGTTCGCCATATGTATAAGACACAATAGCGTCAGTAAGCTTTAGCGTAAAATTACGAGACTTTTTGCTAAGTTCTTTCTTGAGGTCGGCAATAGATGCTATTGCCTTTATTACTTTAATGGTGTATGTGGCAGAAGAAGACGCATATTTGTCATTTCCCTTATATTCAGCCTTGATTGTCGCGGTGCCTTCAACGCTTGTGTCAACTGTTACATTGCCATCATAAACAACTGCAATATTCTCGTTGTCAGACGTGTATGTTATGTCTCCTGTTGCTGCCGCGGGTTCTAATATTGCCTTATTGCTAAATACAGGAACATCTTCACCCACCATGAACATGTAAGAGGTTGTTGGGAATGTGAGAGAAGTCTTTGTTTTGCTTTCATCTGGTTTGTCATAAATTAAAGTGAATTCATTGCAATACAAAGAATTTGTTGTTGCGTTTATTGTGATTATAATATCTCCTGTTGTTTCAACAGGTGATGGAATGTTGTACGAATAAACGGTATAACTGTTCGTTAGGTCGCCATTTGCTAACGGTTGGGTTAGAACGTTATTTCCATTAATGTTTACAGAGAAATTTCCGTCTCCATCAGTTTTATTTCTGCGTAAGTTTAGCTTTAAAGCAGTAACCGTTCCAGAGAAGCCAGAAATCTTAAGGGTCATGCTGTTGTTCTTGGTAAGCTGTTCTTTATTGCTGCTGTAAGTGTTTTCAAATGACGTTGTTACCCCAGTAAGCGAAACAGATGGTGTGACAGATGTTTTAGAGGCGACGGTATATGTTACCTCATCGGCATAGATTTTACCCCCCCCCATCAACACTGCTAACAATAGCAGTACGGGCGATAGAAAGCGTAAATAATTTTTCATAGATACAATGAATTAGTTAATGAATATTATGTTAATGTTTTGAATTCTGATTCATTGGCTTTGTTAGTCGTTTTGTGGGCAAGCTTCCGGTTGTCCTAATATATGGTGCAAAGGTACGCCATTAATCCGTAACATGCAAATTTTTAGGTAGTTATTTCTTTGTTTCTGTGTTACAAGCCGATGACAATATGGTGACGAGGAGTGGCAGAAAAGTCTTGGAAGTGGCGTTTCGCGTGCGGCGGCGGAGTGGGAGAGCGTATTTCGTGTGTTTACATGATTAATTGTTTTTAACGTTTCCTTAACCACATTTATTGCGCTTTCGTTTGTGGCTCTCGTTTTTTTTAATTTACTTTGCATGACATAACTTTTTGTGATAACTAAAAATTTATTACTTATGTTAAACACAACAGAAACAGAATATATCTGTGGCCTGCGGAGAGAAGACTTCCAGACCACGGTAAACGGCAAGCATACAGACCTCTTTGTGTTGAGAAATAGCGCTGGAAACGAAGTGGCTATAACAAACTATGGCGGTGCTATAGTTGCGATAATGGTGCCCGACAAAGACGGCAAGATGGCGAATGTCATACAGGGCCACGACAATATAAAAGAGGTAATGGAGTCGCCAGAACCTTATCTATCAACCCTCATCGGTCGCTACGGCAACCGCATCTGCAAGGGCAAGTTCCAACTGCACGGCAAGGAGTACAGCCTCCCGATAAACAATGGTCCCAACAGCCTGCACGGCGGAAAGAAAGGTTTCAACGCAAAGGTGTGGGATGCGCTGCAGATGAACGACAGCACTCTCGTACTTAAATATGTAAGCCCCTACGGAGAGGAAGGCTTCTCTGGCGAGCTTAAAGTCACGGTTGTCTACTCTTTCAACGACGACAACGAGCTTGGCATTGAGTATATGGCGACCACAAACAAGAAGACAGTTATCAACCTTACAAGTCACGGATTCTTTTCATTGGCAGGCATTGCCAATCCCACCCCTACAATAGACAACTTGATATGCGAGATAAACGCAGACTTCTATCTGCCCATCGACGAGACGTCCATCCCGACAGGCGAGATAAGGTTTGTCAAAGACACGCCGTTTGACTTCCGCCAGCCCAAGCCGGTGGGACAAGACATCGATGCCGACCATGAGCAGACACGCAACGGCGCAGGCTACGACCACTGCTTCGTGCTCAACAAGAATGAGGAGGGCGAGCTGAGCTTCGCCGCACGCATCACCGAGCCTGTCAGCGGCCGCACGATGGAGGTCTACACCACCGAGCCAGGCATGCAGTTCTATTCTGACAACTGGGCAGACGGCTACAAAGGTCAGCATGGCGCCACCTTCCCCCGCCGCAGTGCCGTGTGCTTCGAGGCGCAGCATTTCCCCGACTCTCCTAACCGCCCGTATTTCCCGTCAGTAGTGCTCTCTCCCGACGGACAGTACACCCAGAAGACTGTCTATAAGTTCGGTGTGAGCAAGTAAAGGTGCAAACATTCCTAAAGACGATAATAAACAATCAATTAATAATAAAAAAACAAAAAGACAAAAATGGAAAATGCAACAAAGAAACAGAGCAGCATTATCGCTATTATCGTGATGATGTTCCTCTTTGCGATGATTTCTTTTGTGACTAACCTTGCCGCTCCTTTCGGCCTTATCTGGGGTAATCAGTACTCATGGGCAGGCATGATGGGCAACATGATGAACTTCCTTGCCTATCTCTTTATGGGCATTCCGGCAGGCATCATGCTCACCAAGATTGGTTACAAGAAGACTTCTATCCTCGCCATGGCAGTAGGCTTTATCGGTCTTGGCGTGCAGTATGTGTCAAGCATCGTCGGTGCCGACACAGCAGTGTTCACAGTAGGCGGCCAGCCCGTGATGCTCAACCTCATCATCTATCTGCTCGGCGCCTTCATCTGCGGCTTCTGCGTATGTATGCTCAACACTGTTGTTAACCCGATGCTTAACATGCTCGGTGGCGGCGGCAACCGTGGCAACCAGCTCATCCAGACTGGCGGCTCTCTCAACTCGCTGTCTGCAACGCTCACCCCGCTCTTCGTGGGTATGCTTATCGGCAATGTGACAAAAGACACCGCCATGAGCGACGTTTCACCTCTGCTCTTCATCGCAATGGGTGTGTTCGCTGTTTCTATCCTTGTGATTGCTTTCGCAACCATTCCTGAGCCTCACCTCCAGAAGGCTGGCGAGAAGAAGGAAGTTATGGAGCACTCTCCGCTCGCTTTCCGCCACACCATGCTCGGCGTGATTGCCATCTTCTTCTATGTAGGTATTGAGGTGGGCATCCCCTCACAGCTCACATTCTACATCGCCGACCCGGCAATGAACATCCCCAACGGTGCTGCTGTAGGTGGCGCTATCGCTGCCATCTACTGGATGCTTATGCTCGTGGGACGTTTCTCAAGCTCGCTCATCAGCGGCAAGGTGTCTACCCGTTCACAGATGCTCACCGTGTCTACAGTAGCCATCACGCTTCTGCTCATCGCCATCTTCCTGCCTGCTACTCTCACCGTAGACATGCCTGGCTACAGCCCCACTAACGGCTTCACCATGCAGGAGGTGCCCATGAAGTGTCTGTTCATCGTGCTCTGCGGTCTCTGCACCTCTGTGATGTGGGGCGGCATCTTCAACCTCGCTGTTGAGGGTCTCGGCAAATACACCGCTGCTGCGTCAGGCATCTTCATGACAATGGTTGTTGGTGGTGGCATCATGCCGTTCATCCAGAACCTCATCGCTACCAACGTTGGCTACATCGCAAGCTACTGGCTCGTTATCGCTATGCTCGCTTACATTCTCTACTACAGCCTCGTGGGCTGCAAGAATGTGAACAAAGACATACCTGTAGAATAATTTTTCGGACAAGGCAAAGGCTTGTTGGCAACATCTTCAGTAGTGGAGGCTTGCCAGCAAGCCTTTTTCAATCTTTACTCTTAATATAAACTCTAAATTTTTACTATTATGGACATTGAATTTGTAAGAAGTCGCTTCATTAAGCATTTTGACGGAAAAACAGGTAACATATACGCTTCTCCCGGCCGCATCAACCTCATTGGCGAACACACCGACTACAACGGCGGATTCGTATTCCCAGGTGCTGTGGACAAGGGCATCATGGCAGAAGTGCGTCCAAACGGTACAAACACAGTCATGTGCTACGCTATCGACCTCAAAGACCGTGTTGAGTTTAAGGTTGACGACCCTGTAGGTCCGCGCACAAGCTGGGCACGTTACATCTACGGCATCGTGCAGGAGATGAAGAAACTCGGCGTCGACGTGAAGGGATTCAATACCGCTTTTGCTGGCGATGTGCCCCTTGGAGCAGGCATGTCGTCGTCGGCAGCCCTCGAGAGTTGCTTCGCCTTCGCGCTGAACGACCTGTTCGGCGACAACAAGGTGAGCAAGTGGGACATGGTATTGGCAGGACAGGCCACTGAGCACAACTACTGTGGCGTGAACTGCGGCATCATGGACCAGTTCGCCAGCGTGTTTGGAAAGGAGGGGTGCCTCATGCGCCTCGACTGCAACAGCCGCGAATTTGAGTACTTCCCCTTCAAGCCTGTAGGCTATAAGCTCGTGTTGCTCAACTCTTGCGTTAAGCATGAGCTGGCAGGCTCGCCCTACAACGACCGTCGCAACAGCTGCGAGAACGTGGTGAAGCACATCGCTGCTAAGCATCCCGAGGCTCAGTTTGCCACTCTGCGCGACTGCACATGGGAGCAGCTTGAGGAGGTTAAGGCTGAGGTTGGCGAAGAAGACTACAAGCGTGCTCACTTCGTGCTCGGCGAGAAAGACCGTGTGCTCGCTGTCTGCGATGCCCTCAACGCTGGCGACTACGAGACTGTAGGTAAGAAGATGTATGAGACCCACGAGGGTCTGAGCAAGGAATATGAGGTCTCTTGCGAAGAACTCGACTTCCTCAACGACATCGCAAAGGCTAACGGCGTTACCGGTAGCCGCATCATGGGTGGCGGCTTCGGCGGCTGCACCATCAACCTCGTGAAGGAGGAACTCTACGACCAGTTCATCGCTGACGCTAAGGCTAAGTACTCTGCCAAGTACGGCAAGGAGCCTAAGGTAATTGACGTTGTCATCAGCGACGGCTCACGCAAGATTTGCTAAGACATAGGGTGGTGTCGGTACTATGGGTGTCTGACACCGCCCTTTCTTTCTTTTTTTATCCCAAACGCTATTATTTCTTATGGCTTCATTTGTCCGCAACACTTTGTTGTGTGGACAAAGGGCTTTTCTAAAAATCAATAACACAAAAATTTTAAGACCGCAATGAAAACATTAAAAAGCTTGTTGCTGGGCGCTGGTGCCATGATGGCCATGCTGACAGCCTGCTCTGGCAACGCAACCCTAACTGAGTCGGGACTCGATCCCGCAAAGTTTGACACTACCATCAACGACAAACCCGTGAAGCTGTTCGTGCTCAAAAACGCGAAGGCAGAGGTTTGTGTCACCAACTTCGGCGCACGTGTCGTGTCTATCGCCGTGCCTGACAAGAACGGAAAACTCACCGATGTGGTGCTCGGATTTGACAACATACGCGAGTATGCCGACTCGGTGAACACGCCGAGCGACTTCGGCGCTGCCATCGGACGCTATGCCAACCGCATCGGCAAGGGCCTGATTACGGTGGACGGCAAGCAGATACAGCTACCAACAAACAACTTCGGACACTGTCTGCACGGCGGTCCTTCGGGCTGGCAGTACAGCGTATATGAGATAGTAGAGCAGAACGACACCTGTCTGAAGATGGTGCTCCACTCTCCCGACGGCGACAACAACTTCCCAGGCAACGTCACTGCAACGGTGACATACACCCTCACTGCCGACAACACACTCGACATGAAGTTTGAAGCCACCACGGACAAGGAGACGGTGGTGAACATGACCAACCACTCTTACTTCAATCTGTCGGGCGACCCCTCAAAGCCAGGCATGGACATGGAGCTGTACATCAACGCCGACAAGTTCACTCCGACAGACAGCACGTTCATGACGACGGGCGAGATAGTAGACGTGAAGGATACCCCTATGGACTTCACCACGCCGCGTGTCATCGCCAAGACCATCGGCGACACAGCGTTTGAGCAGATAAAGTTCGGCCGTGGCTACGACCACAACTGGTGTCTCAACACCTACGCCGACGGCAAGGGTGACGACACTCAGGTGGCAGCATCGCTCTATTCGCCTGCTTCGGGCATATTTATGGAGGTGTTCACCAACGAGCCAGGCATACAGTGCTACACTGGCAACTTCCTGACAGGCACCATAAAGGGCAAGAAAGGCAT
>JALEVZ010000129.1 GCA_022788105.1 Prevotella sp. | reverse complement strand
TACACTAAGCCATTGTATAAGAATTACGTCGATGCCAAGAAATGGTATGGCAAGGTCGATTGCGAGAATCTCTCGCAAGTACGAGACTATTGCGAGCGACGAGGGTATAGCACGGACTATTATATTTTGGTGGATTTCTCCATTCCATCGGGCAAGAAGCGGTTCTTCATCTACGATTTGCAGTATGGAAAGCGTGTGTTGAGCAGCTATTGTATGCACGGCTGTGGAAAGGGCAACACAGATTATGACGAACATGGCGATGTACTTGACTCAATGATAGAGACAGGAGGTATGACCAAGGAAGAATACCAAGCAAAGGTAAAAGACTTTGTCGGTAGCCTCTGACATTAAATCTATTTAGTGCAAAGTTAGTGTTAAACACAAGGAAACAGTCTTTATTCTAATGGTTTTATACTAACTTTGTACCAATAATAGGATATAACGCAACATCGTGCTACAAGACGCTACAAGTAGGCTACATCTTTCAATGCCTACAAAAGTTATGTAACATCTTGAAAATCAATAATGCAACATGAAGCTACAACTTTCATAGCCATATTTGACTTATAGGCATTTGAATAATTATGGTAAGATAGTGGTCATGATGAAGTATTATTCCCCTTTCATAAGGGCAATTCATAAACATAATACAAAGGAATGATGACAATTCATCCATTACATATTATCCCATCCCTGCTTATGGCTTTATCTTCTTTAAGTGCTCACGCAATATACCCCGACTCTCTTAACCAGCGAATGATGCAGGAAGAGGAACAAGCGTTTCTTGAAAACATGAAACCGGGATTGCAGCACATCCAGATGTTGGCTGTGCGTAAAGCCATGCAAGGTGACGACTCAGACTTGCAACAAATCAGACAAAGCCGAAATCAAGTTCCTGCGCTATCAGAAGAGGTTGCCACGTTTTATCCCACACCATCCATCTGTCTGTTCTATACAAAGAAGGCAGATAACCGCAAACGACCAATCTTGCTTTATCTTCATGGTGGCGGATGGTGCTTTGGTAGCATAAACAGTTGTGCAAAGTTCTGCGCTGCCGTGGCGCTGAAGTCTGACTGCATTGTTGCAGCTTTAAATTATCGTCTTGCACCTGCTCATCCTTTCCCTGCTCCTATTGAAGATTGTAAAAGAGCGGTTGCGTTTTTGAAAAAACATGCTAACGAATGGGGTGGCGACAGCACGGATGTATCTGTTGGAGGCGATAGCGCAGGCGGAAACCTTGCATTGGCAACAGCCGTGTCTGTACCAGGCATTTCTAAGGTCATACCTATTTATCCTGTAACAAAACTCTTCACAGAGCAAACGTCATCATGGGTGAAATATGGCAAGGGCTATGGCAACGATGCCGAACTGCTTGAAGCTTTCAACGAAGCATACGCCAATCATAATGAGCATAATCCTCTGGCATCTGTCGGCTTGTGTAGCGACGGCATACTGAAGACATTGCCACCAGCTTTGTTTATCTCTGCCGGACACGACATCTTATATGACCAGACCGCAGCTCTGGTCAAGCGTCTGCAACATCTTAACATGCCAGTCAGCTATCGCATCTATCCAACCGCTACGCATCTGTTTATAACAGTGGCAGGACAGCCAACAGCCTTTAAGAACGCGGTGAGGGATGTCTGTATGTTTTTAAACGGTTCTAATTAAAAATACATTCCAAATATTCATAATAATTAAGAAATAACACCACACTATGGCATTATCTAACATAGAGAAACATTATAACAAACATCCTGAAGACCTGCGCCTCCTGCGCAGACATGGCATCGTAGAGTTTGAGACTACCATGCATCATCTGCGTCGTTTTCTAAAACCTGGCATGCAACTGCTCGATATCGGCGCGGGCACAGGACGTTACACCTCGGCGTTGATGGCTGAGGGCTATGATGTGAAAGCCGTTGAACTGGTGAAGCGTAACCTCCAGGTCTTTCTCGACCGTGAACCTACTGCTGATGTGGTGCAAGGTGACGCACGGAATATGCCATTCATACCAACTGCTTCGGCTGATGTGACGTTGTTGCTCGGACCGCTATATCACCTTATTGGCGATGAAGAGAAGTTGAAGGCGTTGACCGAGGCCAAGCGTGTAACAAAACCTGACGGACTGATTTTTGTGGCTTATCTGATGAATGAATATAGCATTCTGTCTTATTGTTTTGACGAAGACAGAATTGGAGGTTTGTTAGAAAAAGGTGTGGTAGACCGCGAGTTTCATATAAAGGCAGAGGCGGATGAGTTGTACGACTATGTGCGCATTGACGATATTAACCGTTTAGACGCTGCTGCCGGACTGGAGCGTGTGACCATATTCTCACCCGATGGCGCCGCCGACTATATGCGTACACGTCTTAACCGCATGAGTGATGAGACTTTCTCTCTTTTCATTGAATATCAAAAGATTGTGTCTGAACGTTCTGACCTTATTGGTGCAGGAAGTCATGTCGTGGATGTGGTGAGAGTAGTGTAGTTCAGTTCTGTCTTTTTAGACTTTCTACGACCAGCACGTCTGCTGGCAACCACTTGATGGAGTCAAGCTCTTCGAGTGTTAACCAACGGGCAGCCTCGTGTTCAAGCAGCATGAGGCTGCCCGTTTTTATTTTGCAGATGTAACAATGCATGGTGAGGTGAAACTTGGGGTAGTCGTATTCCACTGTTGTAAGAAAATTGTCTACAGAGATTTCTGTAGCCAGTTCCTCACGTATTTCTCTACGTAGTGCCTCCTCAGGAGTTTCTCCAGTCTCCATTTTTCCTCCAGGAAATTCCCACCAATCTTTCCATTCACCGTAGCCACGTTGCGTGGCGAATATCTTGTCGCCATCACTAATTATAGCAGCGACAACTTCAATGCGCTTTCTTTCTTCCATAGACCTATCCGAATTTTATATTGCCAGTCTTTATACTGCATTTAAGAAACGTGGTAGAATCGGCTGATGCATTTGCCAATTGATTTTCATGGGCTTGTCACCCTTAGAGCTAATATAGTCAATAAGGCCGAAACAGATGAATGGACAGGTGTTACCAAAACCATCCTTTTTGTTTTCGCGTACAAAGAGCAGAAACTTCTTACCATTCTCTTTTTGCTTGACGAAGCGCTTTCCCTTACCCGTGTGTGAATCTGTGTTCTGAGATTCCCAATGAAATTCGTATTCGCTTACAACATAGTCGTTATACATTGTCTCTGCAGAGAAGTCTTTGTCAGATTTATTTAGAGTCACAAAAAAGAGTTCGGTGTTCAATTCTTCTATGTTGAAAACACCTGCTACCGAGCCTTGCATCTTTTTTTCAGCAGTCTGCCGACCAAATATAGCAAATACCTCTTCACGTGTATAACATCCATATTGCTCAAGAGTTGCGGGCATACCCTCGCCTATAGAAAATGTCTTCTTGTCGAGATTTGCGATAATGTATTCTGTCAGTTCAAGCACTTCAGATACAAAGATGGGGTAGTGCTTCAATCGTCTTAGCGCTTCATCAATGCTTTTTACACCAATCTTGCTGATTTTGTCACCGTAAAGGCTGTAATATAGCATTACTGCAAATATTTCTTCTTCTTTACTACTATATGTGATGTTACCCTCGCACTTCATCGTTTTGCGTATGAAGTTAAGATAAGTTATGCTGTTTACATGTACCAAATTGCTAATTCCTTTAGTAAAGCGCTTGGTGTTTTCGTCTTCTTCGTAATGGCATAAGCCTGCCTCCCGCTTTAGACTTGACCAGCAGTTTCCTCCCTTGTATATAATACGGATATCTTGTCCGTTATTGGCAATGAATTCGCAGAGAGTAGGTGACGAAGTGTATGTGCGAAGTTCCTTTACAAGACGAGCCTTATTGTATATAGCAGCCTTAATATTCTGTAACACATACTCCTGTGCCTTCTCTTCCATGTGTATAGTGCAACCGTGTGGCAGAAAAGTGAAGCCGTTTTTTACTTGTTCAACGACACTCTTGTCTGTTCGGGTAAGAAGACTTCTGAAGCGACTGGTAAAGTCGTACTTTTGATTTAATTGCGCTACGAAATCAAATACAGTGAGTTGCTGTTTGCCTGGATAAAGACGAAGACCACGGCCGAGTTGCTGTAAGAATATAGTCAACGATTCCGTTGGGCGTAGGAAAAGCACTGTGTCAACGGAAGGAATGTCTACGCCTTCGTTAAAGATGTCTACGACAAAAAGATAGTTTATTTCACCCTTAGCCAACTGTCTGTTCAGTGTGTGGCGTTCTTCGTCGTTGTCGGAAGTCAGATATGCCGCTTTAAGTCCTGTCATACAGAACTGTTCTGCCATGTATTGTGCATGCTTCTTTGTGGCACAGAATCCTAAAGCCCGGCATTTGTGTTCGTCGGGTAGATAATATTGTAAGCGATTGATAATAAGACCTACACGTTCGCTGTTACAGAGCTTTTCTGTTAGTTTGGTGGCCACATAGCGGTCGCCCTGCATGAGTTCTTCGTCAGTAAGGTCGGTGTCGTCGTTTATGCAAAGATATTGAAATGGCGTGAGCAATCCTTCGTCAAGAGCCTTTGGCAGTCGTATCTCCGCGCTTATCTGGTTGTTGAAATCAGGCAGCAGACTCTCTCCGTCCATACGTTCTGGCGTGGCTGTAAGGCCAACGAGCAGTTGTGGACTGAACTTACTGAGAACCTTTCGGTAGCTGTCTGCCACAAGGTGGTGAGCCTCATCTATGACAATATAGTCGTAATAGTTTTCTGGTAGATTACTGAAAATATTGTCAAACTTTGAATTGAACGTCTGAACCGAGATAAACAGATGGTCAATTCCGTTCACAGGGCGCGAATCGCCAACCCATATATCACCGAAGTTGGCGTCCTGCAACACGCTACGATATGTGCGTCGTGCCTGTTTCAGAATTTCTTGCCTGTGTGCTATGAATAACAGTCGATGATCGCCTGCTGTTTGTTCTGTAAAAAGTTTATAGTCGAAAGCCGAGATAACGGTTTTGCCCGTACCTGTAGCGGCAACTATAAGGTTGCGCTTTATACCTCCTTCACGTATTGCTGACAGTTTGTCGAGTATTTGTTTCTGATGTGGTAAGATGGTATATTTGCAGAGTACATCGGTCGCAAGTTTTGGAGTCTTTGTCTTCTCAAGTTCTTTATAAAGTTTGTCAATGCCTCCTATTCTGAAATCTTCAAAGTTATGGCTATTCCAGTAAATGTTGAATGTGGCGAGAGCGGCATCGATAATATGTGGGTTCTCTACGTTCGTCACGCGTATGTTCCATTCCAATCCATCTGTCTGTGCCGACTTCGACAGATTGCTCGAACCAATATAAGCTGTACTGAAACCAGAGTTGCGTTCAAAAATGTATGACTTGGCATGCAGGCGTTCTATTTCTGTGTTATACGAAATGCGAATTTCTGTGTTTGGAAGACCCGCCAAACGTTCTACTGCCTTTGCATCGGTCACGCCACAATAGGTCGTGGTTATTATGCGCAACTTATGCTGTGGGTTGCCGCAAAAGCGTTTTAGATGGTCGTAAATAAGATTGACACCAGACAGTTTAAGAAAAGAAACAATCATACAGATGCTGTCTGCACTCTCAATGTCGCGTTCTATTTCGCTGCTTAACGACACATGACTTTGTCCACCAGTAAACAGACTGCTTGTACGGAAACCTGTCAGTGGGCGAACCAATGATTTGTTTGTTGCCTTAAGCCTTGCCTCCTCCTGTTGAGACACAACGGCAGAAAGCATCTGTTTCTCATCAACGACTTTTTCCTCCTTGTCCTCACCCAGAAAGTCTATTAGCCTGTTTACAAACGAAGCACGTTCCTCTGATGTAAGATTCTCGTCTGACAGGCGGTTGTGGATGATGCGGCTGAGGTGCTCTGTCATCATGTTTGGCGATTCTGCGCTATCTATGTCTTCCTGTTTGCAGACCAATCCCTTTGTCGATGCATCAAGCATGTCCTGCTTCAATCCATCTGTTATCAGGTTTTCGTATGTTCCTTCTATGAGTTTCATCGTTATATCCTCTTTAGGTGTTCTTAATAGGTGACGACTATTTAGCTTCAAAGTTACTGCCTTTTTATGAAAAAATGAAAAGTATATGGAAGTAAATTGGTCAGTTGGTTCTATTTTACAAACAGAATAGGAGTGGTGGATGCCAGGGTTCAACGCTATCATCTCGTATTTGTTGCAAAATTAAACAGTTATACATAGGAAAGCATAACGTCTTTGTTTCTTCTTCCTGAAGTTTTGCGTTGTCGATATTGCCGTAAATAAGAAAATGCTACAAAGGGAAAAAGTGAACAATTTGTCATATTATCTGAATATGCCTACACGATAAATAATCAGTAACTTTGCAGCCGAATTACAAATATAGGTATGAAAAAAATATTGTTCACATTTTCCTTGACACTTCTTGCGAGTTTCTCTATGGCGCAAGAAACGCTGTCGTTGGGTCAATGCCTTCAAATGGGCATTGAGCGAAATCTTAATTTAAAGACCTACGAGGGCAATGTGCTTAAAGGCAAGCACGACATAAGTGAAAACCGTTCACGCCTGTTGCCGCAGATAAATATCGGCGCGGGGTTCAACGACAACTTCACCCCTCCAGTGTCGGTGACCGACGGTAGCGCCTATGGCAAACCATACAACGTGACTAAGACGCTGCAATACAACTCGTCGGCAAGCATCCAACTTCAGATGCCGCTTTACAGTCAGACCGCCCTCACCGCTCTTGACATCTCCAAGACCCTGGCACATCTCAACACCCTTTCTTACGCAAAGGCGAAGGAAGACCTCATCGTGCAAATCAGCAAGATGTATTATCTCGCGCAAAACACAGAGGAACAGCTCAGCATAATAAAAGACAACATAAAGCGGCTTGAGGAGCTGCGCGACATCACGCAGGCCTTTCACGACAACGACATGGCTCTCAGCGTAGACGTGAAGCGTGTCAATGTCAATCTCGAAAACCTCAGTGTGCAGTACGACAATGCCAAAGCGATGCTCACACAGCAGTACAACATGTTGAAATATGTCATCGACTATCCTGCCGACAAGGCCATTGCCGTAGAAAAAGCCAACATCCAGCAGATTGACATGGCGGCGCTTACAGGGCTTAACGAGAACCTCTCCGAGCTTCAGCTGCTACGTACACAGCAGACTTTGGCTGAAAAGAAGAAGAAACTTGCAAAAGACGGCTATCTGCCTACGCTTGCCCTCACCGGCAACTGGACATACGCTGCCTTCACCGACAACTTCAAAAACTGGTTCCACTCAGGCGAGTCAAACCACTGGTATAAGTCAAACGGCATAGGACTGACATTGCGCGTCCCAGTGTTCGACGGCTTTGAGAAGCGCTCAAAGATTAGAAAGGCACAGATCGACATCGACAATGCCAAACTGTCTTACGAGAATGCGTTGAAGGGCATGCAGACACAATATGCCAATGCGGTGAACGACCTCGCCAACAACCAGCGCAACTTCAGCAAGCAGCGCGACAACTATCTGCTTGCCGAGGATGTATATAAGGTGACAAGCGACCGCTATCGTGAGGGCATAGCATCCATGACAGAGGTGCTGCAAGACGAGATGAGCATGAGCGATGCGCAGAACAATTATCTCACCGCCCACTTCAACTATCAAGTCTCTAACCTGACGCTGCTCAAACTCACAGGTCAACTCGAGAGACTCGTGAAGTAACAAGGGAGTGAACCCAACATTAATGTAACCAAACAAAATCATCAAAAAAAATGGAAACAAACAACAACAATATATCTAACGCCAACAACGGCGAAAACAATAGCGACACCACTCCGCAGTCAACCCATGAGGTGACAGCCAAGCAGCTCAAACGTCAGCGCATACGCCAGATAGTTGTTAGTCTCATCGGTGTGGCAATACTCGTGTGGGGTATAGTGAAGATAGCCTGCATGTTCATGGACTACAAGTCCAACGAGAAGAGCGACGACGCGCAGGTGGAGCAGTACATCTCTCCCGTTAACATGCGTGCATCGGGCTACATAAAGAAAATCTATTTCAAAGAACACCAATACGTGAAGAAGGGTGACACACTGCTCGTGCTCGACGACCGCGAATATCGCATTCGTGTGATGGAGGCTGAGGCTGCGCTCAAAGACGCTATGGCTGGTGCCAACGTCGTCGACGCTTCTGTGCAGACCACCCAGACCTCTGCCACCGTCTATGAAGCGTCAATCGCCGAGATAGAGATTCGTCTTGCCAAACTCGACAAAGACCGTCAGCGCTATCAGAACCTCGTGTCACGCAATGCCGCCACCCCTATACAGCTCGAACAGATCGAGACCGAATATAACGCTACAAAGAAGAAACTCGATGCCGTGCGTCGTCAGCAGAAGGCCGCCTACTCGGGAGTGAACGAGGTGCAGACGCGCAAGAAGAACACCGCTGCTGCCATCGAACGTGCACAGGCTGCCCTGGAGATGGCAAAGCTCAACCTGTCTTATTGCGTGGTCACCGCTCCGTGCGACGGTAAACTCGGTCGCCGTGCTTTAGAGGAAGGACAGCTGGTAAATGCCGGTCAGACCATAACCTACATCGTGCCCGACACGCAGAAGTGGGTCATCGCCAACTACAAGGAGACACAGGTCGAGAAACTATATGTCGGCCAAAAGGTCATCATGACCGTCGACGCTTTTGAAGGCAAAGAGTTTGAAGGCAAGATTACAGCCATATCGGCTGCTACAGGCTCTAAATACTCGCTCGTGCCCACAGACAACTCTGCTGGCAACTTCGTTAAGATACAGCAGCGTGTGCCAGTGCGCATAGAGTTTGAAGGAATATCTAAGGAAGACAACGACAAGTTGGCTGCCGGCATGATGGTAGTAGTTAAGGCTCAGCTCAAGAAATGACACAAGCAGAGATATACACGGCAGTGCCGGAACATCTGCCGAAAAATTTTCCGTTCTACAACTGGGTGCCTAAGCCCCTGGGCATCGCTTTCCTCGTCATACTTTTCATACCTATTATGACGGTCAGCGGTGCCTACACCGTCAACAGCAGTGAGATGGTGGGCGGGCTTGGCATCCAGTCAGAACACATCGCTTTCTTGAGTTTCGTCACGTCGATAGGTATGGCGGCGTTTTCGCCGTTCTTCTATTCGTTGGTCAGTGTGCGTCGCCAGAAGATGATGAGTCTCGTCGGATTCTCACTTCTCGCCGTGCAGAGCTACATCTGTGCCAACACCGACAGCATGTTCATACTCGCCCTCAACAGTCTCATAATGGGATTCGTGAGACAGACACTGCTCATGTGCACCCTCTTCACACTCATAAAATACGGGTTCGGCATAGAGGCGACGCGCAATGTGACGCCGGGCAACGAGCCGACGGACGAGGCAGGGTGGGACGCTCTCGACACGGAGAAGAAGGCGAGCCAGCCCATCATCTATTTCTTCTTCATGCTCCTCGGACAGATAGGCACATGGCTCACGGCGTGGTTTGCATACAACTACCACTGGCAGATGGTCTACTACGCCATGCTCGGAGCCATACTTGTGGCGCTGCTCATCACCCTGGTGTGCATGCCATACAACCCTTACCCGACCAAGCACACTCCGCTGTCGTTCTCTAAGTTTGGCAATGTGGTGGTGTTCTGTCTCATGTGCTGCTCGTTTGTCTATGTGACGGTTTACGGAAAGGTGTACGACTGGTACGACAGCCCTAACATACGTTTGGCGACAGCCATCTGCGTGACGTCGTCGCTGCTGTTCTTCTATTTGGAGAAGACCCGTCGCTCGCCATATTTCATGCTCAAGGCGTTTAAGTCGCGCAGCATACAGGGTGGCATATTGCTTTTCATTGGGCTGATGGTGTGCAACTCCAGTTCCATGCTTGTCAATATCTTTGTTGGCGTTGGCATGAAGACCGACCAAATACAGGTGGCTGCTCTCGGCAACTGGGTCTTGCTGGGCTACTTCATCGGACTGGTGACCATCTTGCTGCTCAACAACAAAGGTGTGCATTTCAAGTGGTTCTTCGCCCTGGGCTTCGTGCTTATTGCCGCTGCCTCGCTGTTTATGTACTTCGAAGTACAGACCGATGGACTGTTTGAGCGCATGAAGTGGCCAGTCGTTATACGTGCCACGGGCATGATGTTGCTCTACTCGCTCATCGCCGTGTATGCCAACCAGCGCATGCCGTATAAGCTGCTCTCCACGTGGGTGTGCATAATGCTCACTGTGCGTATGGTGATAGCGCCGGGCATCGGCTCAGCACTCTATCAGGTGGTGTTCCAACATCGTCAGCAGTACTACATCACACGTTACGCCCACGACTACGACCGCACCAACATAGAGACTGCCAAGACCTACGACCAGACAGTACGTGGCATGCAGTACCAGGGCAAGAGTGAGACGGAGGCACAGCACATGGCTGCCATGTCGGCAAAGGGTAAGGTGCAGGTGCAGGCCACGCTGTCGGCCATAAAAGAGATGTCGGGATGGACCATTTATGCATGTCTCATACTCGCAGGTCTCATGCTTGTCGTGCCCTGGCCCAAGAGAGACATTTCGAAGGACACGAAAGAGTGGTATGTAAACTATTAAAATTACGAATAAACATTTTAACGTTCGACGAAAAGAAAGGCGACAAACCCAAAATCATTGGTCTGCCGCCTTTTTGACATTGGTACATAATTTAAGGATGGTTGGCAAACAAAATGGTGTAATACCATAACTTTCGAGGCGGTAGATTGCGGGAAAACCGCAATCTACCGCCTCGTCTTCATATAAGCCCAATGGCTATTTCACCAACTCTACTTAAAGTTGGACAAGTTCTAAAATATAAACACCGCGGGCTGGAATTTGAACCGCCGTGTCTATCCAGAGATAGGAAAATCTTTTAACCACCAATGGAGCTACCACAATGGTTGAAAATCATGTCCATCACCACCTTCATTCCTTTCTTGTGGGCCTTGTCAATCAACTCGCAATATTCATCGTTCGTTCCGAAACGAGGATCTACCCGATAAAAATCAGTAATGGCATATCCGTGATAAGAACCTCCTGAAATCCGGTAGCTCCAGCCTTTTTACTTCTTTCCTTTAACTCAAAGGTACGGATTTGTTTCTCTTTCCCTTTTTGAAATATCAATTTCATTGTACCTGGAGAGGCCTCTTTGGAGATGTCCAGGTAAAGGAACAAGTAATTAGGGTTCTCAACTCCAACTATCTCCTTGATTCTCACCCCGGATAGTCTATATGAACTTGAGAACTTGCGATGTTCTTGCCATAAACCATAATCTGTAACTCCGGATTCTTCATTCCCACCCACCAGCATGCAGGCTCTAACCGTGATATATCAATGGCATGTACTGCACTAATATACAACAGGCAAATGATTAACAATAATAATTTTTTCATGATTTTGATTACATTAGTGTCCTGGTAAAATAGGAACGATTAAAAATTTAATAAATAGCTGACCGTTTTGGTCGAATCGGTCTATGTCATATTGAACAGAACTTCGTTCGACTTTAACGAGACAGCAATAGCGTTTCGCCCACAAAAATACATTATTTTTTTTGGGCACAAACGTTTGCACTGTTTATAAATTACAGAATTTTAACCGTAAAGGTTGTAAAACCATTATGTTTCATAAGTGAAGTGGTTACTTTTTATTACGACTTTGTATAAATATACGAAATGACAAAAAGATAGCGAATGAAGGCTTTTTGTTTCAGAATGTATAAAATTATGGTTAAATTTCGAGC
This sequence comes from Prevotella sp., assembly GCA_022788105.1. Lineage (GTDB taxonomy): Bacteria > Bacteroidota > Bacteroidia > Bacteroidales > Bacteroidaceae > Prevotella. Next base: position 3,930 of record JALEVZ010000129.1, on the reverse strand, counting down.
ATGAATTGTTAGTAAACTTTAATATATACCCCTGCTTTGTCATTATGCCTCTTTGGGGTCGTCAAAGAGGCTCTTTGAGGCTGTCAAATGGGCCTAATGAGGACGCAATATGGGCTCTTTCATATTGTCAAATGGGGGTAATGAGAAAATGAATAAATATACTACTTGAAGTGAGCGTTTATGCATAGACACGCCGTTCGTAAGTGGAGCATTCACAAATAGCGTAATGATTTGCTGCTTTAATTTATTTTTGCTAATTTTGTCGCAAACAAAACGGTGGAGGGTATATGGAGAACGGCAAAAATGATATAAACTCACTTGAGGAGCAGATGGCAAACAATGAAGACATCTGCTGCTCTTGTGGTGTCGTAACGGCTTTCCCGAAAGCGTTTTTCGACAACTACCGCGTGACGGGGGTGGGCTTAATAGTGTGTACATCGGGCTGCTTCTCGTTTCGTTGCGAGGGCGTGGAGTATGCTGTAAAGACTGGCGAGACGGCGTTTATCTCGCGTGACGTCTGCTTCTCCGTGACAGGTCACAGCGCCGACTGCTCTGTGGTAGTCATGCTCTATCGCGTCGACTCTATACGCGACATACTTGGTAGCACTGTCGTCGGCATGCGTTTCGTTGAGATTCTCAATCCGAGAGCGTGTTGGGTGATGCACACCGGGCATGAAGACGAGTTGACAAAATATTCCGAACTGCTGGCTGTCGGAAACAGCGACGACAATGTGTTTGCTGCCAACGAGCGTCGTCTGCTTCTGCTGTCGCTTACCTATAGGCTTTGCGGCATATTCCGTGAGATGGCAAAAGACGGTGACAACGCGTCGAGCCGCAAGCTTGAGACCTACATGCGTCTCATGCACCTGATAGATAAATATTATGTGCAGGAGCGTGGCGTGAGGTTTTATGCCGACCAGTTGTGTCTGTCGCCAAAATATCTCACGTCGCTCGTCAAGTCGGTGTCGGGCAGCACGGTGCAGCAGTTGGTGTTCAAGGCGATAACCAAGAAAGCCATTTCCATGATTACAACCACCGACAAGAGCATTAAGGAAATAGCCGATTGGTTGAATTTCCCCAATGCCTCGGCTTTCGGCACGTTCTTTAAAAAGCAGGTGGGCTTGTCGCCGGTGAACTATCGGCATAAAGAGTCGTGAGGGTCGCGACGCTTTAGTGAGGTCGCTAATGGGTGTAAAGGCTTATTTGTTTGTGGTTTGCATGCGTTTTGTGCAAACTTTATTAAAATCTGCATGGCTTTTGTGCAGAATTACCTAAAAACCGCATAGATTTCATGCAAAATGCCTATATTTGCAAAAAAAGAAGACTATATGGAACAGTTATTTGAATATTTCAAACGTAAACTTAGTGAGACTCCAATAGACCTGATTCGCTACAAGTATGGTGAAATAGAGTGGGGTGGGCATGCCTTAGGATTGGTAGGGCCTCGTGGTGTGGGAAAGTCAACGATGCTCTTGCAATATATCAAGATGAGACTTGACGTAAAGGACACGCTATATGTGTCTGCTGACCACTTGTATTTTTCATCACACACGCTTGTTGACACTGCCGATCGATTTTATAAAATGGGAGGGAAGCATCTTTTTATAGATGAGATTCACAAGTACGAGGGGTGGTCTACAGAGGTGAAACAGATGTTTGATAGCTACTCTGATTTGCAATTAGTAATATCGGGCTCTTCAATTCTTGAGATTACCAAAGGTATGGCAGATCTTAGCCGACGTGTCCCAATATATGAGATGCAGGGGCTCTCGTTCAGAGAATATTTACACCTGTTTCACGGAATAAAGATGGAGGCGATAGGGGTGGAACAACTCTTGCGTCATGATTATAATATACCAGGAGTTGAGCACCCGCTTCCTTTGTTTAACGACTATTTGCGACGAGGCTATTATCCGTTTGGTAGAGATGTTGCATACGATATCGAATTAATGCAGGTTGTTGCGCAGACAATGGAAAGTGACATACCGATATATTTGAATGCGAATGCTTCTATCGGCAGAAAGCTAAAGCAATTGCTTATGGTGGTGGCTGAGAGTGTCCCTTTCAAGCCTGTGATGCAGAAGTTGGCTGATGTGACAGGAATAAATCGAAACTATATTCAAGACTATTTGATGTACATGGAGCGCGCAGGAATGATTGCACAGTTGCGTGACGCGGTGGGTGGTATTCGTGGTTTGGGAAAAACAGAGAAGGTGTATTTGGACAATACCAATCTCATTTATGTCCTTGCTCCGAAGCGTGCAGACATAGGTAATGTGCGAGAGACATTCTTTATGAATCAGATGCGCGTTGTTGGTGATGTGATGTGTTCTCCTGTGTCAGACTTCCTCGTAGATGGTATGACCTTTGAAATAGGTGGCCGTAAGAAGGGCCAGAAACAGATTTCGGATGTTAAAAACGGCTATGTGGTGAAAGACGACATTGAAGCCGGTTATGCCAATGTGCTCCCGTTATGGGCTTTCGGGCTGTTGTATTAGTATGTAATGTGTTGTGGTCAGTATATAAAAAAGGGTGTGTAAAAACTCGAAGTTTTGAGTTTTACACACCCTTCTTTTATGAGTGACATCTCTTAGAGATGATTGTTTCTATAATATGTTATGTTGTCTTACTTCACCACCTTGATGGTCTGCTTGCCAGCCTTTACGGTGTAGATGCCGCTTGCAACGTTGTCAAGAGACATGGTAGAGGCGTTGTTTGCCTTCTTTACGAGCATGCCGCTGACGTTGTAGAGAGTGATGTCTGCTGCTTTGGCAAGTGTCACGTTGTTGCCGTCCCAGTTGATGGCGTTGCCGTCTGCCATTACGTTGCTGACACCTGTTGCCGAACCACCACCGTAGTAAGTGTAGGTGTATTTGCCTGCGTAGGTCAATCCTTCCTCTGTAGGCTTTACGTTGTCGGTCTGGAAGAGCTTGGTGTTGCCGTTTGTAGCGACAGCCATGAACAGCTTTGCGTCAGACTCTTTCTCCATTTTTGTAGGTGTGCCTGCTGCAACGGTGTGGTTGAGAGCAGATGTCACGCTGTGGTCGCTGGTGTTTTCTACCCAACCATATATGTTGATTGCGCCATCGTTGGCAATCACCACGCCACTAACATTTTCGGCACTGTAATTTGCTTCTCCTTCTTCGAAGTTGCTTGTTACAGCCCATTCCTTCTCCAGTGTTGTCGCATTAAGACTTACTGCGTAGGTGTCGCAGCCACCAGAAAATGAGATGGTGTTGTCGAAGGGAAGTGCCTGGTTGAATGTTCCTACGAGGTAGAGTTTGTTGTTTTTGAACACCATGTGGTCGATGGTGTTCAGTACGTTCATGTTGTCGGTTTCTTCAGAATGGAAAACCTTCTTGGTCACATTGTTGCCGTCAATTACAGCGAGAATATATCCATGCTCGTTGATGCCGTCACCTCTGTAGGCCAGAGACACGTCTGATGTGCTGTTGCCTGCATAGAGGGTCATGTCGCTGCCACATGCAACGTAGCCTACATACACCTTTCCGTCGTGAACGTCGAAGTTGACGTCTTCAGTTTGGTACACGAGATCGGCGGTTGTCTGCTCCTTTGCTCCGAAATAAGACACGGTCTTGGCGTCGCCGAGATCTGATGTGTTGAAAGAGAGTACACACATAGATACTGCGTCCTGGAACATGAATTCGAACAGAGTGACATACTTGCCAGACAAGGCAACGTTATCGACGTTTACATCGCCTTTATAGGCGGCAGAAAGATAGAGCTTCGTGCCGTCAACAACCAGTTTCTTGGTGTAGAAACCGGCACTCGAATAGTCCCAAAGTTCCGTTCCTGCCAATGCAGCATTGGTCTTGGGAGTGATGGTCTTAGAAGCCACATACTCGCCGTCTTTGCTGTACTTCACGATGAAGCCGGTTGCCTTGTCGTCTCTGTCTGCCATGCCGGTGA
>JALEVZ010000050.1 GCA_022788105.1 Prevotella sp. | reverse complement strand
CTTCGAGGCTACAATCCACTTCCACAAGGAGGTTGAGGTAAAGGTTCCCGTACAGGTTGTAGCTGAGGGTGCAGAGGCTCCTAAGGCAGAAGCTGCTGAAGAGGCTGCTCCCACTGCAGAGGCTCCCGTAGCTGAATAATTCTAAACAAGAAGCGTAGTTCTGCGGAGCTATAGTTCTGTGGATCATTTTTAACCCCTCACGTTGTCAAGACGTGCGGGGCTTTTTTATTTCTGTGTCCACAGCTTGCAGACAATGCTGTGGAATTCGCTTTCAAAGTTAGGAGTAAAGACTCCTTGTCCGAGATTTTCTTCTATTTCCTGACGAGTCCAAAAACGTCCTCCGCACAATTCTTCGGTAGAGGGTTTTATCGGTCCATCATATACGGTTGTGTGGACGTGTACCAATTCTCGTTCCCGTGTGCTTTCAAACACATATCGTTTTACAAAGTTAGGCGTAAAACTTGTTACACCCAATTCTTCGCGTACTTCACGTTTGAGAGCTTCTTCTACACTCTCGCCAAGATCTATGTGGCCGCCGCAGGCCGTGTCCCACTTGTCTGGTTGTATGTCTTTCCACGTAGGACGATGCTGAAGGTACAATTCGCCTTGCGAGTTGAATAGGTGAAGATGTACTACTGGATGCAACTTCTTTGAACCGTCGTGTGCCTCACCGCGTGTGATGCTACCAAGTATTTTCCCCTCTTCGTCAACGAGTGGAAAAAGTTCTTCTTTGTTGTCTATCATTTCGTTTACTGATTTTTATGCAGGCTTCTTGTCTTGTGTAGATTTTTCCATTGCCTGTAAACATAAAAACTTTATGCTGTTAAAATTACAGCTCCATCTCGTACACTTTAAATCCTTCGAATGTAGAGGTTGGTATCTGTGGCTTTTCCTTGAATATGCCGAACATTGCGCTTCCACTTCCGCTCATCTGTGCGTACGCGGCGCCGAGATTGTAAAGTTGTTGTTTGATGTCTGCCAATATGGGGTGAGCCTTGAAAGCAGGTGTCTCGAAGTCGTTTGTCAACTGTTCCCGCCAAGTATCTATTGGTTGGCGCACAATGTCGCGGCAGCACACTTGCGGTTTTTGGGGCACAATCTGTGCATATGCGTCTTTGGTAGACACAGCTACGGGAGCCTTTACGACCACAAGACTATATCCGTTGAGGTTGCCTTTAGGTGAGTCTGCTGGTGATAGAATATCGCCGATGCCTGTAGCATAAGCTGGTTCGGCAGATATGAAGAACGCACAGTCGGCGCCGAGCTGTGCGGCGTAGCGTTCCATCTCTGCGTTGCCGATATTCAGACGGAATCGCTCGTCAAGCAGTCGAATCATGAATGCCGCGTCTGCCGAGCCACCTCCAAGACCAGCTTGTGATGGGATGTGCTTATATAGATGAGCATGAACACGTGGCATGCGGTAGTTTTTACGTAGCAGATTGTAAGCTTTCACCACAATGTTGTCCGCTTCGCAACAGCCTTCGATAATGTCTCCAGTTACCTTCAAGTCACAGTCGAGTTCCGAAGGAAAACGTTCGTCCATAAGCTTTACCTCTAAGGTGTCATGGAGTGGGATAGGGTAGAATACTGTTTCAATGTCGTGGTAACCATCGGGGCGTGTCGCCACGACGTTGAGTCCGAGATTGATTTTTGCGCATGGGAATGTTATCATAGCAGTATTTTTTAAGTTTTGTTTTATTGGTGGCATTAGCCTTATTGGTGCTCAATGCTTTATGATGGCAACCTCCTGTTTGTTATCGATTGCCACTTGTGATGTCAAGAAAAAAGAAACCGTCCACGAACAGGACGAACAGCAGCCGAAACGTTTACGTATTATAATCTTATTCGTTGCTAATGTTCCCCTCTTCGAGGACGGCTCTTCTTTTAGTTTTTATGACTTTGTGTTTTAGCCTTTAAGTCCTTTCTTTACCTTGTCTACATAGGCGTCGATTACCGCAACAGCCGTTATGTTGACAATGTCGCGTACCGAGCTTTCAAAGTCGGTGAAGTGGATAGGCTTGTTCAGTCCCATCTGAATCGGACCGATGATTTCGGCGTCGGCATCGAGAGCCTGAAGAAGCTTATAGCTGCTGTTTGCACTCGACATGTTGGGGAATACGAGAGTGTTGACATCAAGTCCTTTGAGACGTGTGAACGGATATTTGTCATCACGCAACTCCTTGTTAAGGGCGAAGTTAACTTGCATCTCACCGTCGATGGCAAGCTCAGGATAGAGTCTTTGCATCTCTTCCACTGCCTTGTGCACCTTCTGGGGAGACCCCACCTCGTCGGTGCCGAAGTTAGAGTAGCTTATCATGGCGATGTGCGGTTCCTCGTTAAAGAAGCGTACCGTCTGCGCCGAGAGCTTGGCGATGTCTACGAGCACGTTCTCGTCGGGGTGGCGGTTGATGAGCGTGTCTGCAATGTAGTAGACACCCTTCTTCGTATTCAGAATGTGCATCGTACCGAAAGTGTTGTAGTCGGGACGTATTCCCACCACTTCCTTTGCCACCTTGATGGTGTTGGAGTATTTGGTGTAGAGACCAGTGATGAATGCGTCAGCTTCGCCGGTCTCAACCATCATCATGCCGAAGTAGTTGCGTTCCTACATCTTGTCATATGCTTCCTCGAAGTTGTAGCCCTGACGTGCGCGCTTCTTGGCGAGATGCTTGGCGTATGTAGCGCGGCGTCCCTGCTCTTGGTCGGCACGCATGTCGATAATTTGTATGTCAGAGAGGTCGAGTTTCAGACGCTGTGCGAGACGATTCAGACGGTCGGGGTTGCCCAAAAGTATGGGCTGGCAGATGCCTTCTGTCTTTGCCTGTACGGCAGCCTTCATCATGGTGGGGTGTCCACCCTCGGCAAATACTACACGCTGCGAGTGGCGGCGAGCAGTGTCGTGGAGCTTGCGTGTGAGCTTCGACTCCTGTCCGAGTAACTGCATGAGCGACTTCTTGTATGCGTCCCAGTCGGTTATGCTCTTGCGTGCCACACCACTCTCTATCGCTGCCTTAGCTACGGCAGCGCTTACCTCGGTGATGAGACGTGGGTCGATAGGTTTCGGAATGAAGTATTTGGGTCCGAACGTAAGGTCGTTGACATGGTAAACATCGTTCACAACATCGGGTACAGGCTGTTTTGCCAGGTCTGCGATGGCGTGTACAGCAGCCATCTTCATTTCCTCGTTGATGGCTTTTGCGTGTACGTCAAGCGCACCACGGAATATGTATGGGAATCCGATGACGTTGTTTATCTGGTTGGGGTAGTCGCTGCGACCTGTTGACATGAGCACGTCGGGGCGGCTTGCCATAGCGTCTTCGTAACTGATTTCCGGTACGGGGTTTGCCAACGCAAACACGATGGGGTTAGCAGCCATTGAGCGAACCATGTCTTGTGAGAGCACGTTGCCTTTTGACAGTCCAACAAACACGTCGGCTCCCTTAACAGCCTCTTCGAGGGTGTGTATGTCAGTGCGTGTGGTTGCGAAGAGCTGTTTCTGAGGTGTGAGGTTGGGACGGTCTACGGTGATTACGCCCTTTGAGTCGAGCATGACAATGTTCTCTACCCTTGCACCTAATGCCACATAGAGCTTTGTGCAGCTGATGGCAGCGGCACCAGCGCCATTAACCACGATTTTTACGTCAGCAATGTCTTTGCCTGCTACCTCAAGGGCGTTTTTCAGTCCTGCAGCAGAAATGATGGCTGTGCCGTGCTGGTCGTCGTGCATGACGGGTATGTCGAGGTTCTTCTTCAGACGTTCTTCAATGTAGAAGCACTCTGGTGCCTTGATGTCTTCAAGGTTGATGCCGCCAAATGTGGAAGCAATTTTTTCCACTGCCTCGCAGAACTTCTCAGGATCTTTCTCAGCTACCTCGATGTCGAACACGTCAATACCGCCGTATATTTTGAACAACAGTCCCTTTCCTTCCATCACGGGCTTGCCGCTCATAGCGCCTATGTCGCCGAGTCCAAGCACTGCCGTGCCGTTTGAGATTACAGCTACGAGGTTGCCCTTGTCGGTGTATTTGTACACTTCATCGGGACGCTCCTGTATCTCAAGGCAAGGATATGCCACGCCAGGCGAATATGCCAGACTAAGGTCTGTCTGTGTGTGGTAGGGTTTGGTGGGTTTTACTTCGATTTTTCCCGGACGCCCGTTGTTATGATATTCGAGGGCGGCCTCCTTCGTGATTTTGACCATAGTGTTCTATTATATTATAATATTTTGAATTTCCGTATGTGAAGCTTGCTGTGCGCAGGCCTCAAACGGTTTGATAAGCCTGTGCCGTATCGTAAAAGCCTGTGCTACAGTGCTGCCAATATGGCTTTATATCCTCGACAAAATTAATAAAAAACTTTCTAACCTTCTATAGGTTTTATATTTTTTTTGTAACTTTGTCAGCAAAAGAAATACATATGCAGAAAATAAACTGCCTAACAGCTTACCGACAGGAACTGCAAGAGCACATACTCGCTGCAGCGATGGAAGAATTTCGTCGAAGAGGGGTGCGTGCCGTGAAAATGGATGACATTGCTGGCAAGTTGGCAATATCGAAACGAACTCTTTACGAGATTTACGAAAACAAGGAGACACTGCTACTCGAGGCCTTGAAGCTTCATGAGCTGCAGACAGACACGCATATGCGTGCTTATGTGGAAGATAATGCTCATAATGTGATAGAGACGATAATAGAGTTCTACGACATTCACATCCAGCAGGCTGCGGGCGTCAATCCGTTGTTTTATGAGGAGTTGCATCGTTATCCTGCCGTGCTTGCCTTTTTTGAGGAAAAGCACGTTGAGCGTATGCACAACCAAAATCTGTTTTTCAATCGTGGTGTCGCAGAGGGCTTTTTCCGCAAAGATGTAGATTTCGACATAGTGTCGCGCATTGCAGACGCATCAATGGACTACGTCATGCGCACGCAGATGTATCGTGAGTTCAACCTGGAGTACATACTTCATAATGTCACCTTATTATATGTGCGTGGTATATGCACCGAGGCTGGCGTGAGATTGCTTGACAGCGCTCTTGGCAGCAGGGACAAACTGTGTGGCGAGAAACTGTAGACAAGGTTTTCGTTTAAAAGTCGAAAAAGCAGTACCGTCAATGGTGTCGTAGCGTAAAGAACCCGCGACGACACCCTCCAATAATAGCAAACTATAAAGGTCGCAATAGGCAATATTGCACCAAACCAACAGTTATAACAAATGGCAGAATCGACAAAGGTCGTCCGTAGGAAGACCACAACACCAATAGACAATACTTACGGCCACTTGCAGCCTCAAGCACTCGACTTTGAGAGAGTGGTGCTCGGTGCGCTGATGATTGACAAGGACGCATTTTCTATAATATCGGAGATGATTCGTCCCGAAACGTTCTATGAGCCGCGTCATCAGAAAATTTACACCGCCATACAGGCGCTGAACATGAACGAGAACCCCGTCGACATCATGACGGTGACGGACGAACTCAAACGCGAGGGTACACTCGACGCGGTGGGAGGCGCTGCATATATTGTGGAGTTGAGCTCCAATGTGGCGTCGTCGGCAAATATAGAATACCATGCCCGCATCCTGGCACAGAAGTTTCTCGCGCGTCAGCTCATCTCGTTTGCCAGCGTCATAGAGACTAAGGCTTTTGATGAGACCGTAGACGTGGAAGAGCTTATGCAGGAAGCCGAGGGTAGCCTCTTTGAACTTTCGCAACGCAACATGAAGAAAGACTATGTTCAGGTCGATCCTGTCATAGCCAAAGCTGTGGAGATACTACAGAAAGCGTCTGCCAACAACGGCGGTCTGACGGGTGTGCCTACAGGTTATACCAAGCTTGACGAGAAGACGAGTGGTTGGCAAAACTCCGACCTTGTCATCATTGCTGGACGTCCGGCGATGGGTAAAACCTCGTTTGCGCTCTCACTCGCCAAGAACATTGCCGTAGACTATCAGGTCCCCATAGCTTTCTTCTCTCTTGAGATGAACAACGTGCAGCTCGTCAACCGTCTTATCTCCAACGTGTGTGAGATTCCTGGCAACAAAATGCTTAACGGTCAGCTCACCCCCGACGAGTGGGAACGTCTCGACAAGCGCATAGGCCAACTGCAAGGCGCACCGCTCTATATCGACGATACCCCTGGTCTGTCTATCTTTGAGTTACGTACCAAAGCACGTCGCCTTGTTAAGGAAAAAGGCGTGAAGATAATCATGATAGACTACCTTCAGCTTATGAACGCCAACGGCATGAAATTCGGCAGCCGTCAGGAGGAGGTGTCGAAAATATCGCAGTCGCTTAAAGGACTTGCCAAAGAGCTTGATATACCTATACTCGCGCTCTCACAGCTTAACCGTACGGTGGAAAATCGTGAGGGCTTGGAGGGCAAACGTCCGCAGCTCAGCGACCTCCGTGAGTCGGGAGCCATTGAGCAGGATGCCGACATGGTACTGTTTGTGCATCGTCCAGAGTATTACCACATCTTCCAAGACGAGAAAGGTAATGACTTGCATGGCATGGCGCAGATTATCATTGCTAAGCACCGTAAGGGTGCGGTTGGTGATGTGTTGCTGACGTTCCGTGGTGAGTTCACGCGTTTCCAGAATCCCGACACTGACGGCGGAAACGCTGCTATGTCTCCAGAAGACCAGGGATTGATAGGTAGCGCTTTGGATGGGGGATTTGAAGACGACCCGCTCTCTGTCAATGGCGCGCCTGCGCCTGGCGACATTCCTCCTGCCTTCTGATTCTTCACGACAAGCACAAGCAGAGCGGTCATCCCAACATAAAGGGCATGGAACAGATATCTAAGCAGGTGCTTAAAGTTATAAAAAAGTGGCAATCCGTAAGAAATAGTTCAAAAAAACTTATAGTTTCTTTTGTTTGTTATGATTTTATTGTTACCTTTGCAATCAATAAAGAAAATAAAACAAATGCTTCGCTGCATGAGATGGTCCGTTAGTAATGCAAGACGGTCTGTAATATAAAAATGTTGTGGGGCGATGAAAAAGAGAGAGAAACTATGAGTACAGCAATGTCACTTATTATTCTATGTGCAATTATCGGTATTCGACTTCGTAATGAGGCCGGAAGTGTCGAGGCGCGTAGTTAGATAGAGTGCATATTATAGCAAGAGCCTTTCACACTTCCTGTGTGTGAAAGGCTCTTTTGTTAGTAATCAGTTGTGTTGCAAAAACAAGTGGGATTGACATAAGGTCATGGTGCAAACATCATTAGGTTGTAGTGGAAAGCCCACAAAGAAGATAGTAGAGAGATAACAGTTCATTGAATTGAGAACATTAGAAAATATATAAGAAAACACATGAGCGATAGATTATTTATTTTCGACACAACCTTGCGTGATGGCGAGCAAGTGCCGGGCTGCCAGCTCAACACCGTTGAGAAGATACAGGTGGCCAAACAGCTTGAGCAGTTGGGAGTAGACGTAATAGAAGCTGGTTTCCCCATCTCGAGCCCCGGAGACTTCAACTCAGTGATAGAAATAAGCAAGGCCGTAACATGGCCCACAATCTGCGCTCTTACGAGAGCTGTGGAAAAAGATATTGATGTGGCTGCCGAGTCACTGCAGTATGCCAAGCATAAGCGCATACATACTGGCATCGGAACGAGCGACAGTCATATAAAATTCAAGTTCAACAGCACTCGTGAGGAGATACTTGAACGCGCAGTGGCTGCAGTGAAATATGCCAAGCGCTATGTGGAGGATGTGGAGTTCTACGCAGAAGATGCGGGACGCACAGATAACGAATATCTTGCACAGGTGGTGCAGGCTGTCATCAAAGCAGGTGCTACCGTAGTGAATATCCCCGATACTACAGGCTATTGTCTTCCAGCTGATTATGGCGCAAAGATTAAATATCTTGTCGAGCATGTCGACAACATAGACAAGGCCATTATTTCCACCCATTGTCACAACGACCTCGGCATGGCAACTGCCAACACCTTTAGCGGTGTGATGAATGGTGCGCGTCAGGTGGAGGTCACCATAAATGGTATCGGCGAACGTGCAGGAAATACATCGCTCGAGGAGATTGCCATGATTTTGAAGTGTCATAAACATCTGGGCATAGACACCAATATCAACACCACGAAGATTTATCCCACAAGCCGCATGGTGAGTTCGCTCATGAACATGCCTGTGCAGGCTAATAAAGCCATTGTGGGTCGCAATGCTTTTGCTCACTCCAGCGGCATACATCAGGATGGAGTTTTGAAAAATGTGCAGACCTACGAGATAATAGACCCGAAGGATGTGGGACTTGACGACAACTCCATCGTTTTGACTGCCCGTTCGGGACGTGCCGCATTGAAGTATCGCCTCCATGTGCTTGGCGTTAACATTGAAGATGAACCCAAACTCGATGCGTTGTACCAGAAATTCTTGCAGATAGCAGACCGCAAGAAGGAGGTCAACGACGACGACATACTGATGCTTGCTGGTGCCGATAGGGCAGAGGCACACGCTGTGAAGCTCGACTTCCTGCAAGTTACAACCGGTATGGGTGTGAAGAGTGTGGCAAGCATAGGTCTTGACATATCAGGTCAGAAGTTTGAGGAGGCGTCTACAGGCAATGGTCCAGTAGATGCTGCCATTAAGGCGCTGAAGAAAATCATACAGAAGCACATGGTGTTGAAGGAGTTTACCATCCAGGCCATCTCCAAAGGCAGCGACGATGTTGGCAAGGTACACATGCAGGTGGAGTACGACGGCAACGTCTATTACGGCTTTGGAGCCAACACCGACATTGTGACCGCTTCCGTCGAAGCATACATTGATTGTATAAACAAGTTTCGTGTAAAGTAGTTGAAGATTAGAAGCTTAAGCGTTGAACATTAAATAAATACATTATAATGAATACATTGTTTGACAAGATTTGGGACAAGCATGTTGTCCAGGTTGTGGAAGGCGGTCCTACGCAGTTATACATAGACCGTTTGTACTGTCATGAGGTGACCTCGCCACAGGCGTTTGCTGGTCTACGCACTCGTGGACTGAAATGTTTCCGTCCCGACCACATCGTCTGCATGCCCGACCACAACACCCCGACCCACGACCAAGACAAGCCCATTGCCGACCCCGTGTCTAAACATCAGGTCGACACTCTGGCTGCAAACTGCAAGGAGTTTGGACTTACTCATTACGCTATGATGTCAAAAGACAATGGTATTATCCACGTTGTTGGTCCCGAGAAAGGTCTGTCGCTCCCTGGCATGACCATCGTGTGCGGCGACTCACACACCTCGACCCACGGCGCGATGGGTGCTGTGGCGTTCGGAATCGGTACTTCTGAGGTAGAGATGGTGATGGCATCTGAGTGCATATTGCAGCAGAAACCCAAATCTATGCGTATAAATATCAATGGCAAGCTCGGCAAGGGCGTGAGCGCTAAAGACGTGGCGCTGTACCTTATGTCACAACTTACCACCAGCGGCGCAACGGGCTATTTCGTAGAATATGCTGGCGATGTGGTACGTTCCATGTCGATGGAGGGTCGCCTGACGCTCTGCAACCTCTCTATAGAGATGGGTGCGCGCGGTGGATTCGTGGCTCCTGACGAGACAACGTTTGCCTACATCAAGGGCCGTGAGCATGCGCCCAAGGGCGAAGCGTGGGACAGGGCTGTGGCTTATTGGAAGACATTGCAGAGTGGCCCCGACGCTGTTTTTGACAAGGAACTGACGTTCGATGCTGCCGACATAGAGCCGCGCATCACTTACGGCACCAATCCAGGCATGGGCATCGGCATAACCGAGTGCATCCCCACGCTCGATAGCATTGACGAGGCTGGTCGTGCATCCTTCGTCAAGAGTCTCGCCTATATGGGATTTGAGCCAGGCGAGCAGCTGTTGGGCCACGCCATAGACTATGTTTTCCTCGGCGCCTGCACCAACGGACGCATTGAAGACTTCCGCGCTTTTGCCTCTATTGTGAAAGGTCGTAAGAAAGCCGAGGGAGTAGTGGCATGGCTCGTGCCTGGAAGTTGGGCGGTAGACCAGCAGATACGCGAAGAAGGACTTGACAAGGTGCTTGAGGCAGCAGGCTTTGCTATACGCCAGCCCGGCTGTTCGGCTTGTCTTGCCATGAACGATGACAAGATTCCTGCTGGCAAATACAGCGTGAGCACCAGCAACCGCAACTTCGAGGGTCGTCAAGGACCTGGCGCACGCACCATACTTGCCAGCCCGTATGTGGCTGCCGCCGCTGCTGTGACAGGCAAGATAACCGATCCGCGAGAGTTCATGTGATGAGAACAATTTAAACACTAAAAGGAGATGAAACAGAAATTCAACGTTATAACAAGCACCTGCATACCCCTTCCTCTTGAAAATGTGGACACCGACCAAATCATTCCGGCGCGTTTTCTCAAAGCTACGGATAAGAAGGGCATGGGCGACAATCTATTCCGCGATTGGCGTTTCAACGCAGACGGCACACCGAAGAAGGACTTTGTGCTCAACGACCCGTCTTACAGTGGAGTAATACTCGTGGCAGGAAAGAACTTCGGCTCGGGTTCGTCGCGTGAGCATGCAGCATGGGCCATTGCCGGTTACGGCTTCCGTGTGGTGATAAGCAGTTTCTTTGCCGACATACACAAGAACAATGAACTCAACAACTTCGTGCTGCCAGTGGTGGTGTCGGAGCCGTTTCTTGAAGAACTGTTTGCCAGCATTGCCGCCGACCATAAGACGGAGGTAGAAGTAAATCTTCCCGCCCAGACCGTCACTAATAAGGCGACAGGTCATAGCGAGCATTTCGAGATAAACAGTTACAAGAAGCATTGCCTTATGAATGGCCTCGACGACATTGACTATCTGCTTCAGAATAAAGACAAGATAGAGGCTTGGGAGGCGAATAACAAGTAGCCGTGACGCAAATGGAAACAACAAATAAGACAGCACGTCCGCATTTCACGCAGCCCTATATCGAAATCATGGACTGCACACTGCGCGACGGCGAGCAGACCAGCGGTGTGAGTTTTCTCCCTCACGAGAAACTCATGATAGCGCGTAAGCTGCTTGGCGAGGTCAACGTCGACCGCATAGAGGTGGCGTCGGCACGCGTGTCGGAAGGTGAGAAAGACGCCGTGCGCATGATTTGCCGCTATGCCGACAGCGTGGGCAAGCTCGACAGGGTAGAGGTGCTCGGCTTTGTCGACGGTCATGAGTCCATAGACTGGATTGCCGACTGTGGCGGTCGTGTTATAAATCTGCTTGCAAAGGGTTCGCTCAAACACTGCACGCAGCAGTTAAAGAAGACTCCAGAGGAACATCTTGCGGGCATACTCTCTTCACTTGAATATGCGGAGCAGAAGGGGCTTGACGTGAATCTTTATCTCGAGGACTGGAGTTCTGGCATGCGCGACTCCATCGATTATGTCTACAAGATGATGGACACGCTGTCCCATACACGCATAAAGCGTTTCTTGTTGCCTGACACGCTCGGCATTATGAACCCACTGCAGTGTGTGGAGTACATGCGTAAGATGGTGAAACGCTACCCCGATTGTCACTTCGACTTCCACGCACACAACGACTACGACCTGGCGGTGAGCAACTCGCTGGCTGCTGTGCTCAGTGGTGCGAGAGGTCTGCATGTGACTGTCAACGGCTTGGGCGAGCGATGTGGTAACGCGCCTCTCTCCAGCGTGCAGGTCATCTTGAAAGATCAGTTCCACGCCAATACAGGCATAGACGAGAGTCAACTAAACTCTATAAGCCGACTTGTTGAGGGCTATAGCGGCATTGCCATCGCCGCCAATCAGCCTATTGTTGGTGAGAACGTGTTCACGCAGGTGGCTGGCGTTCATGCCGACGGCGACAATAAGGATAATCTTTATTGCAACGACCTTGTGCCAGAACGCTTCGGACGCAAGCGCGAATATGCGTTGGGTAAGAACAGCGGACGTGCCAACATAGCGCGCAACCTCGAGGAGTTGGGACTGAACCTAACGCCTGAGCAGACGCGTAAGGTGACGAAGCGCATTACAGAACTTGGCGACAAGAAAGAGCTTGTGACGCAAGACGACCTGCCCTACATCGTGAGCGACGTGCTCAAACACTCTGTGCCAGAAGACAAGGTGCGCCTTGTCAGCTACATGGTGTCAACGAGCTATGGTCTGAAGCCGCTTGCCAGCATAAAGGTGAACATCAACGGTGAAGAGTTTGAAGACGACAGCACTGGCGACGGACAGTACGACGCGTTCGTTAAAGCCTTGCGCAAGATATACAAGACCAAGCTCAACCGCACATTCCCATTGCTCGAAAACTACAATGTGACCATCCCTCCAGGCGGTCGTACCGATGCCCTTGTGCAGACAGTCATCACCTGGCGCAACGGCGACAAGCTGCTACGCACACGCGGTCTCGATGCCGACCAGACAGAGTCGGCAATAAAAGCCACGTTCAAGATGCTGAACATGATAGAAGACGCTGTGGGCGAGGCATGCGACGTAGCCGTTGATAGTGGTTACAATGGTTAAAGTGAAACATTAAACAAAAACATTATAACATCTTATAATACAGAGTTATGAAATTAAACATTGCAGTGCTTGCCGGCGACGGCATAGGCCCTGAGATAATGAAACAGGGAGTAGACGTGTTAGACGCTGTGGCCGCAAAGTTCGGTCACGAGTTCACATATAAGGAGGCTATTTGTGGCGCCCATGCCATAGACGAGGTGGGTGACCCGTTCCCCGAGGAGACATTCAAGACCTGTATGGATGCCGACGCCGTGTTGTTTGCCGCGGTAGGCGACCCGCGTTTCGACAACAACCCCACTGCTAAGGTGCGCCCAGAGCATGGACTGCTTGCCATGCGCAAGAATCTTGGACTGTTTGCCAACGTGCGTCCTGTAGCAACATTTGACTGCCTCATTCACAAGTCACCGCTTAAAGACGAGCTGTTGCGTGGCGCCGACTTCGTGGTTATACGTGAGCTGACTGGTGGCATGTACTTCGGCGAGAAATATCAAGACAACGACAAAGCCTACGACACCGACATATATACACGTCCGGAGATAGAGCGCATATTGAAGGTGGCGTTTGAGTATGCCATGAAGCGCAACCGCCACCTCACAGTGGTAGACAAAGCCAATGTGTTGGCCTCGTCGCGTCTGTGGCGTCAGATTGCCAAAGAGATGGAGCCACAGTATCCAGAGGTTACAACCGACTACATGTTCATAGACAACGCAGCTATGCGCGTGCTCACAGAGCCGCGTTTCTTCGATGTCATAGTGACAGAAAACACATTCGGCGATATTCTCACCGATGAGACATCGTGCATAACAGGCTCTATGGGACTGCAACCTTCAAGCTCGTTGGGAGAGCATACGCCGCTATTTGAACCTGTGCATGGCTCGTGGCCGCAGGCTGCGGGCAAGAACATTGCTAATCCGCTGGCACAGATTCTGTCAGCAGCCATGTTGCTCGAACACTTCGGACTGAACGAAGAGGGGGCGCTTATACGTAAGGCTGTGGATGCCTCCCTCGACGCAAATGTACGTACCCCCGAGATTCAGGTCGACGGTGGTGCTACATACGGTACCAAAGAGGTGGGTGCATGGATTGTGGACTATGTTAATAAAGCGTAGGCGACAGAACTTTATGCGAGCGAGTTTTGTACTTTTGCTGCTGGCAGTAGTGCTGGCAGCAAATGCCCAGAACAATTTGAAACATGAGGCAGGGCAGCAGACGTCGGGACGGTTGGTGGCGCCAGTAGGCTCGGAGACGAAACGAATGGCAGACGACCAGCTGACCACTAAGCAGCTGCGCGACAGCCTACGTGCCGCTTCCGACCTCTTGGCATATCATCCCGACTCGCTTGACCTACGACTACGTAAGGCGGCATGGAATCTGTTGCTTGAGCAGTGGGACTACGCCAAGACCGAATACGACTATGTCATAGCGCGCGACCCGTCCAACCTCGCGGCACGCTACTATCGTGCGTTTGCCAACGAGAAGCTGAAGCGCTACAATTTCGCGCGTCTCGACTACGAGAGAGTGCTGACGGTGGTGCCAGGAAACTTCAACGCTCA
>JALEVZ010000083.1 GCA_022788105.1 Prevotella sp. | reverse complement strand
CGCCCGCCATCATCCACAGCCCAGGCTGCTTCACGCCGCCGAGGTCGTAGTAGCGATGGGCAGTGATGTTGTCGGCTTTCACGAATATTTCATACTTAGGAGCCTTCCACATGAGTTTTGCATCCACCTTGCAGTAGGGGTGGAAACCATTCATTCGCTGCTGCCAACGCAGGTTCCACTGCGCCGTGAGGCGTGACACGATGCGGTGGTCGAGCTGCATCGTGAACTTATGACGCAGATATTCCAGCGCGTAGAGTGAACCATATATCTGGTGCTCGGTGTCATGGGTCTGGTGAATGTATGCATAACCAGCCTTCAGACGAGTCACAAACGGGTTGTGCATAATTTCATTGATGTTGAGTGTAGCGTCGAGCGAGTACCCCATGTTGTTGAGTTTGCCGATGTTGAGGGCATGATAGGTTCTGCTTTCCGCGGTCTCATACACCCAGTCAATGATGTTAGTGCCGTGTGAGTAGAATCCGCTGAGCACCGCTGCAAAGCCAAGAGTGCGATAGCGAGTGCCTGCCTTGAACGTGCTGTTGCGCTCAGGTTTCAGCTCCAGGTCACCCACCTGCACCGAGTTTTTGGCGTAGAGGTCGGTGTAAGTAGGCACGCGCAGCGCCTTGTTCCATGACGCATATATCTTCCAGTGGTTGTCGGGGCGGTAGCTGATGTCCACGCCTGGGTAGAAACGGTAGTCTCCGTCGAGGCATGTGTTGCGGTTTGCCATCACACCTGCCGACACCGTCAGTCCGCCTACTATGATGTTATGTTCCAAGAAAAGACTTGTGTTTGTGCGGTCGCCGCGTCGCGAATATTTGCGGTCAGAACCACTGATGTCAATCCATTCGTCCTGCGACAGCTCGTCGCCGTAGGCAGTGCTGACAATGTGTTCGCGTCGTATGTCGGCGCCAACCGATGTCGTGCCGAGCATCCAGCACACGTTTGCCGTCAGTCCGCCGCCATAGACGTCGGTGCGGTGGTAGTTTTCGCCTGCCGCAGCACCCTCCTTTCCTCTTATGAGTTGGTAGTGGTCGTAGTCGCGATGCCAGTAAATCTGCGGGTGAAGCGTCAGCCAATCCGTGTCAAACGGCTTTATCGTTCCTGTCAGTGAGGCGAGAAAACGTCGTGTTGCCTCAAACTGGTCGTTGAATTTAGCGCTGTAAAAAGTGTTCGCTCCGAAGTCCTGCGATGACAGTCCCGCTTGCCATTGCAGATTGATGTGTTGCGATGCGAGGTCGCCCTGGTAGAACATCTGTCGGCGTTTGAAGTCGCTGTGCAGCGTTCCGCCGTCGCTTTGACGATAGCCACCGCTCAGGCTGTTAGTCACAACGCCCGTTGTCAGTGCTGCTCGTCCGTTTGCTCCCCATGTGCCGAAGGAGCCTCCTTCTGCTGACAGAGTGACGCCGCTTTTGTGTTCGCGACGTGTCACGATGTTGATTGCGCCGTTGAAGGCAGAGCTGCCGAACACGCGCGCTGCCGAACCCTCGAGTATTTCTATTCGCTCGATGTCCGCCATGTCTACAGGGAAGTCGGCTGCGTTGTGACCAGTCTGCGGGCTTGAAATGTTGATGCCATTCAATAGAATGGTAATCTGGTCGCTTGTGCCGCCGTTGATGGAGATGTCCGTCTGTACACCAAAGCCTCCGCGTTGACGGACATCCACGCCGATGGCTAATTTAAGAAGGTCGTTTACCGTTTCTGCTGGCGCACGCTCAATGTCGTCGCGTGTGATAACAGAAACAATCTTTGCCGACTGTATGGCAGTCAGCGGAGCTCGTGAGCCAGTGACGATCACCTCGTCAAGCTTCACCTCCTGTCGTCCGAGCGAGTCTACGGCTACAGCTTCGTGTGTGCTGACGCCTTTGGCCTTGGCGTTGGCGAGTGTTGTCACACTGAGTGTGCATACAATCACCTCCTTGCCCAGACAGCTGAACAGAGCGTAGCCGTTGCGTGTGAATTGCTTGAAGCGCAGGGCTTGGAGCTTGTTGAATCTCTGTTTGAACATAAAAATTAAAGTGTTTATAAATAAAAAAACGTCTTGTCATCTGACAAAACGCCTGCAAAGGTAGTGTAAAAAATCGATTAACAGAAGCAAATAGTGGCTATTTTATCACCTGAGAGCGTGAGAAATTAATTTAAATCTATGCCCATGAAAGCAAAAGAAGTGGACCTCTTAGCCCACTTCTTCGTCTTATTTCTTCGTTTCGTAAGTCTGAAACACGATGTATGTACCGTCTCCATGTAGGGTGAAAGAGTCGCCTTCAGCCTCGTTGAGAGTCCCTTGCCACAGCTGCTTGTAGGGGAAACACTGCCACCGCAGGCCGTCGCTTGTGAGCTTGGAGCAGCTTATGTTGAAGATGCTGACCTGCTGTCGTATGAACGAACGGAACACGTGGCTGCCAGAAACTGGCGTGAACAGTCCGTGGTCGGTAAACATTGTGGAGTCGATATGTAGCGTGTCGAGGTAGTAGGCGAGCAGGGCGATGTTGCCCATAGAGTGGTCTTCGCGCTTGCCTGTGGCTCCGAGGTAGGCTATGCGCTTTGCCCCGCGGCTCATGCAGAAGCGTGTCGCCTTCGTCATGTCGTTGAACTCCTGTTCGCTTATCATGTGCAATATGTCCTTGTGTCGCTGCTTAAACTCCGTAGGCAGTGAGTCGCCGTCGCCCACAATGGCGTCGGGCGTTATGCCGTGGTCTTCCATGCAGCGCATGCCTGCCCCGTCGCAGCAACACAGATATTTGGCGTTGCGTAGCACTGCGAGTGCGTTTGGATGTGACGGGAAGTCGCCGTCGCAGAGAATCACGGCGTCGAATTTTCCGCCACCCGATGTCGTCTGCCCGATGTTGTTTGCACTGTTTGCTTCCATTTCGTTTTTGTTTATAAAGCCTTACGCCTTACTTTCCACCATCATCTTCTTCCACTTGAAATATCCCATGACTGCCACCACAGAGTAAAGACCGTAGAGTCCTGCCTTGAATGGGATGCCCTTAGTCACATACAGATAGCAACTTATCATGTCTACCACAAGCCAGAACAGCCACTGCTCTATGTATTTGCGCGACAAAGCCCACAGACCCACGAAGCTCAGAGCGTTGGTGAACGAGTCGCAGAGCGGTATAGTGCTGTTGGTATATGTCACAAGCACCCAGTAGGTCAGTGCCCATGCCACGGCAAAGAAGGCTGTAGCGGGTACGATGAGGCTGCGTCGGAAATGTGTTATAGGCATATCCTCGCCCTTCGTCTGTCCCTTTTTGCTTCCAAACTTCCACACAGCGTAGCCATAGACGGCTGCCACGGTGTAGTAGACAGCCATGCCCGCGTCGCCATAAAGCCCGTGTGTCCAGTATAGATACACGTCCATGGCAGGCATGACGATGCCGACAATCCACAGTGCTATGCTTGCGCGATACTCAAGCAGCAGATATATGAGGCCCAATACTGTCGTCAGTATGTCAAGCCAATGGATAGAAAGATAGTCAATCATAGTTTACCGTAGTGAAGTAAGTAAGGGAGTTAACTTCCGTCAGACTTCCGTTAACTCCCTTATATATAAAGGTTAGAACTTCTATATTAAATATTAGAACTTCAGAGTGAGGTGTCCCATCACGTTAAATCCTGCCATCGGCACGTATGCCAGGGCCTGATAGCGCTGTCCACCAGTGTACCAGCCGTACCAGGTGCTACCACTTGCAGCGTAGTGGCGGCTGAACACGTTGTTGAAGTCCAGTCCTAAGGTCACGTTCTTGATGCCTGCTGCCTTTGTCACATCGCTCGTGTAGCGCAGCTGCAGGTCGCTCTGTGAGTAGCACGGCAGTGAGCGCACGTCGCTTTCAGAGTTGTCTATGTACTGCTTGCTTACGAAGTTGGTGTGCCATGTTGCAGTGAAGCCCTTGTGATGGAAGTCGATGAATCCGTTGAGTATTGCCGAGGGCGAATAAGCCAGTGTAGAGTTGCTGTAGTGGTTCTGGTGTACATAGTTCTCAGATGCGTCCCAGCTCTCTACAAACTCGTCAAAGTCCTTAATCTTGTTCTTGCTCAGGGCGGCGTTGCCCTCTACAGACAGCCACGACAGCGGTGCCCATCCAGCGTTCAGTTCCACGCCCATGCGGTACGACTTCTTGACGTTGGTGGTCAGTGCCTCGCCTATGTCGCTCTGCTCACCAGTCTGCACCAGCTGGTTGTCGTAGTCCATGTAGTAGAAGTTTGCACCCACGTTCCAGTTGCTGCCCACGTACTGGTAGCCAGCCTCTACGTCTATCACCTTCTCGTTCTTCGGGTAGGGATAGTTGTAGTTGTCGGTGTAGTTGTTACGCTCTGGCTCGCGGTTTGCCATCGCTACAGACGCATAAGCCTTGTGTCCGCCGTTGGTGTAGCTTACGCCAGCCTTCGGGTTGAAGAAGTTGAAGTCGTCGTTGATGTTCAGCTCCTGGTTCACGTACTTGCCGTCCTTCTTTACAAAGCGGTCGTTGAGACCGTCGGTCTTGTATTTTACGTAGCGATACTGCAAGTCGGCGAACACGTTCCAGTGGTCGAGGAAGCTGTAAGTGGCTTTCAAGAAACCGCTGTAGTCGTACTTGTCGGCGTCAGAATCGTAGTATTTGTACTTGCCGTTGCTAAGATATTTCTGCTCCAGCGTCTGGCTGCCAATGTAGGTGACGTAGCCCCAGTGGTTGCAGCTGAACTGCTGCAGGTTCACACCGCCGATGACATCCCAGTTGTCGTTTTTGAAGTTCACGTTGTAGACCATGCCGTAGCAGTTCTGTGTCAGACCCTTCTTGCGTATAGCGTCGTCTTTGAGGTCCTTGTCCTCAGGCAAGCCAAACTTCTTAGCCAGCGATGTCGACTTCTTGAACTCCTTGTAATAGCCACGTCCGTAGGTGTAGTGGAGTGCCATATTGTGGCTCCAATGCTCTGACGGGGTCCATGCAAACGACAGTATGTTGTGGTTCTGGTAGAAGTTGTCGGTAGTCTTGTCCCACTTCTTTCCGTCGCGTGTCATGTATGGCTTCACAGTGTAGTTGCCCTCAGCCCAAGCGTCGGCGTCGTACACCACGTCTTCAACGAGGGTGTTGACACGTCCCAGTCCTGCGTTCCACAGGTCCTTGTAAGAGTTGATGTTGGGGAACACGCCGTTGGTGTTGTAGTCGCTTGTGAGCACACCGTTCCACGCCTGTCCTGTCTTCTCAAAGTTGCCGATGTTTTTGTAGCGAATCTGGAAGTTGTCGCCAAGCCATGTCAGACCACCGTAGTAAGATCCTGAGCGGCCGTCGGTGCCGTGTACAAATCCCTGTGTGGCGCTCTCGTGGTAGGCACCGTCGAAGATGAGGTGGTTCCAGAGCAGACCTGTAGAGAAGTTTGCACCAGCGTTGTAGGTGCCGTATGAACCGTAAGAAGTGGTAAGCTCGAAGCTGGGCATGACGCTCGGAGCGGCAGTAGCCAGTGATATGGAGCCACCGAAAGCGCCGTCGCCGTTGGTCGACGTGCCTACGCCGCGCTGTATCTGTGCGCTACCCATCAAGGCGCTGTAGCTGTTCATGTTTGCCCAGAACACGCTCTGGTCTTCAGGCGAGTTGAGTGCCACGCCGTCGAGTGTCACGTTGATGCGGCTTGCGGCAGCGCCACGCATACGTATGTAAGCGTTGCCCACGCCTATGCCGTTGTCGCTCCATGCCAGCACACCTGGTGTGCGTGCGAAGAGGAACGGCAGTTCCTTGCCTGTACGTGAGAAGTTCTGAAGTTCTGATTTCTTGATGTTTGCCACGGCAAACGGAGCGTTCTTTGAGGCTCTCACAGCCTTAACCACCACTTCGCTGACCTGCTGCACCTTCATCGTGTCTATGGTCTGCTGTGCCATAGCGACGTGTGCATACAGTGCGCAAGCCGATGCAAACGCAATGCTAACAGTTCTTTTCATTTTGCTTTCCTGAAATATGAAATAAAAAAACACACAAAAAGGGGCACTTTTTATGTACCTTGCAATCCTTTCGCCGGCATTACCCGGATCAAGTATGAGGGTATAATCTCAGCCCGAAACCTCGGACACCCCTTAACCTACGCTCTGTAAGTCGGGTGCAAAGTTACTGATTTTATAGCATATTATGCAAACAAATGTGAATATATTTTGTTCGTTTCGCTACGGCGGTGTATGAAAATTGACTTGAATCAGTTGGCGCACTGCAAGTTACGTAGGGTGTGAGGTGAATAATTATACGTAGCGTTGCATATTTATGAAAAACGCAGTCTGTAAGCCATATTTGCACGGTGTAAGTAAAAAGGCGTATGCGCTAACTTTTTGTCAGAAAAAGACGGGTTTTGGAAAACTGTTTTATTAACAGATGTTAAAACCTCGGCGCCTTTGCCAAAGGGCCGTAGTGGCGATGTCAAAGGGCCGTAGTGACGACGTCAAACGGGCCTAATGGAAACGACAAAGGGGCCCTTTCTTTTTGTCAAAGGACCCCTTTGGAAACGGTGTTGGGTGTTAATCGCTATGTCGTATAAATATGCAGCGGTTGTCAGAGGTGGCGTCAGCACCTGTCGCTGCTTTCCTAATCGTCGATGTCGTCAACGTAGTCGAAGTCGTTAGGAATAGGTGAAATTTACTTTTTTTATCCAAATGGAGAAGAAAAAAACGCTAAAATATGAAACAAAACGCTATCTTTGCATCTGTTTACTATTAAAACTACATTGCTTTATGAAAATCAGATTTTTGCTACTGTCGCTCCTCATGCTGCTGGCTGTCATGCCTGTGTCGGCACAGACCGAGAGCGCTTCTATTGAGACTATGGACTCTGTAAAGATAAATGGCAATATGCGCCGCTACCGCCTTGTGCTGCCACGCCACACCGACGGCCACACGCCGCTGGTGGTGCTGCTGCATGGTTATAATTGCGACATCGACCCTGTGACCTGCATGGACAGCATAGCGCGCGCCGAGGGCTTTGCCTTGTGTGTGCCGCAGGGACTGAAAGACCCTACTGGTGTGCGCGGTTGGAACGTGGGCTACCCCATGCAGAAAGGGTGGCAGGTCGACGATGTCGACGACTTGTGCCGCCTCGTGCGCCATCTGCAGCGCAAACACAAACTTAGTCCGACCGACGCTTTCCTTACCGGCATGTCCAATGGTGGCGAGATGTGCTACCTCATGGCTTACAGCAACCGCCGCGTGTTTAAAGCCATAGGGTCGGTGGCAGGACTGACGTTGGTGTGGATGTACAAGCAATTTACGCCGCAGCGACAGGTGCCCTTTATGGAGATACACGGCACGGAAGACCGGGTGTCGGAGTGGACTGGCGACATTGACAACCGCGGTGGGTGGAACGCGTACCTGCCTGTGCCCATAGCCGTGGGGCGTATGGTGGCTCTTAACCGCTGCACGCACGAACAGGTGGAGGAGCTGCCGGCACGCACACCGTCAAACGGACACCGTGTCGTGAAGCACAGCTTCCTCGGTGGCGACAACGGTTGTGACGTGTGGCTGTACGAGGTGGTTGGTGGCGATCACTGTTGGCACACGGCCGACATGGACACGGGACAGGAGTTGTGGCGCTTCTTCAAGCAGTATGTGGGCAAGTGAAGTGTCTGTCTGTTTGGAAAGAACGTGTTTTTTTGAACTTTAAAACTAATTGTAAGATAGATATGAAACTGAGTGACAATTTGCAAGAACGCGTAGACCGCGCTGTAGATAACTTCATGCAGGGCTACGGCTGCTGCCAGTCTGTGGTGGCTGCCTTTGCCGACCTGTATGGTCTCGACGACGCGATGGCAAAGCGCATTGCTGCTGGCTTCGGCGGCGGAGTGGG
Organism: Prevotella sp.; assembly: GCA_022788105.1. Lineage (GTDB taxonomy): Bacteria > Bacteroidota > Bacteroidia > Bacteroidales > Bacteroidaceae > Prevotella. The sequence goes on along the minus strand of JALEVZ010000083.1, from coordinate 46,113 downwards.
GCGTCTGCGCATGATGTGTGGCGCTGTGTCGGGCATAGTGACGCTTGTCGGACTCGACTGCGGACAGACCGAGGGCAGCGACCGCGAGGGTAAGTCTGCCTGCTATAAGGTGGTGCAGGAGCTGCTCGCACAGTCTAAGGCTCAGAACGGGTCGCTGATTTGTGCCGAAATACTCGGTCTGAAGGGACATGAGAAGGCGCAGTCGAGCTACGAGGCGTCTGCACGTACCGCTGAGTATTACAAGACGCGCCCCTGTGCCGCTAAGGTTGAGAGTGCGGCGCGCATCTTTGCAGAGTATTTGCAGCGCAAGGAGGAGAAGTAAGGGGCGCTTTGTGTAAGTGCTATCGGTCGCTGTCTTGCGACGCTTAAACACGAAAATCCGCCAATATGTGGGCCTAACGAACGGGCCGTGGCATATTGGCGGATTTTTTGTTTTGTGTTTATTAGAGTTTCGCAAGCCATTGACTTGCTGGTAGTTAACGAGTGGACGAGTAGACAAGCTGCTACCTAAGCTTACTCTTATTCGTTAAAAAGATTTGAGTTATAAAGCAAGCAGCTCGTCAACTTGTTAGCTCGTTAACTGTCAGCCTGCCATTGGCAGGCGAAACTTAAATGCTTAATATCCGAATATCTCTTCTGTGCTTATGCGCTTGATGGGACCAATCTTCTCCAGAGACTTGATGTCGAGGTTCTGCTCGTCGCCGAGTATGACGTAGCGGTAGGGCTTGTGCGCCATGTTTTCCTGCTCAAACTTCACGATGTCTTGCAGTGTGATGGTGGGCAGAGCCTCGTAGATGGTGCGGTTGATGTCGTAGTCGATGCCGAGCTCCTGTGCCTGTGCGTACTTGCTGAAGATTGCGGTCTTGGTGGTGCGCTCGGTGGCTATGCGCTTCATCAGTGCCTGCTTGGCAAGTGTGAAGGCGCGCTCCGACTGCGGCACGCTGTCGACGATGGCGTTGAAGGTGTGTATGCAGTCCATCATCTTATCGTTCTGCGAGATGATGTGTGTCATCGCGAACTCGGGATGGCCCTTGCGTGAGGGAGTGACATAGGCTGCGTAGGCGTTGTAAGCCAGTCCGCGGCTCTCGCGCAACTCCTGGAACACGACGGTGTTCATGCCTCCGCCGAAGTACTCGTTGAACATGGCTGCGAGCGGTTCGCGGTCGGGTGTCCACTGCTTGCCACTGTTGTTGAACTGGCGCATGTATATGTTCTTTGCGTTGTATGGTGCGAGCAGAATCTCGTTTTGTGTGATGAGCTGCTCTTCATACTCATGTCCAGCGGGCACATCGCCCATCTTCTTGGCGGTGCGGTGGTTCTTGTCGACGAGGGCGATGACCTGTTTCATCTCTGAAGGACCGTAGTACTGCACGCTGTGCTTGTAGTTCGAGAGTGTGGTTATGAGCTTTACGAGGTCGGCGGGATTGGCGCTGTCGAGCTCGGCATAGGTCATCTGGTTGCGGTAGGGGTTGTACTTGCCGTAGATGCCGTAGCTGTATAGTGCGCTGAAGTTGGCGCTCTGGTTGAGCTTGTTCACCTCGCGGCTCTTCTTCTCTAATGCCACAAACTGCTGCCATGCGGCAGCGTCGACCTTAGCGTTGGCAAGGAACTGCTCCATGAGTTTTAGCGCTTCTTCCTTGTTCTCGTCAAGTCCTGAGAGGCTGATTCTGGTCTTGTTGCGGCCCGCAGACACCTTGAACGAGCACGCGAGCTTGTAGAACTGCTGCTTGAGCTGCTCTGCTGTCATGTTGTTGGTGCCGAGGTAGTCGAGGTAGCCAGCAGCGAGGTTGAGACGGTTGTCGGCTTCTGTGCCGAAGTCGAAAGTGAACTGCATGGCGAACAGACCGTTGGTCTTGTTCTGTATGTACTGTACGGGCAGGCCTTTCTTGGTCTTGCCGAAGGTGATGTCGCGCTTGAAGTCGACGAACACGGGGGCGATAGGCTCTACCTTTGAGTTTACTATCTCTGCCACGAAGGCGCTCTGCTTGTCGCGGTTGGAGGGGATAGGTGTGATCTGCGGCTTGTCAATCTTCTTCACAGAGTTGTCTACACCCTGACGCTTGTACACTGCAACGTAGTTGTCGAGGAAGTGGCGGTTTGCAAAATCGACAATCTGCTGCTTGGTGATGTGGCTGATTCGGTCGAGGCGGCCTACCACATCGCTCCATTTCTTGCCGTTGATGAAAGCGTCGACAAACTTGTTGGCGCGGCTGTCGTTGCTCTCCATCTCGTTGTAGGCGGCAAGTTTCATGTTGTTGATGACAGACGGCAGGAGGTCGTCGGAGAACTCGCCGCGCTTGAGCTTGGCTATCTCGCCGAGCATAAGGTCGCGTACTTCCTCCAGCGTCTGACCTTCCTTAGGCAGACCTTCAACTATAAACGACGAATATTCTGCCAGCTGATAGGCGAAGGCTCCGCCGCCGAGGTACATCATCTTCTGGTCGAGGTTGAGGTCGAAGAGTCCGGCCTTGCCGTTGGACAGCATGTCTGAGATGACGTCGAGGGTGTCTTGCTGCAGCGAGGCGGCTCCTTCAAACTTCCAACCGAGCATCACGTTCTCTGCCTCCTGGCCTATGACGGTGGTGTCTGTGGGTGCGGTGAGCGTGGGCACGGGCGCATATTCGGGACGTGTGAGGTTGGGGTTGGGTTTCCATGTGCCGAAATACTTGTCTATGGTGGCTATCATCTGGTCAGGATCGAAGTCGCCAGACATACATATTGCCACGTTGTTGGGGCAATAGTAGCGCTTGAAGTAGTTTTTGATGTTGGTGATGGAAGGATTCTTTAGGTGCTCACCGGTGCCGAGAGTGGTCTGCATGCCGTAGGGATGGCCAGGGTACATCTTGGCGTTGTAGGCTGCAATCTCCTTGCGTGAGTCTTTGGCGAGCGATATGTTGTACTCCTCATACACGGCTTCAAGCTCGGTGTGGAATCCGCGGATGACCATGTTCTGGAAACGGTCGCTCTGTATGCGTGCCCAGTTCTCTACCTCGTTGGAGGGTATGTCCTCCACGTAGCAAGTCACATCGTTGGAGGTGTAGGCGTTGGTACCTTCTGCTCCGATAGATGACATGAGCTTGTCGTACTCGTTGGGTATGTTGTACTGTGCTGCCAACTGCGACACGCTGTCTATCTGGTGGTAGAGCAGCTTGCGCTGTGCGGGGTCGGTGACGAGGCGATACTCCTCGTAGCGGCGCTCGATGTCGTTGAGGTAGGGCAGCTCTTTTTGGTAGTCGGAGGTGCCGAACTGCTGTGTGCCCTTGAACATGAGGTGCTCAAGGTAGTGGGCGAGACCCGTGGTCTCGTGCGGGTCGTTGCGGCTTCCCGTGCGCACGGCGATGTAGGTCTGGATGCGCGGCTTCTCTTTGTTTACAGACAGATAGACGGTGAGGCCGTTTTTAAGTGTGTAGATGCGGCTTTGCATCATGTCACCCTTTACAGACTGGTAGTCGTAGGCCGAGGCATGGAACGAGAGTCCGAGCCCGAGTGCAACTGTTGCTGCAATGAATAGTTGTCTTAATTTCATATTGTAGTTAGTATTTTTGTGGCGTAACGCAGTGGCTCCGCCTTTATTTATGTTTGTTCTTTGTTTTTATTATATATGTTCTTTCCTTTTATTATATGAGGTTTTACCTTTTATTATATATAGCCTTCTTATTTATTATATGGGTCTTTCTCTTTTATTATATATAGCCTTCTTTTTTATTATAAGGGGCTTTCCCTTTTATTATAAATAGTCTTGGCATTAACTATATAATGTCATATTCTCGAAATCTATCTCTTTATCGAGCTGCGAAATGAAGTTTTGCAACACGCTTTCTTCCACGTCGCCGAGCTGGAACTCCTTCTCTGCGTCTTTCCTTATTTCTGCAATCCATGCGCGGCGGGCTGTTATGTAGTCGGCATGTATGCGCTCGGCGTCGGCAGGTGTTATCTCGGTGAGGCCGTAGTAGTCGAGAATCATGCGGTAAGCCCATGCCCAACGATACTCGGAGTAGTTGTCGTTGATGGTGTTGAAGCGCTCGGTTATCTCGTCAACGCTCTCGATGGTGCCGTCGGCAATGTCGCTGACCAACTTCTGTTCCTCGCTGTCGGGGAGGAGAAGTCCGGACAGGTCGTTCCACTTTCCAGGGCCAACGGTCGATGTCGGCTCTACTAAGGCGTGGCGTTTGAGCACGGCACCCATGAAGATGCGCAGCGCTATGTCGTAGTATTTGATGCCTTTGCGCAGCGATGAGGCCTTTATCACGTATTCGTGGTAGTTGTATGTGGACACGTTGTCGCCCGATGCTTCGCGCAGACGCTCAAGTATCTTCTTGCCTTGCAATATCTCTCCTACAGAGAAGGGGCTGAGCCAGTCGAAGTTTACTATGCTCTTGCGACTGTCTTTGGACCTCATGTCACGCTTCGGCCATTTGCGTATGTCGCGGTAAAGACCCACGGTGGTGAGGTTGCGGCCTGGCACAAGATACATGATGTCGCCGTAGGCTATGAGGTAAGCAAAGGGTAGTGAGCGCGTGTCGGGGTGGTACATCAGCTTGCCGAAGCACACGGAGAAGGTGCCGATGTGTGCTGGCATGAGCAGGTAAGCACCGCTGGCGGTCTTTGCACCGCGCTCCATCGTGCCGTAATGCATGGGTCCCATCTTGTAGGCGTGGTTGCTGAAGTTGGTTGCCGAGCCTGCATTGTAGAACGAGAACATGCCTCCGATGAGCAGCGAACTCTTATGGTGGCTTGCCGAGAACGGTCCGCAGAAGGCGGCACATGCCTCGCCATTGGACATGTAACTGTTGGCGAAGAACACGCTCTGCGACGCTGTGAAGCCGTTGCTGAGCTTGCAGGCTTCGCCGACATAGCAGTCTTGCATCTTCACACTGTTGATAATGGAAGAGCCGTGGGCTATGATGGAGTTTTCGCAGATGACTCCTGTGCCTATGAACACGCTCGCTTCGGGCGAGCTCATGATGGTGCAGTCGCTGATTCGAGCGGCTCCGTTTATCTCGCAGTCGTCGTAGACAACGGTGTTGGTTACCTCTTTGGTGTTGACAATCTTTACGTCATTGCCTATGGTGCCAGTCTCGGGCACGGTGCATTGTATGTTTTCGGCGATGAGACGGCGTAGTGCTTTCTTAAACGCTGTGTTGTCATGGTGCTTCACCATGAGTGCTGCTATCTGGCTGGTAAGTCCGTGATATGAGACCACGTTGCCGTCGCCCACTTCGTTGAGCACTGCTATGATGTTGCCTTCACCGTATGTCGCCCCTTCCGTTGTCTCCATTGTGCACACGTTGGAGATGTAACAGTCGGAACCGATGACGTAGTTGTTTATGTAGTTGCCTATGTTCTCAATAAGGCTGTTGTTGCCGATGGTGACGTTGCGGAGTGTGGCATTGTAAACACCTGAGCGGCGGAGGAATCCTTGACTCACCTCGACGGTCTTCTCAAACACACCGAGTCTCACGTCGCCGTAGAACGTTACGTTCTTTATAGAGTTAGGCATAAACTCTTCAGCCACGGTTACACGCTGCCAGTCTTCTGCCCAGCAGTTGTTGTCTTCAAGTTGTCTTATCTCTTCTTCTGTAAGCTGTCTGTACTCCATATCTTATTGGTATTTATTGCTATGTTGTGTTGTATGTCGCTTATTAGTCTGTGGGGTGAGGATGGATGGGGTGCGGAGCTGTGGCTATTGGTAAGCCGAGCTGCGGCCATTGGTTGCTTATAGTGTCTGCTTACTCCTCCATTTTGGGGTAGAGGAAGTCATTGTACGGATATTTTTGTACGTGCATTTCGCGCACCTTATTATATAGTATGGTGCGCAACTCGTCGATATTCTGCTTCTCGCGGGCTGAGATGAAGATGCAATTCTCTCCCAATCGCGCCATCCATGTGCGGCGCAGCTCGTCGAGAGTGACGTTTTCTTTTGTGCAAGGGGTAAGGTCGTCTTCCTCCTTCTCTACCCATGTGTAGTTGTCTATCTTGTTGAAGACAATCATAGACGGCTTATCGGCGCAGCCTAACTCCTTCAGTGTGTTCTCCACGACGTTGATTTGTTCTTCAAAGTCGGGGTGGGAGATGTCTACAACATGCACCAACAGATCTGCCTCGCGCACCTCATCGAGCGTCGATTTGAATGAGTCGACGAGGTCGGTAGGCAACTTTCGAATGAAGCCTACGGTGTCGGCAAGCAGGAACGGGAGGTTTTCAATCACCACTTTGCGCACTGTCGTGTCGAGGGTAGCAAAGAGTTTGTTCTCTGCAAACACCTCGCTCTTGGCCATAAGGTTCATGATGGTGCTCTTGCCGACGTTTGTATAGCCCACCAGTGCAACGCGAATCATGCGGCCGCGGTTCTTACGCTGTGTGGTTTTCTGCTTGTCTATCTCGGCAAGGCGTTCCTTTAGCAGGCTCATACGGCCGAGAATAATACGGCGGTCCATCTCAAGCTGGGTCTCACCAGGTCCGCGCAAGCCCACGCTACCTTTGCCTCCGCCCGAGCCTGAGCCGCCCCCCTGACGCTCAAGGTGTGTCCACAGACGCTGAAGACGTGGCAGCATGTAGCGGTATTGTGCCAGTTCGACCTGTGTTTTGGCTGCCGCTGTCTGTGCACGCATAGCGAATATGTCGAGAATGAGCGATGTACGGTCGAGAATCTTTACCTCCAGCTCTTTCTCAATGTTGCGTATCTGCTTGGCAGACAGTTCATCATCGAAGATGACCATACCGATAGGGCGCTCTGCTTCTTCCTCGTCTTTGATGTATTGTCTTATCTCTTCCAGCTTGCCTGAGCCGACATAAGTCACGGAACTCGGTCCGCCGACGCGCTGTGTGAAGCGCTTCACGGTTACTGCTCCTGCTGTGTCGGCGAGAAATTCCAGCTCGTCGAGATATTCTTTAGTCTTTGCTTCGTCTTGCTCCTTTGTGATAAGGCCCACCAATATGGCGGTTTCTGCTTTCACTTCGGATATTACAAATTCTTTCATCTATATGTTTTTCTGTTTTTTCTATAGTATATTTCTTTCGTCGCTACAGTTTGTTCCTATTACCGCTATAGTTTTTTCCTGTTGCCGCTATAGTTTTTTCCTGTTGCCGCTATAGTGTGGCGTCATACAGAAGTCTCTGCTTTTCGTGTGCTATTGCTTTCCAGATCCGCCATGACATCTTTATTTTTCGCGTACCATAATATAGCGATGACGTTGTAAACTGCAAATTTACTCAAAGAAATTGACATTGTCGCCTTTTTTCTTCACATTTCATCGTTGAGTGCTCATAATGTATCTATTCTCCTTAATTTGTTTGCAAAAGTTTTCAAGTTAGCGATAAAATGCCTACCTTTGCACGTAATATGGGCGGCATCTTGGCTCTTAGCGTAGCGCTTCGGCACAAGACGGGCTGTTTATCTCAACAACTTTTTGACTCAATTTACAAGTAATTTGTGTATGTTTAATAAAACCTATATGAAAAAGAATTTCTTTATTTGCGTTATGATGTTAATGACGCTCGGCAGCGGTGTGGCTTTTGCTGCCGATGTTGCCGACTATAATGTCGTGCCATTGCCACAGAAAGTTACCCTCCTTGAGCGTGGATCGTTTGAATTGACGAAAGATGTTGTAGTGGCTTATCCCCAGGGTGATGAGGCCATGAAGCAGAATGCGCAGTTCCTTATCGATTATCTGAAAGACGTAACGGGCATAGAGCTCGCTTCAACCACCGACAAGGTGAAGGGCGCTGCCATCCGTCTCGTGCTTGACAAGAAGGTAGTTGGCGACGAGGCTTACACTCTTACCGTTGATGGCAAGCGTGGTGTTACCATCGCAGCAAGCACTCCGTGTGGCGTGTTCTATGGCATCCAGACCCTGCGCAAGTCACTTCCTGTTGTAAAGACCGACAAGGTGGAGCTTCCTGCAGTAGTTATCAACGACGCTCCGGCATTCGGACACCGTGGCATGATGCTCGACTGCTCACGCCACTTCTTCTCTGTGGACTTCGTAAAGAAGTTCATCGACCTGATTGCCATGCACAATATGAACCGTTTCCACTGGCACCTGACAGACGACCAGGGCTGGCGCATCGAGATAAAGAAATATCCTAAGCTCGCCACAATAGGCAGCAAGCGTGCCGGAACCGTAGTAGGCTCAAACTCAACCATCGACGATGGCGTAGAGTATGGCGCATACTACACTCAGGAAGAGGCTCGCGAGATTGTAGAATATGCCCGTAAGCGCTACATCACCGTAATCCCCGAGATAGACATGCCGGGCCACATGCTGGCTGCATTGGCAGCTTATCCTGAGCTTGGCTGTACCGGTGGTCCTTACGAGGTGGGCAAGCGTTGGGGCGTCTACACCGACGTGCTGTGCATGGGCAATGAGAAAGTCTACACCTTCTGCGAGGATGTGCTGGCAGAAGTCATGGATATCTTCCCCTCAACCTTCATCCATATCGGTGGCGATGAGACTCCCATCTACCGTTGGAGCAACTGCCCGAAGTGCAAGAAGCTTATGGCAGAGCACAACCTTGTGCCCAAGACAGCACAGGGTTACTTCACCAACCGCATTGAAAAGTTCGTTAACTCCAAGGGTCGTAGAATCATTGGATGGGACGAAATACTTGAAGGCGAAATCAACCAGAGCGCCACTATCATGTGCTGGCGTGACGTTCGTTCTGGCGCTATGGCAGCAGCTAAGGGCCACGACGTAATCCTTTCTCCGACCTCTAACTTCTATTTTGACTATTGCCAGGACGCAAAGAACAGCAGACACGAGCCTACACTCTGTGGCGGTGACCTGTCGGTAGAGAAAGTTTATTCCTTCATCCCGACTCCCGACTCACTCTCTGCTGAGACACGTTCACACTTCTTGGGCATACAGGCCAACCTCTGGACCGAGTATGTACCCACCGAGCGCATTGCCGAATATCAGATTTTGCCGCGTATGGCAGCTCTTGCCGACGTGAACTGGACTAATGGAAAGAAAGACTTTGCTGGCTTCAAGACACGTCTCGACCGCTTAGTGAAGCTCTACGACCACTACGGTCTGATCTACGCAAAGCACCTGTGGCCCGACACAGTGCTGCCCTGGTATGAGACCGACGGCATAGAGTGGAAAGCCGAGCAGGAGGCAAAACAGAAGAAACAGTAAGACGAGTATTTCTTAAAAACACTCAAATAATAAAAAAACTATGCGTTTAATCATTGAACAGAATTACGACCAGCTCTCTAAGTGGGCTGCCGAGCATGTAATCGAGAAAATCAACAAGTTCAACCCCACACCCGACCACAAGTTTGTGTTGGGTCTGCCCACAGGCTCATCTCCTATCGGCATGTACAAATATCTTGCCGAGGCATGCAAGCAGGGACGCGTGTCGTTTAAGAACGTTCTCACTTTCAACATGGACGAATATGTCGGTCTGCCCGTAGAGCACCCCGAGAGCTACCATTCATTCATGGCTAACAACTTCTTCAACCACGTTGACTGCCCGAAGGAGAACATCCACATTCTCAACGGCAACGCTGAAGACCTGGAGGCAGAGTGCGCTCATTACGAGCAGATGATAGAAGAAGCAGGCGGCATCGACCTCTTCATCGGCGGCATTGGTCCCGACGGACACATCGCCTTCAACGAGCCGGGCTCTTCTCTTACATCACGCACTCGCCAGAAAACTCTTACCACCGACACCATCGTGGCAAATTCTCGTTTCTTCGACAACGACGTGAAGAAGGTTCCCACCACAGCCCTTACCGTGGGCGTAGGTACCGTTATGTCAGCCCGTGAGGTTATGATTCTCGTTAACGGTCACAACAAGACCCGCGCACTGCAGGCAGCTGTCGAGGGCCCCGTTACCCAAATGTGGACCATCAGCGTGCTTCAGATGCACCAGCACGGCATCATCGTTTGCGATGAGGCTGCTACCGACGAGCTGAAGGTTAGCACATACCGCTACTTCAAGGACATAGAGAAGAACAACCTCTAATTCTGTTATTTCCCAAAGGCAGATATTTTGAGCGGCACCTGGCCTCGGTCGGTGTCGGCGGAATACCTGCCTTTTTCTTTTTATACGAACACATGACCTCATCACCGCCATTTCGACATGTCGCCAAGCCGGTCCTTTCGGATGAGCGATTGGGGTTAAACCAAGACAAGTATTGATATGAAGAAGATAGTTGCAAAACATGTAGAGGCAACCATGTTGCCAGAGCAGCCACAAGATGTGCCAGCACTGCTCGATGCAGAGAACGTGGAATTTGTAGCCATTGGCACAAACAACTGGCCCGATGCCTTCCCTTACACCCCGAAGGTAGAGGTGCGTGTGGCACATGCCGACACCACCTTGTTGCTCCACTACCGTGTGGAGGAAGACAGCGTGCAGGCTGTCGCTGCCGACAACGGCAATGTGTGGGAAGACTCCTGCTGCGAGTTCTTCTCCATACCCGCTGGCGATGGCGTCTACTACAACATAGAGTGCAACTGTGCCGGACAGATGCTCATCGGTGCGGGAGCAGAGCGCAAGAACCGCGAGCGTGCGTCACAGCAGGTGCTCGACACCGTGAAGCGTTGGTCTACGCTTGGCCGCGGTCCGTTCGCCGAGCAGGATGCGCCACCCGTTTGGGAGTTGGTGATGATGATTCCAGCATCGGCGTTCTTTAAAAGCAGCATCAAAGGCTTTGCCGGACGCACCATACGCGCCAACTTCTACAAGTGCGGTGACAAGCTGCGCAAGCCGCATTATCTCTCCTGGAACCCCATAGAACTGCCGCGTCCCAACTTCCATTGTCCAGAATTCTTCGGCGAACTGGAGTTTGAGAAGTAAGAGGCAGACTGCCAAAAACATAGTGTGGGCGTAAGCGACCCATTGTCTTTTGTCGCTTAGCCTACTTTTCCGATAATCTGAAAACACAGAAACAACGATGTACGATTCCTGTCAACAAGAAGTGATAGAGGCGAGTGGCGGACGCCATCTGGTGCTCGCCCCTCCGGGCTGTGGCAAAACCCAAATACTGACCGAGCGCATACGTCACGCCCATGCTGCTGGTGTGGCTTATGCCGACATGCTGTGTCTCACCTTTACCAACCGCGCGGCGCGTGGCATGGGTGAGCGCATGGCGCAGAATCTCGGTGGCGACGACACCTCCGACGTCTATGTTGGCAACGTTCATCGCTTCTGTTCCAAGTTCCTGTTCGACAATGGCATCGTGGCGACCGAGACATCGGTCATCGACGAAGACGACGCCATAAGCATACTCGCGCGGTTCATGCAAGAAGACGAGATGAGCGTGGCAGAGAACTTCAACCGCCGCCGTGTCTACGCCGGGGTGTTTCATCTGTGTGGGCTGATGCACCAGATTATGCACTCACATCCCCGCGAGCTACGCCTGCACCCAGAGTGTCTGACGGCAGAAGACATCGCCGCCATGAACGCGGTGTGCCGTGTCCACGGCATGACGTTCTCACCCCAGATCATGACCGACATCTATCTGCGTTCTGCCTTCTACCGCGACTCGCTTCATAGCGGTGGCTACGACTACGGCGAAGTGGTGGCTGTCGGACGTCTGTTGGACAAGATGTATTACGCCTGCCAATACGAAAAGTACAAGCGTGACAACCAGTTGCTCGACTTTGAAGACCTGCTCTTGATGTCGTATGACGCGCTGGTGGAGGAGCGGCAGGCGCTGGCAGGCAATCACCCCGTGCCGTCAGCCGCGTCAACGGCTTCGTCTGTCGGCGGTGCAGACGCCGATGGTCCAGTCCGTTACCGCCACTACCCGTGGATACAGGTAGACGAGGTGCAGGACCTCAACGCCCTACAGCTCGCCCTTATCGACCTGTTTGCTGCCGACGAGGTACACACGGTGATGTATCTCGGCGACGAGCAGCAAGCCATCTTCTCGTTTATGGGTGCCAAACTCTCAACGCTCGACATGCTGAAGACACGTTGCAGCGGCAACATCCACCACCTCACCGTCAACCATCGGTCGCGCAGCTATCTGCTCAACGTCTTCAACGTCTATGCTGCCGAGGTGCTACACATCGACAAGGCGCTGCTTCCAGCGTCGGACAACGACCAGAAGGGTGAACCCTCCGACCTCACGATAATGGAAAGTGAAAACTACGGCGCCGAGCTGCTCGACGTGGTGGCACGCACACGCGGCTACTTGCAGGCATCAGACAGCGACACCACGGCGGTCATCGTGAGCGCCAACCACGATGCCGATGAGGTAGGGCACGCGCTGACAGAGGCAGGCATACCCCACTTCAAGGTGTCTGGCTCCGACCTTTTCTCCTCGCCGGGCATGAAACTGCTGCTCGCCCATCTCAACGTCATAACGCGCGACCAAGATTTTCTGTCGTGGTCGCGTCTGCTCAAGGGTCTGCGTGTCTTTGAACAGGGCTATGCCGCCCGCAACTTCGTGCGTGCCTCGCTCAACCGTGCCATCTTGCCGTCAGACTATTTGCGCACCGATGGCGGCACCTACATACAAGACTTCGTCGGCGCATGCGACGCTGGCGAGATGGTGGTGTTTGACACCGAGACCACCGGTCTTAACGTTTTTGAAGACGACATAGTACAGATTGCGGCAGTGAAGATGTGTCGCGGCCACATCGTGGAAGGCTCAGCGCTGTCGCTTTTTATAAAGACCACGCGGCCTGTGCCAGCAAAGCTCGGCGATATAGACAACCCTATCGTCGAGGAGATGAAGCACCACACGCTGCTCGAGCCTGCCGAGGCACTGCGCCGCTTCATCAGTTATGTCGGCGACCTGCCACTGCTCGGCCACAATGCCGACTACGACTACAACATACTCGACCACAATCTGCGTCGCTACTGTCCCGACATAGACCTCCATAGGGCGTGTCCGACATATTTCGACTCGCTTAAAGTCGTCAGGCTGATAGAGCCGGGGCTGAAGGTGTATAAGCTCAAGTCGCTGTTGGCAGCGCTCCATCTCGCTGGCACCAACTCCCACCTCGCCGACGAAGACGTCAACGCGACGTGTAGCCTCGTGGCGTATTGCCGCGACAAGGCGGCAGCGATGGTCGACGCCCAGCGCGAGTTCATGGCGCAAGACAGGGTGACACGTCGCGCCAATGTGTTCCGTGCCACTTACGCCGACTCCTATCGTGCGGCGCGTGAGCAGCTGTATGTGCGGTGTGCGCCGTCTGAAGCCCGTCCTGCCCTTGTGTCAGAGCTGCTGCGCTTTTATGAGTTGCAGATTCAGGAGAAGCGCATCGAAGATATAGAAGGCTTGCGCCATGTCGTCGACTACCTCTCTTGTGAGCTGCTCGACGCCGCTGCCGAGCCGTCGCTCATAGAGCAGCTGTCGGCGCATGTCATGGAGCTGAACACCATGAAGGAGGCAGACCTTTGCAACAGCCACAGCTTGTCAGAGCGCGTGTTCGTGACCACGGTACACAAGGCAAAGGGTCTTGAGTTTGACAACGTGATAGTGTTCGACGCCGTAGACGGCCGTTGGCCCAACTATTACTCGCAAAACAACCCTGCGAGTCTGGCAGAAGACGCCCGCAAGTTTTATGTCGCCATCACCCGTGCGACGCGCCGTGTGCTCGTGGCGTACTCCCGAAACCGCACGACCTACGGCGGCGCTGTGCGGCCACAGAGTCTCACGCGCTTCATGACGCCGCTGCTTCAGATGTTCAACTGATGTGGGTGGCGTTTTTCGCCATGTAGCATTGTTTGTGAAAAGGCGGTTTTCGTGACATTTTGCTATGTTTTCTTCGCAAAATGTGACGCCAATTCTTAACGTCTGTTAAAACCTTATTGTTTCTCCCATTAGGCCCCTTTGACCTTGTCATTAGGGCTTAATGGCGTCGTCATTAGGCCGTAGTGGCAAGCCCAAAAGGGCACTATCATTTTGTCACTTGAGCCTAAAGACAAAATCAGGGCGTATGTGTCGCTTCCTGATAGTGTTTTTATTGAAGTTTTTAATGTTATCTGTTCTTGTTCCTAAATATGATCGTCTGCACCACGCCCCTTGCCAACAGATAGGCTATGAAGGCGAGCCACAGACCGTGGTTGTGGAGTGTGGGGGAGGCAAGGAGGTAAATGCCGAAGAACAGGAGGGCAGACACGGCAGACGAGACGAGCATGCCTCGCGTGTCGGTTGTGCCGATAAACACGCCGTCCCACACAAAGGCAGCCACGCCAGCGGCAGGTATGGCTATAGCCCACGGCAGATATTCGCCGGCAGCGTGTAACACTTGGCTGTCGTCGGTGAGCAGTGCGAGAAATGCGCTGCCACCTAATGCGTAGACCGCGGTATAAGCCACGGTGAGCGCCGCGCCCCATGCGAACAGCCTCTTCACTGTCGCGAAGAAGGCGCCGCGGTCGTCGGCTCCCGTGTATTTGCCGCAAAGGGCTTCGCCAGCGTTTGCGAAGCCGTCCATGACGTATGAGAACAGTGTGAACAACTGCATGAGCAGGGTGTTGACAGCCAGTGTCAAGGTGCCGTGTGTCGCTCCTGCCGACACAAAAAACAGGTTCACCGCTACTATGAACAGTGTGCGTATGAAGATGTTGCGGTTGACGTTGAAAAATCGCAACAACGCCTCACTGCGCATCACTTCCCTTATGTCGATGAGGCGAATCTTGCTATCGAACCTCGCAACGAAAAACGCCAATGCCGTGAGCAGGCCCGCATATTGAGCTATGAGTGTGCCCGTGGCGACACCTTCAATCTTCATCCCGAAGCCGTAGACCAGCGTCAGGCTCGCCACAATGTTTACTATGTTTTGCACGATGCTGGCAGCCATGGTCACGCGTGTGTCCTGCATGCCGATGAACCACCCCGTGAGGGCGTAGAGACACAGCATGGCTGGCGCGCCCCACACGCAGATGTCGAAGTAGGTGTTGACCAGCGGCAGCAGGTCAGTGTTTGCCCCGATGACCGTCAGGGCGAGCGTGAGCAACGGGCGTTGTAGCACCAGCACGACGCCTGCCACGGTGAGTCCGGCACACAGTCCGCGTGCCAGCAGGTTCAATGCCTCTGCCGTGTCACCCCGTCCGTAGGCTTGCGACGCCATGCCGCTGGTGCCCATGCGTAGGAATCCGAACACCCAATACACGACGTTGAATATCATGCTGCCCACGGCTATGGCGCCGATGTATGCCGCGTTGCCCAGATGGCCGGTTATAGCCACGTCCACCAGTCCGAGCAGCGGCACGGTTATGTTGGCTGCGATGGCGGGCAGGGCGATGCGCAGAATCTCTTTGTCGTTGATGTTGGGGAAGTTCATGGAGTTGTCTTGTGTCTGATGGGTGTGCCGTCGCTATGTCAGCCTATCACCCACTTGCTGTGGGGTAGCAGCGAGATGAGCTTTGTCGTGACGTAGCAGCACACAAATGTGGTCAGCGCTATGGCTGGTATGGCTGCCACGGTGGGCAGGGCGAGGGTCTGCTTGTACAGTATGACCCACTTGCCGAGCAGTATGATGTGCATGAGATACATGCCGTAGCTCATCTTTGAGATGTCGGTTATTATGCGTAGCGGCTTGTCTATGCACGTGAATATGAGGAATGTGCCGGTGGTGAGCATCACGCAGTTTATGGTGCAGAAACACCATCCTATCTCTATCTCGGGTGTAGAGAGCGTCACACCAGGCACCGCCTGCACGTAAAACGACCATATTGTGAGCGCTGCTCCTACAATCATGCCGGCAAATCCCACCGTCAGGCGCGTCTTACGGCTCCACGTTATGTGTGTGCGTATGTAGTGGGCGGTGACCAGATAGCCCAGATAGCCGGAGAAATACCACAACATGTGGTACTCGTTCCAGAAGCATTGACCCCACAGTTCGCCAAACCAGCGGTTGAGGAACGGCATGCAGGTCGATATGAGAAATAGTATTATGAAAAATCGTTCTTCCTTTTCTGTAGCTTTGTTCAGCCACGGCGAAATGACCGGTATGAAGAGGTAAAGGCCGAACAGGGGGTACATGAACCACAGATGACCCGCCAGGGTGGGGAAGTTGAGCAGTATGCGTGACAGGTCGCGGGCGGTGATGGCGGCGTCTGCCTGGTCGCGCAACACGGGAATGATGCTGTATATCACCATGAAAACGAAGAAAGGGGGCAGTATGCGCAGTGCGCGCTTGCGGTAAAACTCCCAAGTCGTCATGCCCGCCTTCATCGGAGCGAGCAGAAAGGCAGACACTATGATGAACAGAGGGACCGACATGCGGGAGAATCCGTCATATACCGACACCCACAGACGGTCTGCCTCGTTGTGCAGAAACGACTGCGGCCCTGCCATATCTGTAGACCCTTCGGCTCCGTAGAAGTTTTCGCTGGCGTGTACGAGAATGACAAGGAAGCAGGCGAACACGCGTACGTAGTCGAGAAATGCAATGCGTTGTTGTTTCATTTTTTATATAATTAGTTGGTTTGTGTTGCGGCTGCGCTTTACCAGTGGCGTTGCGTCTGCCGCGATGTGAGGTTTGTTGTTGTCGTCGTTGTTATGTTTAGTTTGGTTTTATAATGTGTGCAAAGGTAATGAAAATAAGTGGAAAGTGCTGGGTTAAGGCTGTTTAAGTTGGGCAATTGTCATTTTGTCGGTGCGTTGTGTCATTTTGTCTGCATCGCGTTGCGGGCATGCAGTTTGTGCTTTCGTGTAGTGAAAGCAGACTTGCAGACATGTGTTGCTCATTGTAGTAAGATGTGTTGCCTATCGCAACGAGATAGGTCGTCCGCTTAAATGGAATCTGAAAATAAGAATAAAACAAAGAAAGGAGAATCAATATGACATTTGACAAATTTACAATCAAGGCTCAGGAGGTGGTGCAAGAGGCTGTGAACACGGCTCAACGCAACGGCCAACAGAGCATTGAACCAGTACACTTGCTGAAAGGTGTGATGACGAAGGCAAAGGATGTAGCCACCTATATCTTTCAGAAACTGGGTGTTAATGCCACGCAGATAGACACGGTGGTAGACTCGGAGATACAGCGTCTGCCGCGCGTTCAGGGCGGACAGCCTTATCTTAGCAACGACGCCAACAACGTGTTGCAGCGTGCGCAGGACTTCGCAACGAAAAATGGCGACGAGTTTACGAGCGTAGAGCCGATTCTGCTTGCACTTCTTCAGGTCAGCAGCACCGCCAGCCGCATACTCAAAGACGCTGGCATGACCGAGGCAGAGACCGTGAAGGCGATACAGGAGTTGCGCCAGGGGCAGAAGGTGCAGTCGCAGTCGGGTGACGAAAACTACCAGAGTCTGTCTAAATATGCCAAAAACCTCGTAGAGGAAGCCCGTCAAGGCAAGCTCGACCCGGTGATTGGACGTGACGAGGAGATTCGTCGCGTGCTTCAGATATTGTCGCGCCGCACGAAGAACAACCCTATCTTGATAGGTGAACCGGGTACGGGTAAGACAGCAATAGTAGAGGGTCTCGCCGAGCGCATTGTGCGTGGTGACGTGCCTGAAAACCTTAAAGACAAGCAACTCTACTCGCTCGACATGGGAGCGCTGGTCGCTGGCGCCAAGTATAAGGGCGAATTTGAGGAGCGACTGAAGAGTGTCATCAAGGAGGTGACCAATAGCGACGGTCGCATCATACTCTTTATCGACGAGATTCACACTCTCGTGGGTGCCGGAGGTGGCGAGGGCGCGATGGACGCTGCCAACATCTTGAAGCCTGCACTGGCTCGTGGCGAACTGAGAAGTATCGGTGCCACCACGCTCAACGAATATCAGAAATACTTTGAAAAGGACAAGGCGCTGGAGCGTCGGTTCCAGACAGTGATGGTGGACGAGCCTGATGAGCTGTCTGCAATATCTATACTGCGTGGCTTGAAGGAGCGTTACGAGAACCACCACAAGGTGCGTATTCAGGACGATGCGTGCATAGCTGCCGTGAAACTGTCGGAGCGTTACATCTCTGACCGCTTCCTCCCAGACAAGGCTATCGACCTTATGGACGAGGCAGCAGCCAAACTCCGCATGGAACGTGACTCTGTTCCAGAGGAGCTTGACGAGATAACGCGTAAGCTGAAGCAGCTCGAGATAGAGCGCGAAGCCATCAAACGCGAGAACGACAAGGACAAGATTGCGCAGCTTGACAAAGACATTGCTGAGCTTCGCGACCAGGAAAGTGCGTTCCGTGCAAAGTGGGAGAGCGAGAAAGGACTGGTCAACAAGATTCAGCAGGACAAGCAGCAGATAGAGCAACTGAAGTTTGAGGCAGAGCGTGCAGAGCGCGAAGGCAACTACGAACGTGTGGCTGAGATTCGCTATGGCAAACTGAAGCAGCTCGACGACGACATCAAGAGCATACAGAACCAGTTGAAGTCGACGCAGGACGGCAACGCTATGATTCGCGAAGAGGTGACTGCCGACGACATTGCCGAGGTGGTGAGCCGCTGGACGGGCATACCTGTAACGCGCATGATGCAGAGCGAACGTGAGAAATTGCTGCACCTCGAGGAGGAGTTGCACAAGCGTGTCATAGGTCAGGACGAGGCTATACGTGCGGTGAGCGATGCCGTGCGCCGTTCGCGTGCTGGCTTGCAGGACCCGAAGCGTCCTATCGCTTCGTTTATCTTCCTCGGCACCACGGGTGTCGGTAAGACTGAGCTTGCAAAGGCGTTGGCAGAGTATCTGTTCAATGACGAGACCATGATGACGCGTATAGACATGAGCGAATACCAGGAGAAGTTCAGCGTGTCACGTCTTATCGGTGCGCCTCCGGGATATGTAGGATATGACGAAGGCGGCCAGCTTACGGAAGCCGTGCGTCGCAAACCATACTCGGTAGTGCTGTTCGATGAGATAGAAAAGGCTCATCCCGACGTGTTCAACATCTTGTTGCAGGTGCTCGATGACGGTCGCTTGACAGACAACAAGGGACGTACGGTCAACTTCAAGAACACTATCATCATCATGACTTCAAACCTCGGTAGCCAGTACATACAGGCTCAGTTTGCCGGCATGACGCCGCAGAACCGCGACCATGTGATTGGCGACACTAAGGCTAAGGTGATGGAGATGCTCAAGAAGACCATCCGACCAGAGTTCCTCAACCGTATCGACGAGACCATTATGTTCCTGCCTCTGACCAAACCGGAGATTGCACAGGTAGTGACGCTTCAGATAAACGCCGTGAAGAAGATGCTCGAGCCGCAGGGATTCACGCTCGAAGTGACACCTGCCGCTATAGACTTCCTTGCCGACGATGGTTTCGACCCTGAGTTTGGTGCTCGTCCTGTGAAGCGCGCCATACAGCGTCTGGTGCTCAACGACCTCTCTAAGAAGATTCTTTCTGACGAGGTGAGCCGTGAGAAGCCGATTACGATCGATGCTGGCGCCGATGGATTGGTGTTCAGAAACTAAGGTGAAACGATTGGTTTTAATATAAAGAAACAGGCTATGCCGTGTGTGTTAAGCACATTGGCATAGCCTGTTTTTTTGTTGTCGCGCATCGGGCGGCAAGCCTTTATCTATGATGTATGGTACCGTCTTTCGGCGTTACGACACATGTTAGGCGAGGCGGTCGCACAGCTGTTGTTTTCTTTCTTCGTATTCGTTGACAAGAGAGCAGATGGTTTCTTCCGCCGTTTTTACCTTATTTATATATGCCGCAGACTGTCCTATTTCGAGTTCTCCGTTCTCGATGTCGCCCTCGAAGATGCCGCGTTTCGAGGCTGCCGGACCGAGTATTTCTTTCAATTGCTCTTTCGTGACATTGCCTTGCTGCTCTGCTTCGGCGATGCGGTCGTAGAGGGCGTTGCGCACCAGACGTGTGGGGGAGAGGGCTTTGAGACACAACATGGTGTCGCCCTCGCCTGCTTCGATGCAGCGCTGCTTAAAGGCGTCGCTGGCGGAGCTTTCGGCACATAACGCGAAGGCGGTGCCAAGCTGCACTCCTTCGGCGCCAAGCGCTATAGCTGCGAGCATCTGTCTGCCTGTGGCGATGCCTCCTGCGGCGATGACGGGAATGGTGACGGCGTCGCAGACGGCTGGAATCAGCGACAGGGTGGTGGTCTCTTCCTTGCCGTTGTGGCCGCCGGCTTCGAAGCCTTCTGCCACGATGGCGTCGACACCTGCCTGCTCACATTTCACCGCCAGCTTGCTGCTCGGCACTACATGTACCACGGTCATGCCTGCTTCGTGTAGCATGGAGGTGTATTTCTTGGGGCTTCCTGCCGATGTGAACACTATCTTCACGCCTTCGTCGACTAATATTTGCATTAGCCGGTCTATCTCAGGGTACATCAACGGCACGTTCACGCCCCACGGTTTGTCCGTCGCTGTCTTCATCTTGCGTATGTGGTCAACGAGGGTTTCGGGGTGCATGGACCCAGCGCCGAGCAGTCCCAGTCCGCCGGCGTTGCTTACTGCCGCCGCCAAGCGCCAGCCGCTGCACCACACCATGCCTCCCTGTATGATGGGATATCTTATTCCGAACAGTTGCGTTATTCTGTTTTCTTTCATGACTTCGGGTTTTATTATGATGTTATGAATATGTGTGCTTGTTGTCAAACAAATGGCCATTAATCGGCGACGCGTGTCGTTCATTAATGGCCATTGTCCATATTGCTTGTTGTCACAATGCTGTTTTACTTCACAATCTTCTTTCCACCCATGATGTAGATGCCTTTGGGCAGAGCTGAGAAGTCGGTGCCGACGAACGTGCCGTTGATGCTATAGATGCGGTTGTCGGCCTTGTGGACAGGCTGCACGGTCACTTTGTCGATGCCTGATGTGACGATTTTCTGTACCACTGTAAGGTCGTCAAACCACAAGCGCTCTGATGTGGAGAACTTGAGCTGGCACTTTCCCTTCACCGTTGTGGTCATGGCGAATGTGTTCCATTTCTCGTTGGCCAGTGTGTAAGAGCCTATCTGCTGGTCGTTGAGGTAGACAGTGAATGTCTGGTCTTTTGTAGATGCAAACGGTGCAACCTTTACTGTGATGGTAGTCTCGTCGCCGCTAAGCGTGAACGATGGTGACTTGAAGTCGGGACTGTAGCCACGCAGACCGAACAAAGCGCACTTGTTGGCGCCACAACGCACGTCGGTGTCTTCTGTCTCCCAGCCTGCAACGTCGGGCAGGAAGTTGCCGCCAGGTCTGGGGACTCCCCATTCGTTGTTGTTGCCGCCCTTGCCGTTGCACTTGTTGAAGGTCTCCTGCAGCACGGTCTCTTTCACTACAGAGGGAGGAGCGGGCTTGCTGTCTGCCACAAAGTTGAACGAAATGGTGCCGTCGACGTTGGCGGTGATGTCTGTCACGCCACGATTGAGCAGGTTGCTGCCATCGGTGTTTTGGTTGTAAACGACGGCTTTAGGACGTGACTCGTAGGTGAGACTGTTGTTGCCATTATAGGGGTAGGCGTCGTTGGCTTCCGTATAGTTGTTTAATATGCGGTCGGCGGGCACTACAGCGCAACGCAGATGCGAGGCGGTGGTGTTGACAGTATTTCTTGCCCAAGCCCTAGCGTCGTAGTCGATGTGTGTGATGAGCAGTCCGCTGCCAGGCAGTTCTGTGTCCCATCCAGTCTGTTGGCGGTTCTCGAGCATATAGAATTCGTCGCGGTTGCCGTCGTTGTGTATGACGTATGCGCCGCCGCCCTCAGACAGAGCCTTCAGTCCTTTCACAGCCACATCGCTGGTGCTGAGCTCGGTCGGGGTAAGCCAGCCTGCCACCCACTTCTCGTATGCCGTGTAGCCTGCGGGGCGGAAGGAGTTGCCATTGTAGCTACCGCTGCACATGATGTCCCATGTTCCCATGCTGTGTATGCCGCTATAGGTACAGTCGTACATGTCGGGGTAGCCGAGACAGTGGGAGAATTCGTGGCAGATGGTGCCGATTCCTGCCGGATGGCTGCCGCTGTCGCCGTTGAGCTCGTTGCTGCATGCGTACTGGCGCTGCTGTTTTCCGCCGTATGAACTAATCCATGCGCCACGTCTTGCGTGCGGCCAAATGGTGTTGGCATCGCCTCCAGTGGCTTGTCCGTAGCCTGCGTAGATGACGTAAACGAGGTCTACATCGCCGTCGCCGTACCAGTCATATTGTGAGAAATCGACCCCTTCGGCGTTGGCTTGGGCGCAGGCTTCCTTCACCATGTCCATGGCGTGGGCGTCGTTGCTGTCTGTGTTGCCGACATCTTGACCATAGTAGCCGTAGTTCTGCGACATCATGTACGGGCCTTTAACGTCGAATGTGAGGTTGAATTTGCCATCGCTCTGTGCGAGGAAGTAGTCCTTCACGCTGCCCACGAAGCCGTCGTCGTTGGTGAATCCCTCCTTGTTCATCACGTCGTTGTAGAACTTCTGTCCGTGATTTTCTTTGAATTTCATGTCTGGGAATTCTGCCAGCAGTATGAGACAACGCTTGTTGCCGATGTACTGTTTGCCGACATCTGCCACGCGTTTCTGTCCGCTGGCTTCTCTGGCGTTGCGGCGTGCATATCTTACGCTTGCCTCTTTGCTGAGTGCTTCGCGTGCGGTGAGTGAGAAAGTGCCGTCGGGGTTGGACATGTAGACGTTGCCTTCCTTGTCTTCGTAGAAGTTCATGGTCTCGTCACCCTTTAGCATTGCCTTCACTGTGGTGCCGTCTTTAAGTGTGATGGTGCGCCAGATCCCTGGGCGTGCAGGTATGGCATGCGCCATAATGGATGTCAGCATAAATAGTGACATCAGCAGAATTGATCTTTTCATTTGTATTTGTCGTGTTCTGTAATAATCTTTTTTGAACGTAATATTTCTTCTAAACAGCTCGTCTCCACAACCGTCTCGCCAGTGCGCAGGGCGTCTTGCGTTATATTATATATATGGCGTCGCTATATTATATATGTGTAATCGCTACACTATGCAAGCTTAATCGCCGTGTTATGCAAGCTTAATCGCTACGTCATGTATAATGGGTCGTCATGGAAACCATGCAAAAGTACGCAATAATTTGCATTTATCAATGACTTGTAAATATAATTCAGTTTTTTTAATTTATTTCGTTATTATTTTGAATATCACACAAACATTCTGTAATTTTGTAGCCATATTATCTGACTTTTGGATATTTCTGCAGCCTGCAATGGGGCACGTGTACAAGCGGTTTGGCTTGCATGGGGTGCCCGTTGTGTCTTTTGATGGTGGCAATGACTGCCTGGACGCAAGGTCGGGGCAAACTGAAAACCGAAACAAACAATATTATAATATAAGACAACAAGAAACATGGAAGACAAGGAGAAAGAGGTAGTACAGCTACCCGACAACGCCTTCAGAGAACTGAAAGAGGGCGAAGAGTACCATCCAGTGATGGATGCGCACAGAAATTACCCTGAAGTCAACGGGTGGTCAGTGACATGGGGCATACTCATGACAATGCTATTCTCGGCTGCCGCAGCCTATCTTGGCTTGAAGGTGGGGCAGGTGTTTGAGGCGGCAATACCCATTGCCATCATTGCTGTGGGCGTGTCGACGGCTGCAAAGCGTAAGAATGCTCTTGGCGAAAACGTCATTATACAGAGCATCGGAGCCTGTTCGGGTGCCGTGGTGGCAGGTGCAATCTTCACTTTGCCTGCCATTTATATTCTTCAGGCAAAGTACCCGGAGATGAGTGCATCGTTTATTAAGGTGTTCCTCGCATCGCTGCTTGGCGGTGTGCTTGGCATTTTGTTCCTCATACCGTTCCGTAAATATTTTGTGAGCGATATGCATGGCAAATATCCTTTCCCCGAGGCGACAGCCACAACACAGGTACTTGTCAGCGGCGCGAAGGGCGGCAATCAGGCTAAACCGCTGCTCATGGCAGGACTGGTAGGCGGTCTTTACGACTTCGTGGTTGCCACATTCGGTTGGTGGAACGAGAATTTCACCACGCGAGTAGTGGAGTGGGGACAGACCGTTGCAGACCATGCGAAGCTCGTGTTCAAGGTAAACACCGGTGCAGCAGTGTTTGGTCTGGGCTACATCATTGGTCTTAAATACACGTTCATCATCTGTCTCGGCTCGTTTGCAGTATGGTGGCTGCTGGTGCCTGGCATGTCGTTGATATTCCACGACACCGTGCTCAACATGTGGAACCCTGAGATTACGACTGCCGTAGGTGCCATGTCGCCGGAAGAGATATTCAAATATTACGGCAAAAGCATTGGTATCGGCGGCATAGCAATGGCTGGCATCATCGGCATCGTGAAGTCGTGGGGCATCGTGCGCGGTGCCGTCAGCCTGGCAGCGAAGGAGATGAAGGGCAGCGCTAACGTCGATAAGGAACAGCTGCGCACCCGTCGCGACATCTCATTCAAGATTATCGCTGTCGGCTCTATAGTGACTCTCGCTCTCGTGTTCCTGTTCTTCTGGCTCGGAGTGATGGATGGCAACATGTTGTTTGCTGCTGTCGGCATCTTGCTCGTGGCAGTCATCGCCTTTCTGTTCACCACCGTGGCAGCCAACGCCATCGCCATTGTAGGCTCCAACCCGGTGTCGGGCATGACGCTGATGACCCTCATCCTTGCCTCAGTAGTGATGGTTGCCGTCGGCTTGAGAGGCACAAGCGGCATGCTTGCGGCGCTCATCATGGGCGGTGTGGTATGTACGGCGCTGTCGATGGCAGGCAATTTCATCACCGACCTTAAAATTGGCTACTGGCTCGGCACCACCCCCGCCAAGCAGGAGACATGGAAATTCCTCGGCACACTGGTGTCGGCAGCTACTGTCGGCGGCGTGATGATTCTGCTCAACAAGACCTATGGCTTTGCCAGTGGCAGTCTTGCCGCTCCGCAAGCCAACGCCATGGCGGCAGTCATCGACCCGCTGATGAACGGCGTGGGTGCCCCGTGGGTGCTCTATGGTGTAGGCGCCTTGATAGCCATCGTGCTCACTTGGTTCAAGATTCCTGCTTTAGCGTTTGCTCTCGGCATGTTCATCCCCATCGAGCTCAACACCCCTCTGCTCGTCGGCGGACTCGCAAGCTGGTATGTCACCACACGTTCTAAGGACGCAAAGGTCAACAGCGAGCGCGGCGAGAAGGGCACTCTGCTCGCCAGCGGATTCATTGCCGGTGGCGCGCTGATGGGCGTGGTGAGCGCAATGCTGCGCTTCGGTGGCATCAACCTTGTTAGTGAAGAGTGGATGGCAAATCCGCTCTCAGAGCTGTGCTCACTCGGTGCTTACATCTTGTTGGTGCTCTATTTCGTGCATGCCACCAAGACGAAGAAATAAAGAATTATGTTTAATAACATCTCCCTCCCCTGAAGCAGTTTCCGACAGCCTTCGGGTGGAGGGATTTTTGTGCTCCGTGCCCTCAAATTTTTCTTTTCTTCAACGCTTGGGGTATAATTATTTATATATCAAAACATTAACCGTGCAAGGTGCAGAATATCGCCTCGAAAGTTTCTGAAAAGTCCCGAAAAATAACCCTCTGATATTTTTCAGATAATAAAAATAGTGTTATCTTTGCAGCTGTAAAATCATTCCTTTTGGTAAATAATTTTCCTTGATGCTATCAAAAAGTTTTCTAAAACGGGAAACTTTTGACGAACGACAAAAACGTAAGTTATTGATAATGAGGAATGGTGTGCTTAAAAACGGAAAACTTTCATAAAAACAACAACTCAAAAATAAAATGCAGAGAATGGAAATGCAGGACTTTACCATTACCAAACGCGACGGTTCGAAAGACCGATTCTCGCTCGACAAGATAATGAACGCCATCATCAAGGCGTTCGATAGTGTTGGTGCAGCTGCCGACCTCGGCACAGTGTCTAAAATCATAAGCCACATCGACATTCACGAGGGCATCAAGGTAGAAGAAATACAGAACCAGGTGGAAGAGGGACTCATGCGCGAGGGCCACTACAAAGTGGCAAAATCGTTCATGCTCTACCGCCAGCAGCACACCGAAGACCGTGAGACTCTGCAGCGTCTGCAGTTCCTTACAGACTACATGGAGGCTGCCAACGCCGCCACAGGATCGAAGTATGACGCCAACGCCAACGTGGAGCACAAGAACATTGCCACCCTCATTGGCGAGCTTCCGAAGTCGAGCTTCATCCGCTTGAACCGTCGTTTGCTCACCGACCGCATAAAGAAGATGTACGGCAAGGCGCTTGCCGACGAGTACATCGACATGCTTACCCACCACTTTATATACAAGAACGACGAGACAAGTCTTGCCAACTACTGCGCCTCCATCACCATGTACCCGTGGCTTATCGGCGGCACCACATCGATAGGTGGCAACTCTACAGCCCCCACCAACCTCAAGTCGTTCTGCGGAGGCTTCATAAACATGGTGTTTATGGTGAGCAGCATGCTCTCCGGAGCGTGCGCCACACCTGAGTTCCTTATGTATATGAACTACTTCGTGGGCAAGGAATACGGTCTCGACTACTACAAACGTGCCGACGAGGTGGTAGACCTCTCACTCAAAAAGCGCACCATAGACAAGGTCATCACCGACAGCTTCGAGCAGATTGTCTACTCGCTCAATCAGCCTACTGGTGCTCGCAACTACCAGGCTGTGTTTTGGAACATCTCCTACTACGACAAGTACTACTTCGAATCGCTGTTCGAAAACTTCTACTTCCCCGACGGATCGCAGCCTGACTGGGGCGGACTGTCATGGTTGCAGAAGCGTTTCATGAAGTGGTTTAACGAGGAGCGCACCAAGACCATGCTCACCTTCCCCGTAGAAACCATGGCCATGCTCACCAAAGACGGCGACTGTCTCGACACCGAATGGGCCGATTTCGCAGCAGAGATGTACTCAGAGGGCCACAGCTTCTTTACATATCTGAGCGACAATGCCGACTCGTTGAGTTCTTGCTGCCGCCTTCGTAACGAGATACAAGACAACGGATTCAGCTACACACTGGGCGCTGGCGGCGTGAGCACAGGCTCTAAGAGCGTGCTCACCGTTAACCTCAACCGTTGCATACAGTACGCCGTTAACAACAAGATGGACTATAAGGAGTTCCTCGGTCACGTCATTGACCTGTGCCACAAGGTGCAGACTGCCTACAACGAGAACCTCCGCGACCTGCAGGCACACGGCATGTTGCCGCTCTTCGACGCTGGTTACATCAACATTTCGCGCCAGTATCTGACCATCGGCATCAACGGATTGGTAGAAGCCGCAGAGTTTATGGGCTACAAGATAACACCCAACGACGACTACCTGCACTTCGTTCAAGGTGTGCTCGGACTCGTAGAGGAGTATAATAAAAAGTACCGTAGCAACGACTTGATGTTCAACTGCGAGATGATTCCCGCCGAGAACGTGGGTGTGAAGCATGCTAAATGGGATCGCGAAGACGGCTATTTCGTGCCCCGCGACTGCTACAACTCATACTTCTACGTGGTAGAAGACGACAGCCTCGACGTCATAGATAAGTTCAAACTCCACGGAGCGCCATATATTGAACACCTCACTGGTGGCTCGGCACTGCACATGAACCTCTCGGAGCACCTGTCAAAGGCTCAGTACCGTCACCTGTTCTGCGTGGCAGCAAAGGAGGGATGCAACTACTTTACGTACAACATTCCCAACACCATCTGCAACGACTGCGGACATATAGACAAGCGTTACCTCCACAAGTGCCCGCACTGCAACTCTGACAACGTAGACTACATGACCCGCATCATTGGCTATCTGAAGCGCGTGAGCAACTTCTCTATGCCGCGTCAGGCAGAGGCTCATCGCCGCTACTATGCCGGACAGTCAAAGCTCGGCTAGTAAACGTAAGACAGAAACATATATAAACATCGGTGCCGGAGGGTGTACAAACCGTCCGGCACCTATTTTTTGCCATCGCCTTGAGCCGTGGCAGACAAATACAAACCTACATGCTCAAATACGTAAATACAGACATCGTGTTTCAGGAGATACCCGACGAGGTGACCCTCGCCGTCAACATCTCCAACTGTCCGTGCCGTTGTCCCGGCTGCCACAGCGAATATTTGTGGGAAGATGTGGGCGAACCGCTCACGTCAGAGACCATCGATGGTTTTGCCGACAAATACTCCACAGACATAACCTGCATCAGCCTGATGGGTGGCGATGCCGACCCTGCCGCGGTCAGTGCCCTCGCCGCCTACATACATCGCTGTCATCCGCAGTATAAGGTGGGGTGGTATAGCGGTCGCGCACAGCTGTCGCCCGACGTCGACACCTCATGTATCGACTACCTGAAGTTGGGTCCTTACATCAGCCACTTGGGCGGATTGAAGAGCCGCGACACCAACCAGCGCCTCTACCGTCGCAGCGAAACCGGCGACTTTGAAGATATTACGTCGCGATTCTGGCGTCGCTAAGCGTTGCGCGTTTGACTAAATGTAACCATTTTTGTGACTTTCGCGACATTTTGCTACGATTTATCGCCAAAATCTAACGCCAATTCTTAACGTGTGTTAAAACCTCGGCGCCGCTCCCACTACGGCCCTTTGGCGCCCTCATTAGGCCGTAGTGACGATGTCATTAGGCCGTAGTGACAAGCCCAAAAGGGCACTATCATTTTGTCAACTCTGCCCGATGGGTAAAACCGCGGGTCACAACCATTTTATAAACAGGCAGCAATGTCTGTAAACAAAAAGAGCCATTCCGTCATAGCCTCGCGGCTTACGGAATGGCTTTTCTACTATACAAATGTCTAATCACAAACCTTCTGTCTTATTTTGTGCACCGTGTGGTGAAGCAGATGGCCGTTGTTGTCATCAGCTTACTTCACGTTAGCGGTGGGGCGGAGCGACTGTAGCGCTGTCGATGGGGTGCCGCTTGCCTTGCCAGTGCAGTACTTAAACGTCACCGACTTGGCACCGCTAAACGAGTTCCACTTCAGTTTGATGTCCACCGTCTGGCCTTTGGTGTCGGGCAGTTTGTCAAGTTTAAACGCCACGATGCCGTCGCTTACAGGTCCGCTGGTGTTGCCCTTGTGGTGGAATGTCATCTCATAGGGGTTGGCGGGGTCGTCTGCCACGAGGTTCACCACGTGCGGTTTGTCGTCGCCCCAGCGTGTGCGGAAGCGCAGAGTGAGATATCCGTCTTCTGCCACGGTGGTCCAGTCGCGCACAATCTCTACCGGGTCGTTGCCATATTGCGTCACGTTGTACTCCGCCATGTTCTCTGCCATGTTTTTCGTCAGTATGCTGTCAATCCAGTTTACGTACACCTTCATGTTGTATTTGTCGGTCTGCTGCTCTGCCAGACGTATGTTGCAGAGTGCGCGCACCTCCTTGCTTCCAAACGGCGACTGCTTCATGTTGAGCGGCGTGAGGGTGGTTTTGTCGTCGAGTTGCAGCACCACGGTCTTGTCGTCGCCCTGCGGCTTAACTGTCACCAAGGCGTTTGCCCTTGAACTGGGGAAGTAAACGTAGGCATTGTCGTTGTCGTCGCTGCACGACTGCAGGGCTGTTCCTGCCAGCAGCATGCCTATCATGCAGGCAAAAAGTCTTGTTTTTTTCATGTTTTCTTTTCCTTTATTTATTTGTCTTGTTGTCTTTGTTTATCTGTCTGTCGACGACCTATCACTTGCCAACCGGTTGGCTTTGATTCGTCCGTCGTGTCAGATACCATTTTCTATAGATATCAAACCTGCGGGGAGTTGGTGTCGTGCCGATATTCTCCCGCCTGCTTCAATCGTAAAATGGAAACACGCTCACTTTCTTGTATGGCAATTTCTAAAATGATGTTAAAGCCGAATTGTCGTCAGAGCGACGTGTGGTTGTTTGGCTAAAAAATGAAAGATAATGCGCGATTTTTCAGATATTTTATGTAAGTTTGCAACAAGATATATTACAAAATGTAGTTATCTGTTTTGAAAACAGAATCAACGGAAAGAATAAAAAAAGACGAACGATATGACAAAGATGAAGAAGACAATGGTCGGTGTGCTCATGATGGCAGCATGGCTACTGCCGTCAATGGCGTTTGCCGACAGCTACTCTTCGCTGTGGAAGCAGTGGGAGAGGGCGGTGGTACGGGACCATCCGAAGACCGAACTCATGGTGTTACAGAAGATTGCGGACAAGGCGACGGCAGAACGCGCCTACGGTCATCTGCTAAAGGCGCAGGTGCAAGCTGTAAATGTGCAGTTGCAGCTGTCGCCAGACTCGCTGCGGTCGGGCGTGAAGCGCATGGAGCAGCTCTATGCAAAGGCGCTTAACACCAATAGCGTGCTTGCTGCCGCTTATGCCTCGGTGCTCGGTAAGGCGTATGACTTGTTCCCCGACCTGTGCTACGACAAGGCCGATGCCGAGGAGCAGAGCCGCCAGTGGTATGACAAGGCGCTGGCTTCGCCCGACGCACTCGCTAAGGCTTTCGCCACGGGTTACGAGCCGTTTGTCGACAATGGCATAGACAGCCGCATCTTTGGCGACGACATGCTTCACATCATAGGCATACAGGCAGGTCGCATGCAGTTTCTGCACGACTATTATGAGAAGGCTGGCAACCGTCCCGCCTCATGTCTTACGGCACTGAAACTGTTGCAGAAGCGCAAGCCGGGAGCCCTGGCAGAGCTGCGCAAGTCGAAGTATCTGCTGTCGGTAGATTCGCTGCTCAACGAGTATAAGGACCTGCAGGTGGCAGGTGAGGTGGCGATAGAGCGTTACAGTATAATGAGTGAGGCTGAAGATGTGGACGCAAAGGACAAGATGGCGTTCATCGACTACGCTCTCGTACACTGGGGTGCATGGCCGCGAATGAACATTCTGCGCAACGCACAGAGCCGTCTCACGCTTCCGAGCTTTCACGTGTCTATCGGCGACGGTGTGATGATGCCTGGCACAAAGCGCAAGGTGGACCTGCTCGGCGTGTGCAACGTAAGCGAGCTGACGATGACCGTGCGCCGTGTAAACGTAAGTGGCGACACCGACCTCGACCCCTCTTCTGAAAAAGAATATAACAAACTGAAGGTGCATCTCGCCTCTGACGTGGCGCAGACACAGACACGTCGCTACATCGGCATGCCTGCCTACAGGGTGACGCGCGACTCTATGGAGATTGCTCCGCTGCCCGTAGGCGTCTATGTGGTGGAGTTTTCGACCAATAATGTGGCGGTGCGCCCCGAGCGTCTGCTGCTGCGCGTGACCGACCTCAGCGTGGTGTACCAGCCTCTGCCAGACCATAAGGTGCGCTTCGCCGTGCTCAACAGCACCACGGGCTTGCCTGTGGCAGGTGCACAGCTGCGTGTGGGCAGGGAACTGAGATATAACGAGGTGAGGGACAAGAAATACACTACCCACACTTGCGACGACAATGGAGAGGTGGTAGTCGACACCAAAGACATGCGCGGCATGTGCTACTATCGTGCCTATACCGATGCCGACAAGGCTATGGACGAGTCTAACTGCCATCTCGGATTTGCATATTACGGCAACGACAAGACCGTGGACCCGCAGCTAAACATGTTTACCGACCGCAGCATCTACCGTCCAGGACAGACCGTGCAGGTGTCTGCCATCGCCTTTGACAAGCGTCGTGGCGGCGCGACGGTGATGAAAGACACAAAGGTGGAGTTCACTCTGCGCGACACCAACGGCAAGGTGGCAGGCACCGCTGAAGCCACGACAGACAGCTATGGCACGGCGTCGGCATCGTTTGTGCTGCCGTCAAACGGCCTAACGGGACTTTTCACGCTAAGAGCAAGTGCCGGCAACACTGTGGCATGGGGCGGTGTGAGAGTGGAGGAATATAAGCGTCCGTCTTTCGACATAGCTTTCGACAAACTCACAACGACTTATCATGCTGGCGACACTGTGAAGGTTAGCGGTGTGGCACGCACCTTCAGCGGCGTGGCAGTGCAGGGCGCGAAGGTGAGCTATCGTGTGGTGCGACGCCCTGCTTTGTGGAGGGGACGCCTCGGCATGCGTGACCGCGAGGAACAGGTGTGTGCCGACTCGGTGGTGACAGACGGTAACGGCTGCTTCGTGGCACGGGTGCCGCTGCTTATGCCTGAGCGCGAGAGTGGCAGTGCTAAGGCCACACGTTTCTACTCGTTTGACATCATGGCCACCGTCACCGACGCTGGTGGTGAGAGCCATGACGCCTCGTTCTCGGTGCCTCTCGGCGACAAGCCCACGGCGCTATCGTGCAACATGCCTGACAAGACGGTGCGCGACAGCCTGCGTTCCATACGTTTCGACTACCGCAACGCTGCTGGCAAACCGATAAAGGGCGACGTGGTGTTCTATATAGACGACCAGCGTTTCACCACGACCGCAAACACCGACACTCCGCTTTCTGCCGCTACGCTCTCGTCGGCATCGCATCTGCTCACCGCCTATTGTGGCACCGACACGCTGAGCCAGCACTTCGTGGTGTTTACGATGGATGACAAGAAGGTGGCAACACAGACCCATGACTGGTTCTATGCCTCTGCCGACCGCTTCCCGTTAGGTGGCAAGCCGGTCTACGTGCAGGTAGGCTCGTCGGACAGTGTGCAGCATGTGGTGTACACGATAATTAGTGGTGAGAAGGTGTTGGAGAGCGACATTCTCAACCTTTCCGATGGTCAGGTTTCTACACGACAGCTTACATACAAGCCAGAGTATGGCGACGGACTGTTGCTTACCTGTGCGTGGGTGAAGGAAGGAGTGGTCTATCGACACACGCAGAGCATCGCTTGTCCGAAGCGTGACAACCGACTGATAACGCGATGGACAACATTCCGCGACCGTCTCACGCCCGGACAGAAGGAGGAGTGGACGCTACACATCTCTACTCCCGACGGTCAGGCGGCGAAGGCACAGGCCATGATGACGATGTATGACAAGTCGCTTGACATGCTTGCTAAGCACGCATGGTACATCAATGCCGACTGGATGGCAATCGTTCCGCACACGAGTTGGCACACCAGATATAGCTACAATCAGAGTCGCTACGGCGAGATGACATTCCGCGCGCTTAGTGAGCGTGGGCTAAGATTCCGTAGTTTCGACATTCCGTGGAGTCGTGCCTACGGCGAAGTGCTAAAGGCTGACAAGCAGGTTTATGTGAGGGGGGCGATGCGACGCGCACCTAAGGGTAGCGACAGAGTGGCGTCGTCGGAGAGCAAGGTGTTTGCTTCGGTAGTGGAACTGTCGCAGCTGGAGAAGACGGAGAGTAACCTTATGGACTCTAACGCCGATGCTGACAGCGCACCTCAAGGCGCTGATGTGGCTCTCAGACAGAACTTTGCAGAGACGGCTTTCTTCTTCCCCAACATCGAAAGCGACGATCATGGTGACGTGAAGGTGAAGTTCATGCTGCCAGAGAGTGTTACCACGTGGCGCTTGCTCGGCATTGCTCACGACCAGGAAATGAACATCGGCGAGTTTGATGGCGAGGCGGTGGCGCAGAAACAGCTAATGGTTGAGCCAAACATGCCGCGCTTTGTGCGTCCCACGGACAAGGGATTCATCGTTGCACGACTCTCCAACCTCTCGGGACGACACCTCAGTGGCACGGCGCGCATAGAACTTCTCAATCCTGAAACGAACAAGTCGTTGTGGACAAAGAGCGTCAAGTTCAAGGCGGAGAAGGACACTACGGTGGCGCTGAAGCTGCCGTTTGACATGGGTGCGATAGCAAATGACGGGCTACTCGTGTGTCGCATATCGGCGCAGGCGGGCGGATTCAGCGATGGTGAGCAGTCTTATCTGCCTGTGCTCGCTGCTGATGAGCTGGTCACAACGGCGGTGCCGTTCACGCAACGAGGTGCTGGTACGAAGACTATCGACCTCAAACCGCTGTTTGAAGGTGCTAACGTGAGCGACAAGAAACTTACTGTAGAATATACCAACAACCCTGCATGGCTCATGGTGCAGACGCTACCGTTCGTCGCAGACGAGGGTCGTGGCGACGCGGTGACTATGGCGACGGCTTATTATGTGAACGCTGTCGGACGCAAGTTGATGACTCTTTCGCCTGCCATCCAGCAGACGGTGGAGCAGTGGAAGCTAAACTCTGACAAGGGCATGAAGAGCCGTTTGCAGGAAAACGACGACGTGAAGAACATATTGCTGAGTGAGACTCCGTGGGTGGCAGATGCCGAGAAGGAGGCAGACAACATGCGACGTCTGGCGTCGTTCTACGACGAAAACACTATAGATAGCCGTTGCAGCGGTTGGGTGGCGAGACTACAGAAGTTGCAGAAGTCTGATGGTTCGTTCAGTTGGTGGCCCGGTATGAGCGGCAACGCACACATCACAGCGTCTGTGGCGGTGGCAATGGCGCGTCTGTCAGCAATGGGTGTCGCCGACATTGATGCCGAGAATGTTTGCAAAAAGGCTGTAAACTGGCTCGGAGGTGAGGTGGCACGTGAGTGCAACGACATGCGTAAGCGTGAGAAGAAGGGCGAAAAGGATGTCCGTCCCTCTGAGTTGGCGACGTCATATATGTATGTTTGCGCGCTGA
Source organism: Prevotella sp. (assembly GCA_022788105.1). Taxonomy (GTDB): domain Bacteria; phylum Bacteroidota; class Bacteroidia; order Bacteroidales; family Bacteroidaceae; genus Prevotella. The sequence continues at coordinate 11,775 of JALEVZ010000083.1, read as the reverse complement.
CCGATGCCCGCAAGTCCATGACTTTGAAGCGACAGAACGACTACGACTACCTCGTGGCGCACCTTGCACGCCAAAATGCGAATCTGTCTATTGCCGGAAAGGCACGTGCGGCGGTAGTATTGGCGGCGGCAGGACGCAACGGCGAGGCGCAGACTCTGCTCGAAAGCATGCGTCAATATCTTGTGAGCAAGCCTGACATGGGCAGCTATTACGACACGCCGAAGGCTGGATATTCGTGGCGCGACTACCGCATTCCGACTCAGGTCGCCGTCATTGAGGCGCTGCAACGCCTGCAGCCCGCAGACAACGCGACCATCGGCAACATGCAGATGTGGCTCCTTCAGTGTAAGCGCACGCAGGGATGGGACACAAAACTCAACACTGTTGACGCGGTGTCGGCGTTCCTTGCTGACGATGTCAAGGCTCTCACCGTGGCTGACGGCAAGTCTTCGGTGCTTAAAGTGGACGGCAAGCAGTTGCCCATGCTTAAGCAGTCGGCGGGACTCGGATATGTGAAGACCTCAAAAGAGGGTGCCGATATGCGCACGTTCACAGCTGAAAAACAGACTGATGGCACGTCATGGGGCGCTGTTTATGCCCAGTTCGTGCAGCCTGTAGCCGATGTGCAGAGTGCCTCGGCAGGCTTGTCGGTGGAGCGTTTGTACTACAAGGACGGCAAACGCTTGGATAGTCTTGACGGCTTGAAGGTCGGCGACCGCCTTGAGGTGCGCATCGTCATCACGGCAGATCGTGACTATGACTTCGTGCAGGTGGCTGACTATCGTGCTGCTTGCATGGAGCCGACGTCGCAGACAAGTGGCTATCGAGGTGGCTGTTATGTCGCTCCGAAAGACAATGCTACCTATTTCTTCTTCGATAGGCTTGCTAAGGGTCGTCACACGGTGGAGACTTCATGCTACGTCGACCGCGCAGGCTGCTACTCTACAGGGCTCTGCACGGCTCAGTGTGCGTACAGTCCTGACTTCGCCGCACGTGACAAGGCGGTGACGGTAAGTGTGGAATAGGTCGCCGCTGTGGGCTGCTGGCTTTCTGATTGAGGCTTGCTGCTTTTATAATAAAGCTTCATCGCTTTTATATTAGAGGCTTGCTGCTTTTATAATAAAGCTTCATCGCTTTTATATTAGAGGCTTGCTGCTTTTATAATATAGCTTCATTGGTTTTATATTAGAGGCTTGTTGCTTTTATAATATAGCTTCATTGGTTTTATATTAAAGGTTTCTTGCCTTGATATTCGATAGGCGTTTTTGTGGAGTATAGGCTTTGCCCTGTACCACAAAAACGCCTTTATTTATTGGCTTGGCGCAAGGATTTTAGTTGGAAAACTTGCTGTTGTCAGCATAAAGTCATATCTTTGTATAAGATAAGCTGCACTCGGCAATGTGAAAGCAAGCTTTCATTGCGCTCGCTTGCATTATCTTTGTATAAGATAAGCTGCACTCGGCAATGTGAAAGCAAGCTTTCATTGCGCTCGCTTGCATTATCTTTGCCAAAGATATAAATAAAGGAAGACAATATGAAATCATCCAAGATAATATTGCTTGCATCGCTGATGCTCGCCCCACTCGGGGCTTGGGCGCAGAAGATGAAGGTGTCCAACGACGTTGTGGACTGCGGACAGGTGGCTTATCAGTCGCCTGTTACGGCTGAGTTTGAGGTGACAAACAAGGGCAACCACGCCATGAAGATAAAGGATGTGAAGGCCAGTTGCGGATGCATAGGGCTTGAATATCCGAGAGGAGAGATCGTGGCTGGCGAGACATTTGTCGTTAAGGTGACCTACGATGCTATGACTATGGGCCATTTCGAGAAGCTTATCGGCGTCTATGCAGACAATGGTGACAGCCCCTTAGAGCTGCGTATGAAAGGCGTAGTGGTGAGCGAGGTGGTCGATTACGCAGGTACTTACCCGTTCTTGTTGGGCTTGATTCCTTCTGATAGGAACGACATCGAGTTCGATGACGTGAACAGAGGGGAGAAGCCGCAGCAGACAATACATATCCATAACACCACGGACAAGACCATACAACCGCAGATTATGCACCTGCCCAACTACTTGAAGGCGGAGGTTACGCCTACAATGATAAGGCCAGGACGCGGTGGAGTGGTGACGTTGACGCTCGATTCGCGTTCGCTTCCAGAGCTCGGCTTGAACCAGACGAGTGTGTTCCTCGGTGCCTTCCCTGGCGATAGGGTCAACCCCGACAAGGAGATAACGGTGTCGGCAGTGCTGCTTCCAAATTTCGAGAAGCTCACAAACCGTCAGCTCGCGCTTGCTCCGAAGATTGAATTGTCTACTACAGAGATAAACATCCCGCCACTTGGAGGAAAGAAAAAGCATCGCGCCGTGGTGACAATAAAGAATGTCGGCAAGTCCACTCTTGACATTAGCAACCTCCGCATGTTCACATCGGCATTGCAGGTGTCGCTTAACAAGACGCACCTCATGCCTGGTATGGAGGCTAAACTCAAGATAACGGTGCTGGCAGAAAAGCTCAAGACCATCCGTTCCAAGCCTCGTGTGCTCATGATAACCAACGACCCGGACAACCCAAAGGTTACCATAAACGTGAACGTGGCAAAGTAACGGGCTCTCAACTGCTGTGTAGCGGCATGCCAAAAGCATGTCGCACAGGCAGAAAAGGTGCTTTATGAAACTTATGTAAAAGGATGCTTCAGATAGAAATAGACAGCGGCAGCGGATTCTGCTTCGGCGTGACGACTGCCATAAAGAAGGCAGAAGAGAAACTCGCCGACGGCAATACACTCTATTGTTTGGGCGATATTGTACACAACGGCATGGAGGTGGAGCGCCTACATGCCAATGGTCTCGTGACCATCAACCACGAAGAGCTGGACCGTCTGCATGACGTGAAGGTGCTGTTGCGTGCTCATGGCGAGCCGCCAGAGACCTACGCTCTTGCTGAGAAAAACCATATCGACATAATAGATGCCACCTGTCCCGTGGTGTTGCAGCTGCAACGGAGAATAAAAAAGCAGTTCGACGCCAACCCACAGGCACAGATTGTGATTTTCGGAAAGAACGGACATGCCGAAGTGTTGGGCCTGGTGGGCCAGACATGTGGCAAAGCCATAGTGGTGGAGAACGTTGAAGACGTGGCGCGTCTTGACTATTCGCGCGACATTTACCTCTATTCGCAGACCACAAAGAGCCTTGACGGCTTCCACAGAGTGATAGATTATATTCAAGCCCACATCGCTCCGACTGCAACATTCCGTAGCTTCGACACCATCTGCAGGCAGGTTGCAAACCGCATGCCCAACATAGGGAGCTTCGCATCGCGCCACGACATCATCGTGTTTGTGTGTGGACGGAAGAGCAGCAACGGCAAGGTGCTGTTCAATGAGTGCCGTCGTGTGAACCCCAACAGTCACCTTATAGAGAAACCAGAAGAAATAGACATGACGTGGTTTGACGGCCTTGCCTCTGTCGGTATATGCGGAGCTACCAGCACCCCGAAGTGGTTGATGGAGCAATGTCGTGACTATATACTCGACCGTATGGGTCGATGAAATACCCCGTAAGGTCAGATAAGAAACCCCGTATGGGTAGATGAAACACCCCATACGGTCAGATGAAATACCCCATACGGTCAGATAAAATAAAAAGGACAACTTCGTCACGAGGTCGTCCTTTTTCTAAAAATCAGTAATTAACTCAAAATTTATAATCTAATTCTCACTAACTGTCTTGCGTTTCTGTAGTTACATTAAATATATGGAATCTGAAATAAATGTCGTTAGTTATTTTTCCTGCTTACAAAGATAAGACAAAGGTCTGACTTCTGCAATTTTCTTCAACCAACGACCTCATTTTCTCAACTAATGTGCATTTTGTAAAGTACAGATGACATTTTAGCGCTTTTAGCGCCACAACATCCTGTTATTCTCCTACAGCAGCCTTAAACTTCTCCATGAGCCATGCCTTTTGTTCCGCAATGGTCATATGGCTGTTGTCCAGTTCTATCGCGTCGTCAGCCTTACGGAGTGGTGACACGGCGCGGTGTGAGTCCATATAGTCGCGCTCCTGCACGTTTTTCAGAATGTCTTCAAAGTCGGCAGGCATGCCCTTCGCCATGAGTTCGTCGTAGCGACGCTGCGCTCTCACTTCGGCACTTGCCGTTACGAAAATCTTGAGTTCGGCTTGCGGAAACACCACAGTGCCTATGTCGCGTCCGTCCATGACTATTCCTTTCGCCAGCCCCATCTTCTGTTGCTCCTTTACCAGCTTCTCTCTCACGAAGGGGAGGGCAGCTATGAGGCTCACCTTCGACGACACCTCCAGTCCTCTGATGTCCTTTTCCACACACACGCCGTTGAGCAGAGTGTCGGGCCGTCCTGTCTCGTCGTTGAGTCTGAACGCTATCTCTATATTGTCGATGGCGTCGTGCAGACGCGCCTCGTCAACCTTTCCGTCGTCGCCGAACATGTTGTTGCGCAGGGCGTAGAGTGTCACAGAGCGGTACATCGCCCCTGTGTCCACATATATGTAGCCTATCTCGCGGGCCAAGTCTTTAGCCATGGTGCTTTTTCCGCATGACGAAAACCCGTCGATGGCTATCACAATCTTTTTCATATTGATGTCTGTATTTAAGTGTTATGTTTTGGTTCTCTTTGTCGTGTGCCATTCTTCGGCACGGCGTCGTCACATGCTGTACGCCACGTTTATCAGTATTGACGAGCTTGACACGTGGTATTTGCCATACGCCACGTTCAGTTTGAAGCGCTCGAGGTTGACACCTCCGCCGAACGTCAGCCCCGCTCCGTGACTGCTCTTGTCCTCTCCGTCGGCAATCTCCATTTCGTGAGCGCGTCTGAAGTTATATCCTCCGCCCACCCATATGTTCTGCGACAGCGTGATATCCACACCGAATGCGAGGTGGTTTATGAAGTTGTAGTTCCAGTGATTGAGGTCGACGAGCGTCGCCGACAGGCGAAACGGCGTGTGTGTGACATGCTTGCTGACGCCTACCTGCACGTCGATGGGCATGCTTTCGTACGTGTCGTCGTATGCCTTGAGCTGTCCGCCGAGATTCTTTGCCACAACGGCGAGCGACAGTTCGCGGTCGGGATCGTAGTAGTTGAGTCCGAGATCTACGCCCATGCCGATGGAGTTGTAGCTGCCGATATACGACGTTATGAACTTCGCCGCTATGCCGCCGACCAGTCTCTCGGTCAGCATGTAAGAGAAATATCCCGCCAGAGCAATGTCTTTAGCGCTGAACTCACCTGTCTGCACGTTGTTGGCGTCGGTCTCGCGCATAGTGCCATAGCTTATAAACTGTGCCGACGCCGCCCACGACGCCTTCTCTTTCACCACGCGGTTGAACGATGCGCTGGCGGTGTTGACGCCTGACATGTAGTTCATGTAGTTAAATCCTATCGTCTTGTCGCTGACTGACGACAGCAGCGCCGGGTTGCTGAAGATGAGGCTTGCGTCGTCTTCGACAAGCGTGATGTTGTCTCCGCCCAGTGCCGCGGCATGTGCGCTGACAGGCAGACGCAGGAAGTTGTATTCGGTCTGGCTCTCCTGTGCTGCTGCCATCAGTGCCCAAACGGTAGCTATAATGGTGAAAATAAGCTTTTTCATTTGCTCGGTTGAAATTTATTTCGCAAAGTTACTGCTTTTTTGAAATATCTGTGCTAAATTTGTAGATGAAATGCAGTCAATGGCAGCGGCACACGGATAAAAAGCCGTGGCGTTATGGTCCGCCGCCAGATTGATAACGGCAAATCCGTGGTTTTAGTACATGGATTGTGTGTTTTGTTTCATTTGCAAATCAGCCGCGCATTTCGTCCCGTTTTTAAATAAGTACATAAAGGTGGAAATAAAGAAATCGTCAAAGGCAAGTCTTGAACCGCAGCGTCCGGTGTGGTTTCTGCTTGGGCTGGTGGTGGCGCTGTCTACGTTGTACGTAGCGCTGGAGTTTTCGGCGTCGACGACAGACAGTTCCGACGACAGCGCACTGTTCGACGACATGCACGACCTCGACCTGCTCCCTGCTCTCGACCGCAGCGACATGATAGCGGCAACTCCAGAGCCGGCGCGTCCTAAGCCGTCGGTCAAGCAGCTGAAGGTGGTAGACAAGGTGAGGGACGAGATGTCGAAGCTCAACACCATAACCGACCTACGCACGACACAAGGCGACGCCGACGGCGCCGACGGCTCTTCCACTGCCGACGATGCCCCGACCACCACCGCCCAGCCCCCTGTCGCTGTCGACGCCGACGACAATCCGCTGCGCCTGCGTGTGGTGGAGCAGCTGCCAGAGTTTCCCGGTGGCATGGTGGAACTTATGAAATGGATAACCAAGAACCTGAAATATCCATATCTCGCTCAGAAACAGAAGATAGAAGGCCAGGTCAAAGTGACGTTCATCATAAACCGCGACGGCAGCATCGGCGACATAAAGGTGGTGAAATCGGTACACCCCCTGCTCGACAACGAGGCGCTGCGCGTGGTGAAAGCCATGCCACAGTGGAAGCCTGGCATAGAGAACGGCAAACCCTGCCGCACCATGTTTGCCATACCAGTGGAGTTCAGGCTGTGACGCACATGCCGCCGGCGTGCCGTCTCCACGGCTCTGTGCCGTCTGCAACAGATGGTGGCTTAAAGACAAGAATAATCAAAAACCAAACAACATCCATATTATGTTGAATTCAAATGAAATATTGGGCATCGTAAACGATAGTATTGGCCGACTGCCCTTCGACCGCAAACCGCAATCGCTCTATGAGCCTATAAAGTATGTGTTGTCGCTTGGCGGCAAGCGCATGCGTCCGGTGCTGATGCTGTTGGCATATAACCTGTTCAAGGACGACCCACAGTCCATACTCAGCCAGGCATGTGGACTGGAGACATATCACAACTACACGCTGCTCCACGACGACCTGATGGACAACGCAGACCTGCGCCGCGGCCACGAGACCGTGCACAAAAAGTGGAACGCCAACACTGCCATACTCTCTGGCGACAGCATGCTGGTGTTTGCTTATCGCCTTATGAGCGACTGCCGCGCCGACAAATTGAAGGAGGTGCTCGACATATTCACGGAGACAGCATTAGAGATTGGCGAGGGGCAGCAGTACGATATGGATTTTGAACAGCGCATGGATGTGCGTGAAGACGAGTACATAGAGATGATTCGCCTTAAAACCAGCGTGCTCTTAGCGTGTGCGTTGAAGATAGGTGCCGTGCTTGGCGGCGCATCAGAGAGCGATGCCGACAGCCTCTACCGCTTCGGCGAGAAGATAGGTCTGGCCTTCCAGCTGCAAGACGACTTTCTCGATGTCTACGGTGACACAAAGGTGTTTGGCAAGGCAATAGGCGGCGACATAGTGTCAAACAAGAAGACCTACATGCTCATCAATGCCTTCTTGCGCGCCGACGAGGCACAGCGCGAGGAGCTGACCCGCTGGGTTGAGGCTCGCGACTTTGACGAACAGGAGAAGATAGCTGCCGTGACCGACCTCTACAACCGCATCGGCATCGACCGCTTGGCGGAGCAGAAGATAAACCAGTATTTTGAAGAAGGACTGGCATGTCTCAAGGCTGTGGGTGTGGACGAGGAGCGCAAGCAGTGTCTGACAGACTATGTCTACAAACTGATGAAACGCAAATATTAAGACCATGATAAACGTAATAGCTGCCGTGGCTGCCAACCGCGCCATAGGCAATGGCAACAAACTCTTGTATTGGCTGCCCGACGACCTGAAGCGCTTCAAGGCGTTGACTACGGGCCACACCATCATCATGGGGCGTCGCACGTTTGAGTCGCTGCCGAAAGGTGCGCTGCCCAACCGTCGTAACGTGGTGTTGAGTCGCACGACGACAGCCTTTCCTGGCTGCGACACCTACGCCTCGCTCGACGAAGCGTTAGCGAGTGTCGGCGAAAACGAAGATGTCTACATCATTGGTGGTGCGAGTGTGTATGAGCAGGCGATGGCTGTGGCAGACCGTCTGTGTCTGACCGAGATTGCCGACACGCCTGCCGAGGCCGATGCTTTCTTCCCGCCCTACGACGGATGGAAGCTCGAAAGCCGCGAGTGGCATGAGCCGGACGAGCGCCATGCCCACCGTTTCTCCTTTGCCGACTATGTGAGAGGGTAGGGCATAGGGGCGAGTTGACAAAATGATAGTGCCCTTTTGGGCTTGTCACTACGGCCCTTTGGCGTTGTCAAAGGGGCCAAATGGCGTCGTCACTACGGCCTAATGGGAATGTTTTGTGGTTTTTAACAGACGTTAAGAATTGGCGATAGCAAAACCGCCAGAAATGTAGCAAAGTGTCAACCGCATGTCGCTTTTTGCTGACACGTTGCGTTGCGGCATCACAGGCAGGGGCTTCGCAAAAGGTCAAAAAAAATGTCTGCTGCACATTGTGTGCGGCAGACATTTTCTTTTTAACCTTGCGTGTAGGTCTTTTCTCAGACTCCAACGCTTGCTTTCAGACGGTTTAGTCTTCGTCTTCGTTGGGCAAATCCATGATGGGCAACTGGCGGTTGATGGCAGCGTTGAACGAGATGATGCTCTCGCTGCGCGACAGTCCGAGGGGCTGCAACTTGTCGTGGATGATGTTAAGCAAGTGGTGGTTGTTTACAGCATATATCTTTATGAACATATCGAAGCCTCCAGTGGTGTAGTGACACTCCACCACCTCTGGTATTTTCTTCAATGCTTCTACTACCGAGTCAAAGTTTTCTGGGTTTTTTAAGTATAGACCTATGTATGCACAGGTCTCATATCCAACTTTCTCTGGGTCAATTATAAACTGTGAGCCTTTCAGAATACCGAGGTTAGTGAGCTTCTGTATGCGCTGATGAATAGCTGCTCCACTGACATTGCACACACGTGCCACTTCGAGGAATGGAATTCGTGCATCTTCGGCAATGAGATGGAGAATCTTTTTGTCTAATGAATCTAAATTGTGATGTGCCATTCTTTATGTTTTGTTATTTAGGTGCAAAGGTAATGCAAAATAATGAAAAACAGCAACAAATTAACCTATTTTTGTTTTAGATTGATATTTTTGTTGTCTGCTGAATAATTTATTCTGTATGCGCCGCCTGCTCTTATAGCTTTTTTTACGTCGTTGATTATCGACATGTGGGTGCCGCGGTCGGCTTTCACCGAGACGGTCATGCGTGCCTGATCGTCGGGCGCCATGCGCTTTTTCTCTGTCGCTATGTATTCCGCCACGTCGCTCATGTCTACATACTTGTCGTTTATCTGTATGGTGTAGCGGTTGTCTATGGCGTTGGAACCGATGGCTTTAGCTCCGTTGGCGGCTGTCGACGGCTGCGCGGCGCGACCTATATATATATAGGTGACGGCCGATTTCTTGATGAGCCGCGTCAGTTCGGTGCCTTGCGGCAGTTGGTATTCTACCTTCACTGTGGCTTTGCGCATGTGCGTCACTATCATGAAGAAGAACAGAACGGTGAATATGAGGTCGGGCAGCGACGAGGTGTTGAGTGTCGGAACGTCGCGGAAGCGTGGACGGCGGATGTTCATCTGTCGCCTCCTTTCGTGTTGTTGTCGTAGTTTTCTGCCACGTGTTGGCGGCACGTGCTTGCCACCGTAGCGCGCTGCGAGGGTGTCAGCTCTGCCATGTGTCTGCCGTATCGGCGCATGGACTCCTTGTCGCGCACTGAGGCGTAGGCTGCCACAAGCTCGTTTTGCAGCTCGAAATATGTGTCGTAGGCTGCGTCGGCATCGGTCTGTATGGTTATGAGGTGTTTGTCACCAGCCTTTTCGACAAATGTCTCAATGCGTCGGCGCAGACCGTTTATGGCTACTGGCTTGCCGTTGACGCTTATCTTGTTGTCTTTAGCGACGGCTATCTCCATTATGTTGTCGCGTGCTATCTCTGTCGGGGTGGTGTCTTCCGTCTGCTCTACAGGTGGCAGCTGGCGCGTGATGCCTTTGTCCACGTCCATCGATGTGGTGACGAGGAAGAAGATGAGCAGCATGAACGAGATGTCTGCTGTCGATGCGGTGTTGAGTGACGGGACCCGGTGGCGGTTGCGGCGGATTAGCATTGGCGACCTCCTTTCCTGTCGTTGTGCGTGCTTCTGAAGCGGCTGTAGCCCATTGCTGCGACGGCGGCGACAAGCAACAGGAGCGAGGTGTCGACAAACATCTCGGTCGCACGCAGCCAGAAACCATCGGTGTAGGCGGTGCTGTTGGCGGTTATCGGTGTGGCGGGGATGAGTGTGAACGTCGCTGCCATGACTGCTATGGTGGCTAATGTCACGGTGGTGGCTATGCGTCTGGCTGGCACACCGTTTTCCGCCTGTTTCTTGTGGCGGTTTATGCGTGTGGTTTTGACTCCCGACACTACGCACACTGCGGCGGCAATGGCTGTCGTCGCAAGCATAAACCATATCACTGCGCCAGTAAACAGCGGCGCGTTGATGTCTGGATTTTCGTCGTATGGCTGGTTGTATCCTACCACGTAAAACAGTGCAAACAGCAGTGTGGCGATGGCTATGAGCACGTAAAAGACTGTCTGCGAGAGGGCAGCTGTGCCCCATTTGCTTATGTCGCCGTGCAGAATGTCACGGAGTGGGGCTGCGCTTTTACGGAATTGTTTTCCTTTCATTGCTTCTTTGCTTTATGTTGTCGGTAGTGTTTGTTTGTTGATGTGGGCGTGAGAGCGCTTAGCGCGACGCCTTCAACTTGACGAGAGAGTCGAGTAGGGTGATGGCGCACTCCTCCATCTGTATGGTCAGACGGTCTATTTTTGACAGTATGTAGTTGTAGAACAGTTGCAGGACGAGTGCTACTATGATGCCGAAGATGGTGGTGATGAGCGCCACCTTCATGCCAGCAGCAACGATGGTGGGGTTGATGTCGCCCACGGTCTGTATCTGCTCAAACGCCATGACCATGCCTATCACGGTGCCGAGGAAGCCGAGCGAGGGTGCCATAGCTATGAACAGCGTTATCCATGAGCAGCCTTTCTCCAAATTGGCGGCCTGTACGGTGCCGTAAGACGCAACCGACCGCTCTATGTCTTCGATGGGTTGGTCGGCGCGGACGAGTCCTTGATAACAGATGGAGGCAATGGGTCCGCGGGTGTCGCGGCACAGATTCTTTGCCTCTTCAATGTTGCCTTGAGCTATATGGCTGTCAAGTTGCGCCATGAACTTGTCGGTGTCGATTTCTGAAAGGGTGAGGTAGATTATGCGCTCAATGCAGAATGCAAGTCCAATGATGAGCGCTATGGCAACCAACGACATGAATGAGGCGTCGCCTTCAATGAACTTTGTCTTTAACGTTTTGTGGAAACCAGGGGCTTCGGTGGCTGCAATGTCGTCGGCAGCAGACGCTATGGCGCTGTCGTCGAGGGCTGACGCGGTGGTGTCGGCAGCTGTGTCAGCGACAGAATCGGCGGCCGTGGCAGGCGCGTTGTTAGCGGTTTGTGTCGCAACGGGTGTTGACGGTAGTGTCGTGGAGGCGTCTTGGGACTTTGTAACAGGTGCTTTGGTCTGCGCTACTGACGCTGACGGCTTGGCATTGCCTGCGTTTTGAGCGTAGGCCGATGCCATAAAAGACATGCTAAAAAGTAGTATGAGTGATGAAACTATTGCTAAACGTGCAATCGGTGTTTTCATAATAGTGGTGGCTTGGGAAAGTTGTCGAAGAAAAAAGTGGAAATACAAAAGCTTTGCGGAAAGAGGGGGATTCGAACCCCCGATACCCTTTAGGGGTATACACGCTTTCCAGGCGTGCCT
>JALEVZ010000065.1 GCA_022788105.1 Prevotella sp. | reverse complement strand
GGTGCTCTTTGGCAACATCGCGCAAGACGGATGTGTTGTTAAGACTGCCGGCGTAGACCCGTCGATATGGAAGTTCAGTGGACCGGCGAAAGTGTTTGACTCGCAAGAGGCTGCCTGCGATGGCATACTCGGTGGCAAAGTGAAGAGCGGCGACTGCGTGGTGATAACCCATGAGGGCCCGAAGGGTGGTCCTGGCATGCAGGAGATGCTTTATCCCACCTCTTATATAAAGAGCATGCATCTCGGCAAGGAGTGCGCTCTCATCACCGATGGACGCTTCTCGGGCGGCACAAGTGGTCTTAGCATCGGACACATCTCACCTGAGGCTGCCGCAGGAGGCAATATCGGCAAGATAAAAGACGGCGACATCATAGAGATAGACATACCCAACCGCGCCATCAACGTGAAGCTGAGCGACGAGGAACTGGCAGCACGGCCGCAGCAACCGCTGACACGTGACCGTGTGGTGTCAAAGGCTTTGCGAGCCTATGCACAGAGCGTGAGCTCGGCAGACAAGGGTGGTGTTAGAATGATTTAAGTAAAAAGTAAAGGAGATTTTTATTCTATGGAACAGATTACAGGAGCTGAGGCGCTGATGCGTTCGCTGCAGGCGGAAGGGGTGAAGACCATCTTCGGCTATCCGGGCGGTGCCATCATGCCGGTGTTTGATGCTCTTTATGACTATACAAGAGGCGAGAAGAAAGCCTTTAACCATATTCTTGTGCGACACGAACAGGCGGCGGCGCACGCTGCTGAGGGCTTTGCACGTGTGAGTGGAGAGGTCGGTGTGTGTCTCGTAACAAGCGGACCGGGCGTTACCAACACGCTGACGGGTGTTGCTGACGCTATGATGGACTCTACGCCTATTGTCGTGATTGCAGGACAGGTGGGAGTGGGCGCTCTTGGAACAGATGCGTTTCAGGAGGTCGACCTTGTCGGATTGTCGCAGCCAATCACTAAGTGGAGCTACCAGATACGCCGTCCAGAAGATGTGGCATGGGCAGTGTCGAGGGCTTTCTACATTGCGCGGTCGGGACGTCCAGGACCTGTTGTGCTCGACTTCCCGAAGAATGCGCAGACGCATAGCTGTGGATGGCGCCCCGTGGGGGTGACTTCTATCCGTAGCTATAACCCTTATCCAGAAATATCGCAGACTGCCGTGGAGCAGGCTGCGGAACTGATAAACTCCGCCGAACGGCCGTTGGCTCTCGTGGGTCAGGGCGTGGAGCTCGGCGGAGCACAGAACGAACTGGTTGAGTTTCTTGAGCGTGCAGACATCCCCGCGGCACGAACGCTGCTCGGACTGTCGGCTTTACCAAGCAACCATCCGCTCAACATGGGCATGCTCGGCATGCACGGCAGCTACGCTCCAAATGTCATGGAGAACAAGTGTGACGTGCTTATTGCCATTGGTATGCGCTTCAGCGACCGTGTGACAGGACGTCTTGATAGCTACGCTAAGCAGGCGAAGGTGATTCATCTCGACATTGACGTGGCGGAGATAGACAAGAATGTGAAGACGGATGTAGCTGTGGTAGGCGATTGTAAGATGTCGCTGCCAGCCATAACACGGCTGTTGAAGAAGAATGTGCACCGTGAATGGCGCGACAGTTTCAAGCCGTTGTATGACCAGGAGAACGAGAAGGTGATTCAACCTGCTATCCATCCCACCGACGGACCGCTGCTTATGGGTGAGGTTGCCAACGTGGTGGCAGAGGTAACGAAGGGCGATGCCATCGTCGTGACAGACGTAGGACAGAACCAGATGTTCTCATGCCGCTATTCAAAGTTCAACCGCAAGCGCAGCATAGTGACGAGTGGAGGACTCGGAACGATGGGCTTCGGACTGCCAGCAGCAGTCGGTGCCACGTTCGGAGCACCCGATTGCTTGGTGTGTCTGTTTACAGGTGACGGTGGCTTCCAGATGAGTATTCAGGAACTTGGCACCATCATGGAGCAGCAGGCTCCAGTCAAAGTGGTGTTGCTTAACAACAACTATCTCGGCAATGTACGTCAGTGGCAGGACATGTTCTTCAACCATCGTAAGTCGTTTACTAAGATGTTGAATCCGCATTATGCCACCATCTGCAAGGGATATGCCATTCCTTATGATGTGGTGACGGAGCGTGAAGCATTGCGTGGCGCCGTGGAGAAGATGGCAGCAGCAACAGGTCCTTACGTGTTGGAGGTGGCTATAAAGGAAGAAGACAACGTGCTGCCTATGACTCCTCCAGGCAATAGTGTTGACGAAATGCTGCTGGAGCTTGACCTCAACAACTGATAGTGCGCATGCAAGCGGCCTTTGGAGGTCTTGAAAGAGGGGCGGATAAGTTGTCTCAATAGCTGATAGTGCGCATGCAAGCGGCATGGCCTTCGCCCGGTTGCGATGCCAAATGCTTGTCAGAACACAGCATGCGGAAGACATGTGAATCTTAATCTAAAAGTAAAAAGACGTGGAAAAGAAATTATATACACTGCTTGTATATTCGGAAAACATTGCCGGTATTCTCAATCAGATAACGGCAGTGTTCACCCGCAGGCAGATAAACATAGAGAGTTTGAACGTGTCGGCATCGAGCATACCCGACGTTCATAAGTACACCATCACCGCGTGGAGCGACGAAGACCAGATAAAGAAGGTCACAAAGCAGATTGAAAAGAAAATCGACGTGGTGAAAGCAGACTTCTATACTGACGAAGAGCTGTTCATACATGAGGTCGGACTCTACAAGATTTCGACCCCTGTGCTGCTCGAAAACCCCGAGGTGTCACGCACAATACGTAAGTCTGGTGGTCGCATGATGGAGGTTAACCCGACCTATAGCACTGTGTTGCTGGCAGGATTGACGCCCGACATCACTGGGTTGTACGATAGTCTGAACTCCTTCGGGTGCCTGTTGCAGTACACACGCTCTGGTCGCATTGCCGTGACACGTAGCTTTGAGGAGCCGATAACAGACTTTTTGCAGAAACAGGAAGAGTCAGAGACCAGCCATTTATAATATAAGGACTGTCTCGTGACAGACTTTTTGCAGAAACAGGAAGATTCAAACACATAATCATTATAGAAAGAAGAACATTTAATAACGTGGAGAAACTCGACAAAATAGGATGTTATGAGTTTTTGTCGGAGCCGTTTCATTGCGACTTTTCGCACAGGCTCTTCCTCGGACATCTTGGTAATCACATGCTCAACGCTGCCGATTTTCATTCCAACGACCGTGGTTTTGGAATGAATTATCTCAACCCTCTGCACAAGACATGGGTGCTCTCGCGTCTTGTGATAGAGATGCAGCGCTTCCCAGAGGCGTATGAACGCTTCTGTGTGAAGACGTGGGTGGAGGGCGCCATGCGCTATTTCACTGACCGCGACTTTGCGGTGACCACCACAGACGGCACTCCTTACGGCTACGGACGTAGTATTTGGGCACTCATCGATACCGATTCGCGTCAGCCCACGGACATCTTGTCAATACGAGATGGCGAGATAAACCACTATATCGACACCGAGACATCATGCCCCATAGCCAAAAGCTCAAGGGTGAAGATGTCTGCCGATGCAGAGTTTGTGCGCTCATTGCGCACTTGTTACAGCGACGTGGACGTGAATGGACATATCAACAGCGTGAAGTACATAGAACATGTGGTGGACCTATGGCCCGTAGATTGGTTCCGTACACACCGCATCGCGCGCTTCGAAATAGCCTATGTGGCTGAGGCTCATGGCGGCGACACGTTGCATTTCTATCGTGAAGAGACCGCCCCTGACGAGTATTGTGTACGCATCGTGAAGCAGGAGAGCGAAGACGCAGATAAAGTAGAGGTTTGCAGAAGTAAGGTTAAATTTGTAAAAGATTGAAAGATTTATTTGGTGTTTCATTTTAATTTATTACCTTTGCGGTTGAAAAACAAGTTTGATTAATTGCCTTTGCGGTTGTAAAAGCAACATAAACGAAGGTGATGCAGACATCGTAGACAAGACGTTGGCTGTCGCGACAGATTCAGGATAACGGCCCCATGACTCCTATTATGTAGCAATGCTTGCGCAGAATAAGAATAAAAGCAACATACAAAATAACACATCGTCTGTCCTCATGTAGACTAATATGCGTGGGGATGGGCACAAAACTTTAAGTAATATGGCAGAAATGAATTTCGGTGGCGTTGTAGAAACAGTAGTCACCAGCAAAGAGTTTTCATTGGAAAAGGCACGTGAAGTACTTAAAAACGAGACAATTGCCATCTTAGGTTATGGTATCCAGGGCCCCGGACAGGCAGGTAACCTGCGCGACAACGGTTTCAACGTCATCGTGGGACAGCGCCCCGGCAAGACTTACGACAAGGCTGTCGCCGACGGTTGGGTACCAGGTAAGACCCTCTTCTCTGTAGAAGAGGCTGCGCAGAAGGGAACCATCATCTGCATGCTACTCTCTGACGCTGGTCAGATTGCAGTATGGCCGACAATCAAACAATATCTCACTCCGGGTAAGACCCTGTACTATTCTCACGGCTTCGCCATCAACTGGAATGACCGTACTGGCGTAGTGCCTCCCGCCGACGTCGATGTCATCATGGTAGCACCTAAGGGTTCGGGCACCTCGCTGCGCACAATGTTCCTTGAAGGACGTGGTTTGAACTGCTCATATGCTGTTTACCAGGACCACTCAGGCAAGGCTGAGGAGAAGACTATTGCCTTTGGTATCGGCATCGGAGCAGGTTACTTGTTCAAGACCACATTCCAGCGCGAGGCCACCAGCGACCTGACAGGTGAGCGCGGCTCACTGATGGGCGCCATAGAGGGTCTGCTCGAGGCACAGTATGACGTGCTGCGCGAGCACGGACACTCTCCCTCTGAGGCTTTCAACGAGACTGTTGAGGAGCTGACACAGAGCCTTATGCCTCTGTTCGCAGAGAAGGGAATGGACTGGATGTACGCTAACTGCTCTACAACAGCACAGCGTGGCGCTCTCGACTGGGCTCCCCGCTTCCGCGAGGCTATCAAGCCCGTTATGGAGTGGCTCTATCTGTCTGTGAAGACTGGCAACGAAGCTCAGATCTCTATTGACAGTAACTCTAAGCCCGACTACCGCGAGAAGTTGAATGCAGAGCTGAAAGCTATGCACGACAAGGAGATGTGGCGCGCCGCTGAGACTGTACGCCAGCTCCGTCCGGAGAACGAATAATATTTAAAGGTAAAAAAGTAAAAAGGTAAAAAGGTAAAAAAGCTGACGCCGTTGAGAGCGCGCTTCTTTATCTTTTTACCTTTTTTGTTTCTCCCTTTTTCCCTTTTTTATTATTCCAGGTTACTTATTAAAGCTCAAGTAAGCACATAAGAGGACGTTTTCCCTTTTGTTTTTATTATTCATCCCCTTTCTCAAATAAAGCTCAAGTAAGCACATAAGAGGTCGTTTTACTTTTTGTTTTTATTATTCTATGTTACTTATTAAAGCTCAAGTAAGCACATAAGAGGACGTTTTACCTTTTGTTTTTATTATTCATCCACTTCTCAAATAAAACTCAAATAAGCACATAAGAGGTCGTTTTACCTTTTGTTTTTATTATTCATCCCCTTCTCAAATAAAACTCAAATAAGCACATAAGAGGACGTTTTACTTTTTGTTTTTATTATTCCAGGTTACTTATTAAAGCTCAAGTAAGCACATAAGAGGACGTTTTACCTTTTTACCTTTTTACTTTTTTACCTTTAAACGTTAGTCTTTCAGTGCGTATGTCACTGTTGACACCACGCGCACCTTCTTTATATACGGTGTGTTAGAGTCGCGGTCGTCGATGGAGAACTGTCCCTGGTCGGCGCTGACAATCTTGCCAAGCTTGCTCTTACTGCTTGTGGCAAACTGCTGTGCCGTCTTCTCAGCGTTGGCGATGGCCTCTTCCATCATCTTCGGTTTCATTGCCTTAAACGACACAAACTCGTAGCGTATGCGGTTGTCGTAGTCGCCGCTGACAATGGCAATGCCGTCTTTCAGCAGCTCACCTTGACGAGCAATTAGTGCGCGCACCTGCGACACGTTACGCGATGTGACGGTGAGAATGGACGTAATGTTGTAGCGATATGCTCGTTTGTTGTCAGAATACTGGTCGGCATTGAGGTCTATTACCACCGGGGCGTTGACCGTAATCTCGGCGTCTGCCACGCCGCCAGCCTTGAGGAAGCGCTTGATGCTTGCCTGAGTGACAGCAATCTTGTGGTACAGCTCCGGCAGATTGTTGCCAATCTCCTTCGACACAATGGGCCATGTCACCTTGTCAGCGTCTACTTCTTTCTCCGCCAAACCCTTTACCACCACTCTGCGGTCTTTGTTTGTGAAGTCATCGATGCCTGCTTTCACACACAGACCCAATATCACGATGCCCAATGCTATGAGGGCAGATGGGATGATAGTTTTCATAATGATTGTCTTTTTGTGTTATATATAAATGATTAAACCACTGTCAGGCGACGGCACATCTACTACTGTTTGAACAAGTCTTTTATACCTCCGATGCTGCCGAGCAGGTTTGTCGCCTCGTAAGGCAGATACACCGTCTTGGTTTTGTCGCCATGTGCGAGCTCCTGCATCATCTGTATGTACTTCTGTGCCAGCAGATAGTTGGCGGGATTGGTGCTTACACCCACAGCCTCCGTAATCTTTCCTATGGCTATAGCCTCTGCTTCGGCCTTGCGTATGCGAGCCTGTGCCTCACCCTCGGCACGCAGAATCTCCTGTTGCTTGGCAGCCTCGGCACGGTTGATGGTCGATGTTTTTTCGCCTTCAGACTGTAGGATGGCAGCCTGCTTCTGTCCCTCTGATGTGAGGATGGTGGCGCGCTTGTTACGCTCTGCCTGCATCTGCTTCTCCATTGCTTGCAGCACGCTTGACGGCGGAATGATGTCCTGCAACTCTACGCGGTTCACCTTGATGCCCCACTTGTTCGTTGCGTCGTCGAGCACGGCGCGCAGCTTGGTGTTGATAGTGTCGCGTGAGGTGAGCGTCTGGTCGAGTTCCATCTCGCCAATGATGTTACGCAGGGTGGTCTGCGTCAGTTTCTCAATGGCGTTAGGCAGGTTGTTAATCTCGTACACAGCCTTAAACGGGTCTACAATCTGGAAGTAGAGCAGTGCATTAATCTGCATCTGTATGTTGTCTTTCGTGATAACGTTCTGCTTATCAAAGTCGTAGACCTGTTCGCGCAGGTCTATGCTGCTGGAGTAGACATAGCGTCCGCGAATCATAGTGACGATAGGCTTGCAGCGGTCGATGAACGGAATGATGACGTTGATGCCAGGCTGTAGCGTGTCATAATATTTTCCAAGACGCTCTATAATCTTTGTCTCGCTTTGTGGTATGATGACCACAGCCATCTTTACGAATATGACGGCGAGCACTACTATTGCCACAAGGGCCACTGTTATAAATCCTTGCATAGCTAATTATGTTTTAATGGTTAATATTTTGAGTTTTGGTTTACGGTTTAGTGAGCGGCGGTCGCGTCGTCTTTAGTCTACGCTGGCAACGCTGATGATGATGCTATCTCTTGACAACACCCTCACCTTCATGCCCTTTTCTATAGGGTCGGTCTCGTCGCTCTGTGCTTTCCAGTCGTCGCCATCAATCTTTACGCGGCCATATCCCCCTACGGGTATGGTCTCGCTGACCGTGCCTATGCGGTCGATTATGGCGTCGGCATTGCTCACGCGTTCCGTACCGTTGCGGTGGAGCATGGCGGTGAGACGTGGACGCAGAAAACATATCGACAGCACCGACACCAGTGCAAACGTCAGTACCTGTCCGTAGAAGGGCATGCCGAAGGCTGTCGCTATGGCGCTGCCAAATGCTCCGACAGCAAAACACGTAAGGAAGAAGTCGCCGGAGGTCATCTCGAGAGTCAGGCATACCAGGCCAATGATGGTCCACAGCAGCCAGTAGTTTTCCATAATGTAATCTATCATAGTTTGTACAGTTAGATATTATATTTGCGTGTGTGTAAAAGTACGACTTTAATTTAATACTCCCAAAATTTTCACCTGTTATTTTTGCCAAATCGTTACGTGGCGTGTGCATTGCACTTACATCGTGTTTTTATGGGCTATGACAGACGTCTGTAAGAGTGGAACAGTAGCCTTGACTTTGCCATACTTATTGCCACGTTTTGCCATCGGGTCGAGTTTTTTATATTCGGGCGATTGCGTCTGTCAGACTTGTCGGTTGACAACCGTGTGGAGTGGTATAAGAACTGTTGGCGACGCGCTTCGTACCATTGTCGTTTGTCAAATGGGCGTGATGGTAATGCCAAGGGAGAGGGAACACGTCATGTCGCGTCCCATTTGGCAGTTGCGCTAATAAAAAAAAGTGTACAAAGACAAGGGGTCTTGGTTTGTCTTTGTACACCTTACGGGGGGCGATAGTGCCGCGAGTAGACTCCTGCGGTGTCGCGAGTAGACTCCTGCGGTGCCGCGAGTAGACTCCTGCGGTGCCACGAGTAGACTCCTGCGATGCTGCAAGTATACTCCTACGGTGTTTGTTGCGCTATTTGCGCGTAGTCTTTTTCGTTGACTTATGGGTTGTTTTGTGCTTTGACGACGTTGTGGTCTTGGTCGCAGTGCTCTTTGTTGCCGTGGTCGTGGTGGTCGCGGGCTTGTAATATTTCAGTGCTTCTGGCATGTCTGCCTTTATGGCTGCTATGCGCTTGGCGTCGGAGGGGTGGTCGCTGAACATGTCGGACTGGTTGCTACTGTTGCCTTGTGACATGCGCTGCCAGAACGCAACAGCCACGTTGGGGTCATATCCCGCCATGGCGGCGAATATCAATCCCATGCGATCGGCTTCCGTTTCGTGGTCGCGCGAGTACTTGAGGCTGCGGAATTGCAGACCCTTTTGTGCGATGATCTGTGCGAGTTGCGTGGTGACAGAGCTTGCTCCTGCTGCCTGCAACACTTCTCCGAGTATCTGTGTGCCGTACTGGTTCTTGATTTGTTTGCTCATCTGTTCGGCAGAGTGCTTAGCCACAGCGTGTGCAATCTCATGTCCGAGCACGATGGCAAGCGACGGTTCGTTCTGCGTGTAGGGCAGCAGTCCCTCGTAGACCACAATCTTGCCACCAGGCATGCAGAAGGCGTTTGCCTCGCGGTTTTGTACAAGATTGAACTCCCAACTGAAGCTTTTGACCTCTGCCGACAGTCCGTTGCTGACAAGATAGTTTTGTACTGCCGTTGCCAGACGCTGTCCCACGCGTTTCACCATGGCTGTGTTGGTGGCATTGGTCGACAACTTTGCCGACTTCATAAAGGTGGAATACTCCTGATTACTGAGGCTGAGTATCTGCTCGTCGCTCACCAATATGTTTTGCTTTCGTCCCGTGATAGGCACTGTGCGCGTTGTTCCGCATGACGCAAAGAGAATGGCGGCCACTGCCGTCAGCAGTAAAAATTTAATCCTTTTCATAGCTGTTACCTTGTTTATATATATGCATGTATGTTTCAGGTGTGCATGTTGCGGCGCTGAAAACGTGTCGCGCCAGACAGCATGACGCTGCAAATATACAATAAAATAGTTGAAATGTGAGAGAAAACTGGCGTTTATCGCAATGTCTTGCGGTACGTTCTTGTCGTATGACAAGTGTCGGAGAGATTGGAAGGGGTAGAAGCTTACCGTCGGAAGGGGTAGAAGCTTACCATCGGATGGGTATGTGCTTACCGTCGGATGGGTAGGTGCTTACCGTCGGATGGGTAGGTGTTTACCATCGGATGGGTAGGTGCTTACCATCGGATGAGCGACGATCCGTTCAACTCCCGGTCGCTGCTGCTTGCCTGAACGACGTATATGCCGCGTGCGAGATTGCCTGCCGCCAAGTTGTAGTGGTCGGCGCCAGAGGGGAATGTGGCGCGGATGAGGCGCTGTCCGGTGGTGTTGTAGATGTCTATGGTGAACGGTTGGGTGGCTGACTTGGCAAGCGAGATGCCGATGGTGCCGTCTTGTGCCACGCCGAATGTCATGCCTTTGGGTTGCGACATGCTGACACCGTCGATGCCGTCGACGCCGAGTATGTGGAGCAGTCCGCGGTAGGCGTCAATTTCTCCGTACCCGTAGTCGTCGGGGGCGCAGCTTGAAGTCAGCGCCTCGTGGCGCGAACAAGTCTTTGACATGATGTCGCGCACGTCGTCGGGCGACAAAGTAGGGTCTGCCTGTAGCCACAGAGCGATGGTGCCTGCCACCACGGGGGCGGCAAGAGAGGTGCCAGTGTCTGACTGCCATGCGTAGGTACGGCCGTTGAAAGAGAAGGTGCTTATGCGCGAATGAGCCAGTTTGTTGGCGGCAGTGGCGATGAATGTGCTGCCGTAAGACGATATTACGTTTGTGCCTGGAGCCACCACGTCGGGCTTTTTACGTCCGTCAAATGTCGGCCCTCGTGACGAATAATGTGCCAGCGAACCATTGCTGCCGTTGTCGCTCGTCCGCAGTTCGCCAGCCTCGTTGGTGTATTGTGTGCGGTAGGTCGTCGCGCCGACACATATAACGCTGGGTGCCGACGATGGCGACAACACACCGTAGGCGTTGTCGCCGGCGTTGAGGCTCGCGTAGGCGCTGCTGTTGTAGATGTCGCCCTTTACGCGGTAGAGGTCTGTGTTGGCGTCGGTCCCGAGAGTTTCGACCGACATCGGCTGCGCGCTCATGCCGTCGTCGCAAGTTATAGTCACGTCAAACACGTCGTCGCCATTGTCGTAGCACGACTTGTAGGCGTTCACTTCCACGCTGTAGCTGTGGCCGTTGCAGTCAAAGGTCTGTGTTATGATGGAGTCGGGAGTCGTGAAGGCGTCGGCGAGAGCAATGGTGTGTGCCACGCGCTGCTTGCCGTAGAAGGTGAGCCGCAGCTGTGTCGGTGCGTCGCTCTTTACCGTAAATACCACTTTCTTGCCCGCATCGCGTATGAAAGCACCTGCCGATGCCACGCCTTTGGGCTTGTTGAAATGGGTGCGGATATGTCCGGTGTTGCCTGCTGCCACCACCAGTATGCGCCCCGGACCAGTGAGTCGACTCAACGTTTCGTAGTAGAGCACGTCATCGCCGCGGAAGTCTTGCGTCGCCCCTTCGCTGAAGTTTATCACACACGGCTTACCCACGCTCTCGGCATAGTCGAATATATACTTGAAGCCTAAGGCGTCGGTGGCGTAGGTGTATTTGTCAATGTCGTCGTCGCTGATGAGCGGTCGGTCGTCGTTCACGGCGTTGCTTACCAGACAGATGTCGCTGCCGGGCGCTATGCCGCGGTATGGCGACAGGTAACCGTTGCCCGCGGCGATGCCCGTAGTGTGTGTGCCGTGGCTTATGATGTAGGCGTCGCGCGACTCCATCTTGGCGAGCAGCGCCGCTTCGTCGCGGTAGTCGGCGCCGACAGGCAGGTCGCTTGGGTCTGTGGACAGCTGGTCCCAGAAGCGCTGTATGCGCAGATGGCTGCCGTCGCTGTTGCGGAATGTGGGGTGGGTAAGGTCGAACCCTACGTCTTGGACGCCCATCACCACGCCGCTGCCATCAAACGCCTGTGGTAGCTGCACGGCGTCGTGCGCCTTGTCTACGCCTGTCTTCTGTGCCGTGATGTCGAGCAACGGGCTTGTGCCACTTTGCGCTTCGATGCGTCTAACGTTGCTCTCGAGCGACAGACTGGGCACCCGGTCTATCGGCAGGGAGGCTATGCAGATGTCGCCAAACGACGCCAACACTCTGCCGCCGTGGCTCACTATGATGGTGGTGTCTGCCTCGGAGCGTGTCTGTACGAAGGCGCAGACCGTGCGGCTCTTGCTCGCTGCCACTTTGCGTGGTGCCTTACCAGCGTCTGCCGTGGCGCTCGTGCTCTCACGAAGCAGATGCCGCAGATGTGTCGATAGCTTCTGCGGGTTCATGCTTCGGGCGTTGATGTCTTGCGCTGTGGTGGCGATGGGCGTCGTGATAAGTGCCAATGCCAGACATGTTAGTAGTGTTATGTGGTGTCTTGTCATGTGTTATGTGTCGTTAAAGTGAGTCTTTCTGCTGAAACACTGTTGTAGAAACGCATCGTTTCGGCTTGCTGAAACCAGCCCCAATAGCACGTAGGCTTCTTCTTGCAAAATAACTAAAAAACTGTGACAAATACAAGAAACGGCAACCATAATTTTGCCATCTCGCTAAATAACAGTACCTTTGCCAAGACTATCGGCCACGAACGTGTGGCGGAAACGGGGCTGTTGCGGGCTTGCGCACCTATTTTTGCGACGCTGTCAACCGCCCATTCATATTACAGATAACACAAAAAACAAAAGACAATAAAAATGGAAAACAAAGGCAACAAGTACATTGCTGTGGCATACAAGCTGTACACTATCGACAACGACGGTACAACAACAATGGTGGAGGAGGCGACAGCCGCTAAGCCGTTCATGTTCATATCGGGCTTCGGCATCACCCTCGACAAGTTTGAAGACGCCATCGTGGGACTGTCAAAGGGCGATGAGTTTGACTTCCGTCTCACCTCAAGCGAGGCTTACGGCGACTATGCCGAAGAGCGTGTGATAGACCTTGACAAAGCAATGTTCTACATAAACGGACGCTTCGACAACGACAACGTCTATAAAGACGCCTTCATACAGTTGCAGAACCAGGAGGGACAGTACTTCATGGCACGTGTACTCGACATCACGGCAGACAAGGTGAAGATGGACCTCAACCACCCGTTTGCAGGCAAAGAACTCAACTTCAAGGGCAGTGTGGTGGAGAGTCGCGAGGCAACTAACGAAGAAATTCAGATGCTCATAAACCGTCTGAGCGGCGAAGGTGGCTGCGGCGGTTGTGGCGGCAACTGCGGTGGCGGCTGTGGCGGACACAAAGAGGGCGGCTGTGGACACCACGACGGTGGCTGCGGAGACCATCACGAGGGTGGCTGTGGCGGTCATCACGAGGGCGGTTGCGGCCATCACGAGGGTGGTTGCGGCCATCGTCACTAAGCGTCCGGCAGCATGTGCTATGGGCGACAGCGTAAAACAATCAACAGACTAAGCTTATGCGAAACACATTCGGAAACATATTCACGCTCACCACATACGGTGAAAGCCACGGCACGGCAGTGGGTGGAGTGGTAGACGGCATGCCGGCAGGCATAGACATAGACCTCGACTTTATACAGCGCGAGCTGGACCGCCGCCGTCCCGGACAGAGCGCCATAACCACAAGTCGCAACGAAGCCGACCGCGTGGAGCTGCTGAGCGGCGTGTTTGAAGGCAAGTCTACGGGCTGTCCCATAGGCTTTGAGGTGAGAAACACCAACCAACACTCGTCCGACTACGACAACATGCGCGACCTGTTTCGTCCGTCTCATGCCGACTACACGTACAGTTCAAAGTACGGAGTGCGCGACCACCGTGGCGGCGGACGCTCTTCGGCACGTGTCACCATAGCCCGTTGTGTCGGCGGAGCGCTTGCCAAGCTCGCCCTGCGACAGTTGGGCGTGAGCGTGCAGGCATACACTTCGCAGGTCGGCGACATCGCTCTGCAGCGTGACTACCGCCTCTACGACCTGTCACAGACCGAGACCAACGCTGTGCGCTGCCCCGATGCGGCGAAGGCGGAGGCTATGGAGCGCCTGATAGCCAGCGTGAAAGCTGAGGGCGACACTATTGGCGGTGTCATAACATGCGTCGTGAAAGGGTGTCCTGTCGGCATCGGCGAGCCAGAGTTTGGCAAGCTGCATGCTGCCCTCGGAGGCGCGATGCTCGGCATAAATGCTGTCAAAGGCTTTGAATATGGCGAGGGATTTGACGGCGTGACGGCACGCGGCAGCCAGCAAAACGATGTGTTTGTGCCTGGCGCCGATGGCAAGATTGCGACCCGTACCAACCACAGCGGAGGCATACAGGGCGGCATAAGCAACGGCGAAGACATCTACTTCCGTGTTGCCTTCAAGCCCGTCGCCACCATACTACAGCCCCAACAGACCGTGGACAAGGCTGGACAGCCAACGGAACTGACGGCGCGCGGTCGTCACGATCCGTGTGTGCTGCCGAGAGCGGTGCCTGTGGTCGAGGCTATGGCTGCCATGGTGGTGCTCGACTACATACTGCTTGACCGCACCGTCAGACTCTGACCCGACAACAGTGCGTCTGACCGTCGTGGCGACAGAATAAAGCTGTTGGTAAGACAGAACAGAACTGTAGATAAGACAAAATAGAAATGTAAGCAAAACGTGCGTATCGTTGACATAATGTCAGGATACGCACGTTTTTTCTTACACCAATTCTTAACGTCT
>JALEVZ010000045.1 GCA_022788105.1 Prevotella sp. | reverse complement strand
GTGGGTCAGCGACCCGCTTTACGGCTGGTGTAACAAGAATTTCAAGAAAGACGGTTCTACCTATAACCTCAATGCTGATGGCTTGAAGGTTTATACAACCATCGACTCGCGCATGCAACGCTATGCTGAAGAGGCGGTATATGGTCATGTCGGCAAGTTCTTGCAACCGGAGTTTTTCAAAGAAAACCATCGTAAGTCCAACGCGCCGTTTACCGACCAACTCACCAAGAAGCAGGTCAACCAGATTATGGAGCGTGCAGTGGTGCAGAGCGAGCGCTACCGTGCGATGAAGGCAGCAGGGGCGTCAGCGGAAGAGATTCACCGAGCATTCCACACGCCAACCATGATGTCGGTGTTTACTTACCATGGCGACATCGACACCTTGATGACTCCGATAGATAGCATTAGGTATAACAAGTCGTTCCTGAGAGCTGGCTTTATGAGCATGGACCCCGCAACGGGTTGTGTGAAGGCTTATGTCGGCGGATTGAATTATACGCACTTCATGTACGACATGGTGATGAACGGCAGACGTCAGGTGGGTTCTACCATCAAACCGTTCCTCTATTCGTTGGCGATGGAAAACGGCATGTCGCCCTGCGACCTGGTGGCGAACGTACAGCAGACCTATATGGTGGCTGGTAAGCCGTGGACTCCGCGCAACTCTTCGCACAAACGTTATGGCGAGATGGTGACGCTGAAGTGGGGACTGGCTCAGTCAAACAACTGGATTTCTGCTTATCTGATGAGCAAACTCAGTCCGCAACAGTTCGTGTCGTTGCTGCGTGACTATGGAATAAACAACCCCGACATCCATCCTTCTATGTCATTGTGTCTCGGTCCGTGCGACGTGTCAGTGGCAGAGATGGTCAGTGCATACACCACTTTTGTCAATCATGGCATACGTACCGCCCCGCTTTTTGTCACTCGCATAGAGGACAATGAGGGCAACGTCATCTCCAAGTTCCAGCCCCGCATGAACGAGGTCATCAGTTCAGACAGTGCAGACAAGATGCTCTTGCTGCTAAAGGGTGTAGTCGATGGCGGTACCGCAGGACGTTTGCGCTTCAAGTTCAATTTTACGGGTGAGATGGGTGGCAAGACCGGTACTACAAACCGCAACTCTGACGCATGGTTTATGGGCATCGTGCCAAAGCTTGTAAGCGGCTGTTGGGTCGGCGGTGAAGACCGTGACATACACTTCGACTCTATGAGACTGGGACAGGGCGCCTCTATGGCACTACCGATATGGGCTTATTACATGAAGAAAGTCTATGCGGACAAGACACTGGGCTACAGCCAGTCAGACACGTTTGGTCTGCCGGCAGACTTCAACCCGTGTGTTAGCGAAGACGCTGCATCAGAGGGAGAGATGGACATTGATGAGGTGTTCGAGTGAAAACAAGGAAAAAGTAAATATCTATAATGTATAAAAGAGGTTTTGATGCAGGTAGAAATAACTACATGCAATATACTGTAGAAGCAGAAAATACGCTTCTCGAATATCTGTTCTCCGTCGTGAAGGAGAGCCGCAACAAGGTGAAACTCACGTTGAAGGGTCGTGGCGTGAAGGTCAACGGCAAGGTCGTGACACAGTTCGACTACAAACTTCTGCCTGGAATGACGGTGTCGGTGAGCCAGACAAAACGTAACGATACATTCAAAAACCGCTTTGTAAAACTGGTGTATGAAGACCGATGGCTCGTCATCGTGGAGAAGAATGTGGGCATTTTGTCAATGGCAGCGGGCCATTCCTCTCTGAATGTGAAGAGTGTGCTTGACGACTATTTCCTGAAGTCACGCCAGAAGTGCAGAGCGCACGTCGTGCATAGACTCGACCGTGACACGAGCGGTCTTATGATTTATGCGAAGGATATGGAGACGGAGCAGATTCTGGAGCACAACTGGCACGACATAGTGTATGACCGTAGATATGTCGCTGTGGTAAGCGGCGAGATGGAAGAGAACGAGGGAACTATCGCTAACTGGTTGAAAGACAACAAAGCGTATGTTACTTATTCGTCGCCGACAGACAATGGCGGCAAATATGCTGTGACCCATTTCCATGTGTTGGACCGTACTACGGAGCATTCGTTGGTGGAATATCAGCTTGAGACAGGACGTAAAAATCAGATTCGTGTACACTCTGCCGATATGGGACACCCTGTGTGTGGTGATGTGAAATATGGCAATGGCGACGACCCCTTGCACCGTCTCTGTCTGCATGCCTATGTGCTTTGCTTCACCCATCCTATAACTGGCGAGCGCATGGAGTTTGACACGCCTATCCCTTCTCAGTTCAGACACTTGTTCAAGTAAAATCAATAAAAACTATGACATCGCAATTTGGATATTACATATTTTGCATTATTGCCTTTATCATGGCATTCCTGCTTTTAAAGAAAATAGCAGGTTGTCTGATAAAGACGGTCATTATGGCAATAGTGTTGGCGGTTCTTGCCAGCATCTATTACATGTGTTTCAAGGCTTAGATAAGTGCTTTTTCAGGCGTTAGTATGTACCGCTTATCTCAAAAATGAACTTGGGCGCAGTGTCGCAGCCTATACTTGTCTTGAACTCGCATAGCCCGTAGTTAGGCACACCGTCCTCGGTGGATATGCCGATGTCGAGAATTGACAGACCGAGGGTACTGTAATGTTTGAACAAGTGGTACGACAGGAAGTTCATGGGGCGCATGGCGGAATAGGCTCTGAGGTCTCCCCAATATATGACCTGGGCTATGCCAGGGGCTACATGGAACACCTGCGCGGCGGCAATGTCGCTACCTTCGTGGCGCACGAGGAAGAAGTCGGCGGGAATAAGGTGCGTGGTCTTTTCCACATCCTCCCATGTCATGCGGAGAGGGAAGCCGCGTTCCTTGCGGTTTAGGCTTATTACGTTGTATGCGCGCATCTTACCCTCTGTGTCGTCGCGGTCTATAGCGACAAATTCAAGGTCTGAAGCGAGTGCGTGTCGTAGGTTCTTGCGCGCGTTGCGCTCTATGCACGTGTCGTAATTGGCGAACTTTGACAGCTGGAAGAAGTAGTTAAGGTCGATACATTTCAGCTTTGCGTGACGTGACAAGACGTTTACTGTATATGCAAAGCATTGATTGTTTGCAAAGACTGAGTCATCATAAATCTGTGGAGGAAGGACTATGCGTATGTCTTTCCTCTTTTCTTTTGCATAGAGTGATAAGGCCTCCACAGCCTCTTCCACTTTCTTCAAGCTTTGTTCGTGATTTGAAGAGAATCCACCAAAGGGTGATGAGAACGGCGACATAAGCTTACCGCCGCGCTCGCCGAGAATCATGCCGAAGCGCGTCTTGCCGTTGTCTTCGAATAGAAGATATACAACATTGTCTGCTTTCCAGGCGTTCAGACTGGCAAACTGTGGCGTGTTGTATATATGCGGATGCCGTTGTATGGTTGCTGCGTACGTGTCGGCGGTCGTTTCTCTTATTATCATTATGCGCGTGCTTATGTGTTCTTATAGAGATTGTTTATCGGTGTCGGGCTTCCTCCTATGTCGTCACGGTCATAATCTTATGCCTTCGCCCTCATCCTGCAAAGTCGTTGATAAGTCGTGTCACCTCCTTACATTCTTCTTCTGTAAGTACTTGTGAAACGGGGAGGCTCAATTCTTCGCGATGAATACGTTCTGTCACAGGGAGAGACGGGCGACCCCATTGGCTGTATGCACGTTGGAGGTGTGGCGGTATGGGGTAGTGGATGTCTGTCTGGACCCCATTCTCTTTGAGATAAGACTGTAGAAGGTCGCGCTGTGAGGTCATTAGAGGGAAAATATGGAACACACTCTCGCGCCAATAGCTTTCAGATGGCACACAAACGTATGGGTTTGAGATGTTCTTTATGTAGTAGAGGGCGTTAGAACGTCTGCGCGAGTTCTCTTCGTCAAGGTACTTTAACTTTACGTCGAGTACCGCTGCTTGTATCTCATCCATACGACTGTTGCGTCCAGCCATGTCAAATACGTAGCGCTTGTGGGAACCGTAGTTGGCAAGAGCGCGTATGGTGTCGGCCAGTTGGTCATCGTTTGTTGTCACGCCTCCTGCGTCGCCAAGTGCTCCAAGATTTTTGCCGGGATAGAAACTATGGCCCGCAGCGTCGCCCAAAGAGCCTGTTCGCTTGCCGTTATATGTACATCCGTGTGCCTGCGCGTTGTCCTCAATGAGTTTGAGGTCGTATTTGCGACACAACTCGCCGATGCGTTCGGTGTAGGCGCAGCGGCCGTAAAGATGTACAATCATTATGGCGCGTGTGCGTGGGGTAATGGCTTTTTCTATCAGACTGTCGTCTATTTGGAATGTGTCAAGGCGCGGTTCTACCAACACAGGCTTTAGATTGTTGTCTGTGATGGCGAGTATTGTGGCGATGTAAGTATTTGCAGGAACAATGATTTCGTCTCCTTCGGCAATGACTCCAAGCTCCTTATAGGCACGCAAGATGAGCGTTAGAGAGTCAAGTCCGTTGCCAACGCCAATGCAGTGACGCGTGCCTATGTATTGTGCGAAGTGGCTTTCAAAGCGACTGTTGGCATCGCTGTGAAGATACCAGCCGCTCTCTATGACGTCGTTCACGGCCTGTTTTATTTCTTCGCCGTGCAAGGCTGTAATCTTTTTAAGTTCAAGAAACTTTATCATCTCTTTCCTTTGTTGATGTTGCGTGTATTCCGTTATGGCATCTATGCAGAATGTTTGGAGGCTGAGTTTAGGTTTATGGAATGGGCATTAGCCGTTGTTGTCGGGCTTGACACCCTTGTATTTCAGAAACTCTTGGTAGTCGTAGATGTAGTCACTCTCGTCGTAGACCTCAGAAGCGAGTACAAGACAGACGGCGCCAGACGAGAAATCGTCGAGCGTTCGCCATATTCCGGTCTCTATAACCAGACCTTGATAGGGGTGGTTAAGTAGGAATTTACGTCGCTCATGTCCGTCGTCAAGTGTGACAGTGAAGCTGCCGCTCACGGCAATGAGCAGCTGCTTCAGTCTACGGTGGGCATGTCCTCCGCGGCTTTCGCCTCCCGGCACGTCGTAGAGCCAGTATGCACGGGCTATGTGGAAGGGCACATGGTTGTACTCTTCCACTACCGAGAGGTTGCCGCGACGGTCCTCTATCTTTGGAATGTCAATTATTTTTGCTTCCGATACTTTCATTTCTTCATGTGAAATAGAATCCTTTCTGAGGTAGAAAAGGGACTCTTGTGCTGTGAAAAAGAATCCCTTACGCAGTGAAATGGTTTCTTTTGTGGCTTTCGACACGTTTATTTCTTCATGTAAGGATCGGTTCCTAACACAGTGGCAGCAAGGCGTTTGGCCTTGTCGCGTAGAGGAGTGGTGTCGCAATCAGGCTCTCCATAACACAGCACGACACCCATTCGACGTCCGACATGAGCCTCTTGCTTACCGAAGATGCGTACACGAGTATGGTCCTCTTTCAGTGCATCAACGAGATTGTAGGGCAGCGGATCGTTGGTCTCTGCGGGCGAAAGCACTACCGCACTCGCACCAGCGTGCTCAAGATGTATGCCTGCAATGGGAAGCCCCATGACCGCCCGGAAGTGCAGTTCAAACTCTGAGAGGTTGGTGGTGTGGCCGAGAGTCACCATGCCAGTGTCGTGTGGACGTGGCGACAGCTCAGAGAAGATGACCTCTCCCTGCTTTGTAAGGAAGAACTCAACGCCCCAGATGCCTGCTCCAGTAAGCGCTTTGGTCACCTTTTCAGCCATGTCTTCGGCTTTGCGCAGCTCGTCTTCGGGCAGGCAGAACGGCTGCCAGCTTTCGCGATAGTCGCCACCTTTCTGCACGTGTCCTATTGGGGGGCAGAACAAGGTGGGTCCGTCTTTCTGCGTAACGGTAAGCAGTGTGAACTCGCTATCAAAGTGGATAAACTCTTCAATGATGATCTCTTTTACGTCACCGCGGCTGCCTTCCATCGCTGCGTTAAAGGCTTCTTCCAGTTCTTCGGGGCTGTTGACGGTGCTTTGTCCGTGTCCTGACGACGACATCAGAGGCTTTATGACACATGGAAAACCTATCTCTACCGAGTGCTGCTTAAGCTCTTCGAGTGTCGTGGCGTAGAAATATTTAGCTGTCCGCAGTCCCAACTCTTTTGCAGCAAGGTCGCGTATCGCCTTCCTGTTCATCGTATAGTTCACGGCGCGTGCGCTTGGCACAACCTGAATGCCGCCTTTTTCGTAATCGAAAAGACGCTCAGTACGTATCGCCTCTATTTCGGGAACAATGATGTCGGGGTTATGGCGCTTTACAACAGCGTCGAGCATGTCGCCGTCGAGCATGTTGAACACCTCGCGTTCGTCTGCCACCTGCATGGCGGGAGCATTGTCGTATCGGTCGCATGCAATGACATACTGACCTGCACGCTTTGCTGCGATTACAAATTCCTTGCCTAATTCGCCTGAGCCTAATAGTAATATCTTTTTCATTTTGTTTGTTATGTTTGTGGAAAATGAAGTGAGTCTTTTATGAGAAATGACGTGAGTCTTTAAATGTGTTGTTTGCCTAAGGTTATCACCTCGCAGTCTTTCATATCCTTACCATCGATGGTTAGCCTGACGAGTGTGCGCTCCTTGTGCCACCCTTGCAGTCCTGCGGCGCCTGGGTTGATATGTAGAAGGCGCAACGTCTTGTCATATTGCACCTTCAATATGTGCGAATGGCCGCTGATGAACAGTTGCGGTGGCGAGGCGTATATCGCCTGGCGTATGGAGCGGTCGTAGCATCCGGGGTAGCCACCGATATGTTTCATCAGCACATCCACGTCTTCGCATTTGAAGCGTAGCGTCTCGCGAAACATCAGTCTGAGGTCGCCACCGTCACAGTTGCCACACACGGCACGTAGCGGACGAAACTCTGCCAACCGTTCTGCCAACTCTGTTGTGCCGATGTCGCCAGCGTGCCAAATCTCATCACAAGGTTCGAAGTAGTGAAGATATTTGTCATCCCAATATCCGTGTGTGTCGCTGATAATTCCTATTCTTTTCATCGTTGCATGAATTGACGGTTGGCTTATTGGTGGCGTTCCTGCTCCGACTGTTTGTCTGTGCGTCCCTCTATAAACTTGGCAATCAGTTCTGCAGTGCCCTCTATGCCGAGTACGGACGAGTTAATGCACAGGTCGTATGAGGCGCTGTCGCCCCATTGTTTGCCAGTATAGTAGTTGTAGTAAGTCTCTCGTTCCTTCTCGTGTGCGGCGATAAGCTTCTGTGCGGACGTCGCATCACAGTGATGGCGCTCGGCAACACGTTGTCCACGCTCTTCTGGGTCTGCTGTGA
Organism: Prevotella sp.; assembly: GCA_022788105.1. Taxonomy (GTDB): domain Bacteria; phylum Bacteroidota; class Bacteroidia; order Bacteroidales; family Bacteroidaceae; genus Prevotella. The sequence goes on along the minus strand of JALEVZ010000045.1, from coordinate 2,019 downwards.
CGAATACGCTCGTCATGTTTGCGAAGTCGCGCAACACATATTCGGCGCATCGCCCCACAAACACACACGGTCCTTCAGTCGCCGCTTTCCTTATGGCGTCACTCTGAAACTTGAACAAGTTCTCCTGTGAGAAGTTGTTGCTGTAGAAGTTCGTGTCTGTAACAAACGGCACATGGACATGAAACAGAGTTTTCATGAAACCCTTCTGCTCGTCGTTCTGCTCGAAAAACTTTTCGCTGAATCCACTCTCTTGGGCTGCAAGATTAAGCAACTCGCGGTCGTAGAACTTGCAGTTGAACTTTGCTGCCAATAGCTTCGCGATGTCGTGACCGCCACTTCCGAGCTGGCGGCCCACGCAGATGATTATGTTTTTATTTTCCATATGTCATCTCTTTATGTTGTTTCTTGAATTTCCTGACGTGTACAATCATTATCCATGCTGCCATTACCGCTGCGAGGAAATCGCTCGCAGGCATTGCTGCCCACACGCCGTTGATGCCGAATATCGGTGGCAGTACCACTATAAGAGGCAGCAGTATGAGCAACTGGCGTGACAGCGACAGCAGTATGCTGATCTTCGCTTTGCCTATGCTTTGGAAGAAATTGGATATAACCATTTGATAGCCGACCACGGGAAACATCACCATGGTGTATCTTATGCCTTTGGCAGACAACTCTATCAGCGTCTGGTCTGTCGTGAACAGACGCGCACACTGTGATGGTATGAACATGGCTATGAGGAAACCTGTCGTCATAATGATGGTTGCGACTATAATGGCATATTTCAATACCTTCATCATGCGGTCGAGCTGCTGCGAGCCGTAGTTATAGCCGGCAATGGGTTGCATGCCCTGGTTCACACCCATGTTTATCATTACAAAGATAAAAGCCACCTTGTTGGCAATGCCGTATGCACCGACAGCAAGGTCGCCGCCGTATTTCACCATGCTGTTGTTTATGAAAATGACAACTATGCAGGCGCATACGTTCATCGAAAATGGTGACAGGCCGATGGCAATGATGTTGCGAATGATGTTTGCTGCTGGGCGGAAGGTGCCTTTAGTGAAGTGTAGAAGCTCTTTCTTGTTGGAAAAGACAGACAGCTGCCATACGAGCGCGACGCTTTGTGCAAGCACGGTCGCGTATGCCGCTCCACGTATGCCGAGGTTGAAAGTCCAAATAAACAGTGGGTCAAGAATAGTGTTCAGCACAACGGTGAATATGGTTGCATACATCGCATGTCGTGGTTTGCCTGCCGCCCTGAGCACGGCGTTCAGTCCGAAGTACATGTGTGTGATGACGTTGCCCAAAAGAATGATGACCATATAGTCGCGGGCATAGGATATGGTCTGGTCGCTGGCACCGAAAAACCGTAGTATGGAGTTGAGGAATAACAGGCAGGTTAAGCCTACGGTAAGACCCGTAATGACGTTTAGGGTCATGGTGTTGCCGAGAATGTGGGTCGCCGTGCGGTAGTCTTTCTGTCCCAGTTTCACACTGATAAATGTTGACGCGCCGACACCTACTGCTGCGCCAAACGCTGCCGACAGGTTCATCAGCGGGAAGGTGATTGCCAATCCCGATATTGCGAGCGCGCCTACGCCCTGGCCAATGAATATGCTGTCGACCATATTATATAGAGACGAAGCTGTCATGGCTATGATGGCAGGAATGGCATACTGCATCAGCAGTTTGCCAACAGGCTTTGTGCCTAATTCCAAAGCGGCTTGATCGTTCTTGCTCATGTCTGAGGAATATATGTGTAGATGTGTCTTTTCATGTTTCCGTGGGGCTGTGGCGTTTGTCCGTCCGTCTTGCACGAAACTTCAATACAAAGTTACGGCAAATAATTGTAAAACAAGAATAATTGTCTTTCTTTATTCCTTGTGATTGCGTTCATTTTGTCAATCGGCAGTGTTGGTAAAATCATACGAACACATGACGCCACAAAAAAGCGACAATGCCCATTTTGTTGTATGAGCATTGCCGCTTAATGTCAGCTTATAATTGTGATGGCTG
>JALEVZ010000035.1 GCA_022788105.1 Prevotella sp. | reverse complement strand
ATTTGGCGATTGCGTATATGCCGATGAGATGGAGGTGGGAGATGTTTACCGTCTTACTTGGTCTCCCAACCGAGTCTGTATTATTGAATACCGAGGTGATTATACGTTCATTGTCAAGTCTTCTCAATTGACAAAACTGATAGAAGGAACGAGTTTTAGATGCCAAGTTATAGAGAAAGGCGAACAACTGTTTCTTGACCACGTTTATTTCGATGCAAACCAACGCTCTCCCCTTAATTATATCGCAGGCAAGATAGGTGGAGTCAATTATGAAAAGTTGTAAGTGACCTTGTGTATATGACTCACGTTAACCTAAAAGGATAGAATGAGACGGAGAGAGGTGCATCAAGAGTGGTAGCAATAAGATTAAATTGAGACAGTTGTAGGGTTGCTACAGTTTCCCTTTCGTCATGCGGCATCCGACTCGGATTTAGATGAACGCCTCTTGGCGTATTTCCGAGTCAGACCATTTCCTTTCTTGAACCTCTTCAACGTGTCGATGCTGATGTCTATTCCGTACTCTGCAAGGATGGCGAGGTTCTCCTTATTTCCGAGAGAACAGTCATAAAGCTCTCCAATCCTTGCATAGAGTTCCTCCTTTCTCACATGATGCCTCTCTGCATTGGCCTTGTTGGCTACAGCCCTCTTGGTCATTTCGTGCCTCTCGGCATATCTGCGATTCACCATCCTCTCTCTTGGTCTCTTGTAGTTTAATCTAAACGTATCAAGGTCAGCCTCCATTACACTCCCAACGATGCTGAGAAGGTCTCTCTTCGTGATGGGATGGGCAGTATTGGTGTTGTCGATGTAATATTCCATTTCATAACAGAGGTCGTACAGCAGTTCGGTTGGACTTAGGTCTTCGGTGATGAGTCTTCGTATCATTAGATTATGGAAGAGTTTTCTTTTGCGATGTTGACCGTAAACGACTCTCTTGCATCTACCTTTATCATCACTTTTGACTTCGAACAACCGTCTTATCTCGTAAAAGTCAGTCGGAAGGTCAATCATCATCTCGTCATCAGATACGAATGGAATACGAGACATTTGGATGTTTCTGAGTCTGTCCTTATACTTGGAGATTATGGTCTTGAAGTCTTGGGTTTTGAAGTCAGCGTAGAACTGTTTGTCGATGAAAGGTGCAGAACCAATAATATTGTGCTGTGTTGTTGTTGCCATATTATTGGATTTGCACCTTTCTACTTCTATATTGTTATTAATATTAATATGATTTTGAAAACCAAAATCATGGACTGAGTAAATCTTGGCTGTGTACCTTGACTCACAGTTAGCGCACCCAAACATGTTTTGGTATGGATTGGATGCTCTTTGGTCATAGTCAAGTCTATTCCTTGTACAGATAAGGTTATACAATTCCTTGTAGGACTCCTTCCCTTGGAGTATGGTATCCAAGACGTAGATGAACCTATATGCGTACTCTACGATTCCAGTCTTCTCGTTCACCTTACCATTAGACGATGTGGTGTAACATATGGTTGGTCTATCTGTTACCCTTTCGTAGCACTTTTCCATTGTTTCGGTCTGGTGGCCTAAATCAATGTTGATGGTCTGAGTGCCTATGTAGTGGTCTGTCTTGATTCCCTTTCCCTTAAACATGAAGGTACCTTTGAGGTCGTAAATGTTGTTGAATGCACCACCGTTGATGACATGATGGTACAGTTGTTCCACAGTGATAGTCTTCACCTCAAAGTGGAGGTTCTTCTTCTCCTCTTGGGTCGGTTTGTGACTGAATCTTTGGGTACTTGTTGATGTTGTTATTTCCATGTTGGTTCTGAGAATGATTTGAAGGTTATATCGCTTCAGAACCTTTTTTCTTAAATCGGTGGATTATTATGATTGGTAGAACAGCAAGAAAAGAGCGTTGTTGCATTTACAGTTGATGCTACTATTATAATAAGGTAGGGTTGAATCTACGATGTGGCATCGTGCTTAGATGAACCCAAATACACCAAAACGAGCCGAAATCAGCTAAAAATGGACAAAAAATGAACGAAAATGGTTGTTTTTTGATAGGGAAAGCTGTACCTTAGCTGTTGAGATGTCCCCTTTGAACGTCCCCTATAGGGTCTTGAATGATGGATAACTGACTGATAAACTGTTTCGACACATGATTGAGTGGGAATAATCGGCTATCGGTCCTACACTACCCACAGATAGGTTGACTGTTTGAATCGATAGGATTCTTATTCTGAGTCGATAGATTTCTTTTTGAGGTCGATAGATTCCACATTCTATAGTATAGGGGAATATATGGCGCTGTCCGCAGCATGCCGTATATTCCACTATTTTGTGTGTAGCGGGGAGCGATGTAGTCTTCTTCATTCATAATTATTGCCTTATTTATTTGGCGGTAACGAACAAATGCGCTAACTTAGCCTTCCATAAAAAAACTTTATCCATACCTCTATATGTACGAAGCAGACATAACGCCTTTACCATTTTGGGGCGCAGTGACATCAAGCAAGATGGGCAGAGACCCTCTTGCGGTGCAGAACAGCAGTGTTGTGATATACAGCAACATGGTGCGCGGCATCACCAACGTTACTGGTCGCGTGCGCTACAACGGATTCTTTTGTTGGCTTCTAACATTCATTGCAGAGCGGCTATTGGTGGAAAACAAGTCAGAGGTGGACAATCCGAAGCTTCAAATTCTGTACATCAGACGGGCGGAGCTACTGCTTGCCTACGTCATGGCATACAATTTTCCAAAGGTTTTAGGCGTGAATGGCAGCATATTTGCGCAGCGTCACATACGCGACGACGGCCCATACTTGGATTTGGCGAAGGGCGCAGACCTTGAAAACAAGCCTGAAGTGTATTGGCAGAACAGCTATGGCGTGTTTGGACAGTATTACATCGGGGTGCTGTCGCAGCTACGGTTGGTCTATTTGCCCGATTCAAGCCATCGCACATATCGTGTGACGAAAAGCGGCAGGCGGCTTTGTGAGATATTCAGAAAGAGCTTAGGTGATAGTGGTGAGGAGATGTTTTGGCACGCAATATCGTCGGGTGAAATAGCGAAGGATGAGCTAAAAATGTTTACTGGGCTTGCTTTGCATGTCGTCAGCAGTGAGGAGGAGTTGCAGGAGTATTCACACATATTCTGCGGTTACGACTCTAAAGATGTCATGGGCAACGAACTGCACCACCGCCTGAACACAATGAAGATGCTGCTGCGTTATGCCGAAGGGAAGGGAGCGACGGTGGACAGACGCGATTTCATGTTGTCGTTTCTGAAGAATAACTTCCTGAGTGTGTTGGATGTTGGACTGGAAGTCAGTGATGAGGAACTGTCATGGTTTCTCTACGAACTGAACGAACTGACCCATGCAGCGTATGAAGCCTTTCATTTCGCTGTTCTATACACAGCAACCGAAGAGCCACAGCCGCTTGATAACGTGATAGGACGGTTAGAGCGCGAATACAAATCGTGTGTGAGTGAGGAAACACTGTGCGTGATTGGGGAGACGCTGAGTGTGAGTAAGGAATCGCCGAGTATGGACTCCGTGCATAAACCGTGCCAGACCGATGGGTCAGAGTGTGCGGATGTCTATGTGCTTTACGAGAGATTGAACGTCTGTTATAAGGAGAAGACATACGGAGCACTCATTCGTGTGGCTTCGCTTTTGTTGTTCGCGCTATATAAAGTGGTAGAAAAACACATACCGATGCTTATGGAATATGCGCAGAATGAGAATTATGACACAGGCAATCAGGGCTTTGCACCGACATTGTTGTTACGCCATGTGGGTGATGGAAGTGTAGATTGTGACTGGCTTTTTGCCGAGGAGTGCATCTATTGCGCTATAAACGACCATTTGCGAAGTTCTTATTCCAAGTCGTCAGTGGGGCAGGGCGTCGTTCATAACTACATGGTTGAGGACGGATTGATATGGCAACTGCGACTGCCGGAGCCTATCAGAACGTCGCCGCGACTTCAAAATATGTTGCAATACATCGAGGACATGAAGTGGATAGAGCGTGCAGACCGTTACTATAACATCACTGAGCGTGGACTAAATATCCTTAATAAAGAACAACCACAGACTTCTCTTTAAAGAACAACCATTTTTAAGAAATGATAGACCATAGACAACTCTTTAAAGAAATACCCGCGGGGAAGTTTCATTCGGTGCTGATGACATCCTTTTCGCTTAATCTCTATTACTGGGAGATACAACTGTTGCGTGCGATGTCGGGTAAGGGCATAAACTATGTGTCGGCGATTGTCGACGCCGACTGCCTGTCTGAGCAGCTGCTGAAGTTCAGTAAGGCGTTTACGGGCAACCGTGCTCTCGATTTCAGTCTGCATGGTTATAAGATGAAAGGGGCGTTCCATCCTAAAATACATTTCTATGTCGGGCGCGACAGTGTGCTCGTGCTTGTCGGCTCTGGCAATCTCACCATCTCTGGACATGGCAAAAATCTTGAAGTGTGGACGCCCGTTATGGTCGAAAATGAGGGTAGTGCCGCCTATCCTTTCGTGCGTGAAGTTTGGCACTATATGAAGGGTTTGTACGCCGAACTTGGCGAAGAAGCTGTCAATATAGTCAGTTCTTTAGAGAACAACTGCTCGCTGTTGCAAGGCGATTACCAGCCCATTGGGTCGGAGTTTGACCTCGGCGTGTGTAGCATAAGGTTCTTTGCTAATCATAAATCGTCCATTTTCGAGCAGTGTAGGGACTGGATTGGCGATGAACGCATAAAGAGTATAACGGTCATGTCACCTTTCTACGACCGGCGCGCAGAGCTGATAAAGGCTCTATACGAACAGTTTAGACCGCAGGAGATGAATGTTATCGTGGAGAAAGGGTTTGGTAGCGTTCCGAAAGCGGCATGTATTCCTGACTATGTGAAGCTCTACAGATGGGACAAAGTGGGCAAAATCGATGGTAAAACGTACCAGGAATTCTTCCATTCCAAGTGCTTTTTCTTTGAAGGGGAGACCAATCATTTCATGCTGTGTGGCAGCGCAAACGCGTCGGTTGCTGCATTTGGACTGCCAGGGGTAATCCCATCCAATCATGAAGCAAGCGTGGGGCTTCGCTCTGCAGGCATCGACTATTTTGAGCAGACAGGCTTTCGGCTTGCCAACCCCATCAACTCTTCTGACATAAACGACCTCAATGCGGCTGACACTAACGACTCCGACGCGGCAAATTCAGACCTCAATGCCGAGTCTGCGACATGCTGGATAAAAGAGGCTTCCTACTTTTTTAAGAGCTATAGTCTGTCTGTTGAAAACTCAGTTGGCGATAATGCTGTCGTCGTCTCGTTCTATTCTGGCGCAAGAAAACTGCTACACACAAGGAAAACATTGCTGCGAGTAGGTGTCAGCGAGATTGATGGTAAGTTTGATGAGGCCTGCAACCCTCTGTATGTGGAACTTACAGACAGTCAGGGACGGCTGCTTTCTAACCGACAGTTTGTCATCCCGGTCGAAAGTATGGAGGCTAACAATCCGTCACCAGAGTCTAATTATATAAGGAAAAGGAGCCGCGACATAGAGTCGGGCAAGTTTGTCAATGGCGAGGTGCTGCGTTTTATCGAACAGATATTGGACGATACGGACAGACTGCTGTCTGTGAAAGCGGATAGGGCGGTGGCAAAGGTCGATAAGACGGCAGAGGATACAGGTAACAAGTTCGACACCATTGACGATTATCTGAAAGACGACGGCAACGGCATAACTGGTGGTAGGAGTGAGCGTGTGTCAGAAAACGTCAACACCAACACGTCGATGCTGTTTGACAGCATAGTCGCGTATATTGGCAAAAGCAATAAGGAGAAGGCAGATGAAGACTTTGATGACGACGAGGAGACAGACTTTGGCACCTCTGAAGGAAAGGACAAGAAATCCGATCGAAAACTGCCACTACGCTCCGACACCAACGCTGCAACCACCCGCTCGCGTGTAATGAAGATGTTGGACAAATATCTTGATTATCTTGAAGAAACAGCATTGGCTGAAAAGCCGCGCCTAAACAGGATTTATCTGTCTAAGGCTGTTGAGCGCTTCACTACTGCTGTCTACTTTCTGCACAGGACGTTCAGCTATAGATTCACGCTTGAGGATGGCGCGGAGGAGGTGCATACGTTGCTGGATTTGCAGTATAGCGTGTCGTTTCACAAGACCGTGACGCAATATTTCTACCGTCTTGTATCGTTGTTTGCGTTGTATCTGAAAAATGCGAAGGTCGAGAACGAAACCGAATACGTCATGAAGAAACTTGAGACGAAGAAGCAGTATTGTTTTAATCTGTGCCTTGCCATGATGTCGATATGCGATTGGCTGAATGATGGGAACGCCGACTACGAGCGTTGGGCGGTGCTTTATCGCCTCCCGACAATGATGAATATAGCAAAGGCTCTCGGCGTAGAGATAAAACCTAACAGCGTGAGCGCCGCTTTCAGATGTTTCGATAGGGACTTGCAGGAGTTGGACGGCTTTGACAAATCAAATGTGTTGAACAGTATAGGTGCTATCGCGCAAGGCATGCTTAGCCCCACTTCTCTTTATCCTAACGGCAATCTGCTCTTGACAGAACGGTTCTGGTATGTCGCGTTGAAGCCCGTAAGTCCTGCTGCCGCCGTGCCATGTTCCATGGCGTTCGGTTACAATAAAGTCAGAAAAGAGTATTGTCCTGACTATCTTTATTTGTATTCGCGCCACCAGATATACCCCGTGAAACCTAAGGAGTGAAGCAGGGGCAAGGCGTATAGTGTCATGCAATCAGAAGCGGCAGCTTGTTTTACGTGTTGTAAAGCAAACTGCCGCTTCTTTATTTGCAGATGATTGTTTGTCGTTGTGGCGTGGTTAGTCGTCGAGCAACTTTATCTCGCAGTTGTCGAGTGAGGCGATACGTGCCAGCGACTCTACGTGTACGCCCTGTTTACGCAGATATTCGCCACCGTTTTGGAAGGCTTTCTCTATGATAAATCCCATTCCCACCAGCTCTGCGCCAGCCTGTTTCACGAGGTCTATGATGCCCTTTGCCGCGTTGCCATAGGCGAGGAAGTCGTCTACGAAGAGCACCTTGTCGTTCTTGTCAAGATATTCCTTGCTTATCACCACGTCGTATGTGCGCTGCTTGGTAAACGATGTCACCTGTGTAGAGAGCATGTCGCCCATAGTGCTGGGTTTCTTTTTCTTTGCAAACACAACAGGAAGGTTCAGCAGAAATCCCATCATAATGGCGGGAGCGATGCCCGATGCCTCAATCGTGATAATCTTGTTCACTTCCGAAGATGCAAAGCGCCGAATCAGTTCCACGGCGATATCTTTCATCAGATTGGGGTCCATCTGGTGGTTAATGAATTTGTCTACTTTAAGAATACCTCCAGGAAAGCATTTCCCGTCTTTCAGAATTCGTTCTTTTAAAGCCTTCATGTGTTTTGTTATGATATGTGTGTGTGATGCCGTATAAATATGACGGTGTGTCACTCAATAGTCGTAGAACCATCCGACCATCCTGTTCACCCACGGCAGCGCCACCTGAAACCAGCGATATTTGGCTGTCGGCTTGCCGCCGAAGCTTAGTATGAACTCGCGGTAAGGATTGTGTGTTATGGGCAACCCCGCGTCAAGGAAGTGCAGATGTGCATAGCCGTTCTCGTGGGCATAACGCAGTGCACCCCATACCGTCATGGCGGCAGGATGGAATTTGTGGTAAGTCTTGCGGCGAGATGCCATGAACCACATGTACGCGTTGCCTTGTGAGAAGATGAGAGTACACCCGCCGATGATGCGGTTGCGGTATGTTGTGACGAGGTGTGTGGCATCGCCAGAGCGTGCCATCTCTGCAAACAGTCGCGCATGAGGCACGTAACGTCGCGACTTCAGGCGGAAAAACCTCCGCAACAGGGCAGCATAGGCCGTGGTCTCGCTGTCGTCGCGGCAGGGTCGTACCTCCACTCCCGCCGACTCGGCAGCAGCAATCCTTGCCTGCATCTTGTGGCTGAGCCGTTGCCACGGCTCCATGCTGTGCAGCGAGTTATGAATCTCCTGCCACGGTATGGGCACATAGCCACACTGTCTGAACTGTCTGTACCCAAACATCTTGCGGCTTATCTCGCTGAACTCTGCAAACAGACACACCTCGCGTCTGAACTTGCTGGTCACGGCGTCGACCATCTGTTTGAACAGCATCTCGCGCCCTTTGCTCACGGTGTAGTCACCCTCGCCGTAGACACGACCCCATCTCAGTAAGAATGGCGGCAAGAGCATGCGCCTTGTGTTCACTATGGCGAGCATGTGTGCCACGACTGTCCCGTCCTTGTCTATGGCCGTTGCCATGCAGGGAGATGTTCCGGGGCTGTTCTCCAGTGCCTTGAAGAAACTTGTGCTGTGGAAATAGTCGTTGCAGACCATCGGCGGAAGCTCCGAACTACGGGTTATCAGTTTGACACAAACCTCATTCATTCGGCAAAAATAGTAAATCTTTTCTAAAAAAGCCCCATGTTCGGGTGCTATTTTCCATGAAATGCTTAATTTTGTATTACAACGCTATTTCAGTTCTACATATGAAAATTGTTTTTATCGGGGCAGGCAATCTTGCCACCCATTTATCTGCCGCACTACGTGCTGGTGGCCATGACATCGTGCAGATATACAGCCGCACCATGGCGTCGGCATCGGCCCTTGCCGCGAGAGTGGGGGCAGAACCGACAGACAGCATCGACAGCGTGTGCCGCGATGCCGACGTCTATATCTTTGCCGTGAAAGACGATGTGTTGCCGCAACTCGCCACACAGCTTGGCGGAAAATGTGGCGACGCGGTGATGCTCCACACCGCTGGCAGTGTCAGCATGGACGTGTTTCGCGACGTGGCGCACCGTTATGGTGTGCTCTATCCCATGCAGTCGTTCTCCAAGACCCGTCACCTGGAACTGCGTGACGTGCCCGTCTATATAGAAGCCAACTGCGACGAGGCACTCGCCGTTGCACGCACATTGGCAAATAGCGTCAGCGTGAAGGTGCGCGAGCTGTCTGGTGAGGCGCGCCGCCGACTACATCTTGCCGCTGTGTTTGCCTGCAATTTCGTGAACTGCTGCTACGATCTCGCCTCCGATGCTGCCGTGGCTGCTGGCGTGCCGTTCACCGACTTCCTGCCACTCATCGACGAGACGGCGGCGAAGGTACACGAACTCTCGCCCCACGACGCCCAGACAGGTCCTGCCGTGCGCTACGACCGCAGCGTGATGGGGCGCCAGATGGAGCTGCTCGAGGGCGACGAGGCCGCGCTTGAGGTCTACAAACTCATGTCCGACGTCATACATCGCCGCCACGTGTGAGCCGTATAGGCTTGCGACACTTCAGTATATTAATGTAAGAAAACAACGATAAGAGAAATATGATAAACTACGATTTGAGCAAGATACGTGCTCTCGTGTTCGATGTCGACGGCGTGCTTTCTGCCGAGACCATTGTGCTCTCAGCCAGTGGCGAACCCCTCCGCACGGTCAACATAAAGGACGGCTACGCCATACAGCTCGCCGTGAAGCGCGGACTGCACGTCGCCATAATAACCGGCGGCAACACCGAGGCGGTGCGCAAACGCTATGAGGGCTTGGGAGTGCAAGACGTCATGATGGGCTGTAAGGTGAAGACCGAGGCTTATGACAAGTTAGTGGCGAAATACGGCCTTGCCGACGACGAGGTGTTGTATATGGGCGACGACATACCCGACTACGAGGTGATGAAGCGCGTGGGCTGTCCGTGCTGTCCCGCCGACGCCTGTCCCGAAATCAGAGACATAAGCCTGTATGTGAGCCATCGCAACGGTGGCTACGGCTGTGGGCGCGACGTGGTGGAACAGGTGCTCATGGCGCAGGGTAAATGGATGTCTGACAAGACAGCGTTCGGATGGTGAAACGCCCACGGCGGATGCCGTAGGCAAAAGACAATAACGACATGAAACAATACAACATAATACTTTCGAGCAAGTCGCCACGCCGTCGCGAGCTGCTTGCGGGACTGGGACTTGAGTTTGAGGTGAAGGTGGTAGCCGGCATTGACGAGAGCTATCCGGCAGACATGCCTGCCGCCGATGTGCCACAGTACATAGCCTGCAAGAAGGCAGACGCCTACGAAGTGGGGGGGCGCGACCTCGTGATAACGGCAGACACGCTCGTGATGGCAGAAGGCGAAATACTCGGCAAACCACGCGACACCGCCGATGCACGTCGCATGTTGAGGCTGCTCAGCGGCCGACGCCACCAGGTGACGACAGGCGTCTGCATGGTGTCGGCAGAGCGTCGTAGCTGCTTCTCCGTCACCACAGACGTGGCGTTTAAGGAGTTGAGCGACGAAGAGATAGACTACTACATAGAGCACTACCGCCCGTTTGACAAGGCTGGCGCCTACGGCATACAGGAGTGGATAGGCTATATCGGTGTGACGTCACTCCACGGCAGCTACTTCAACGTCATGGGTCTGCCCGTGCAGCGCATCTACAACGAGCTTACGAGCACGTTCGGGGTGAAGTTTGGATAGGCAGGCGTGGCTCTTCAGACAAATGGAGATGAGCAGAGGCTTCTGCCGATGTAAAACACCGAAAATCGCGACTAACACAAATGTCGCAGAAAAGCCTGTTTTGCTGACATTTTGCTACTATACAGCCGCTTTTAGTGACGCCAATTCTTAATATGTGTTAAAAGTGCCGCGACATTCCCACTACAGCCCTTTGACAAGGTGAAAGGGCCGTAGTGGCGTCGCCATTAGGCCGTAGTGACAACGCCAAAAGGGTGCTGTCACTTTGTCAAACCAGCCCTTACTGATTTGCACCTCATTGGGGAGGTTATAATAAGTCCAGTTTCTTGATGACGCGCATGGGCACTTTGTATTCGCATGTCACGTCGTCGTTTTCTATTTCCACTACCAAAATTTCTTCTACTGCTTTCAGAGCCTCTCGTGCTCCTGGCGCAATGTTGTTTAACATTATGGCGTGTGAACGCGACTTGTAGAACAACATTCTGTCTCCACCATCGTAGACAAAGCGCGGGTTTTCGGGTTCGCCGGGCTGCTTTTTAATTATAACCAAGATTTCTCCTGCTGCGTTTTGCAGTATGTCGTAGCGGTCGCCATCGTTGCCGCCAATGGTGTCGACGTTAGCGTTGCCGCTTAATTCCTGCGGTCCGTTGCCTGATGTGTTGTTCGTTTCATCCGTGCCGTCGCCGCTGCTCCATGCCTTCAGGTTGTTGAACAGTTTTTCTTTCTGGTCTGTCTGCTTGTAGTCTATGATGTCTATGCCGCAGAAGTTGAACAGAAACCAGTCTGTCAGCTCTGCGTCGTCTATCTGTACGGGTATGAGTTTCTTCTTCTTGCTGTATGCATATTTCACCTCTTTCTGTGCGTACACGGAGCGCATGGAGTTGGCAGAGAGTATGAACACGATGAACTTGCACTTGTTCAGCGCTTTTATGATGATGTCTTCAAACTGGTCGCCGCTCTCTATGCCTTCCATGTCCATCCAGCATTGACAGTTTGTGCGCTTTTCTATTTCTGCCTTTATGGCGCGCGCCTTGTCTATGTCTTTGCGGCTGTAGCTTATAAACACGCTTGTCTGCTGTTTGTTGTTGTGTCCGCTGACTTTGCGCAGCTTGTTGCTCAGCTCCTCGCGCTCTTCTTTTGTATCTATCACGTAGCCCAGGTCGATGAGTCCGCGAACCAGACTGTCTATGGTTGCGCGGTCTGCGTCGATGGCGTGTGTTGCCGCGTAGTCGCTCAGTTTGTCGACTATCTCGGGCACACCAATTAGCTCGTTGTTGATGAAATCGTTCAGTAGCTGGCCAAATTCCTGCTGGTCTATTTCCTCTTTTGTTTTCTTTTCTCCCATGATTTTTCTTCGTTGTTGAGGTTATGATTGCTTCGTCTGTTTTTGTTTGTATCGGCTAAATTAATGAAAAAACACATTGTAGCCTTGCTTTTTAATTTATTTTATAAAAAAATGTTACCGTGTGTTGGTTTTCTCTGCTTTTTAATATTATTTAGGCAGTATTATTCGGCGCAGTCTTTTTATTGTTGTAATTTTGCGGTAAAATAATTTAACAAGACAGAACAGATAAATTATGGCAGAATCTATTGATATCCGTGAACTTAATATCCGGATAGAACAACAGAGCGGATTCATCACAAACCTTGTGACAGGTATGAACCGCGTGATTGTAGGACAGAAACACTTGATTGACTCGTTGCTTATTTCGTTGCTCAGTGACGGACACATACTGCTTGAAGGTGTGCCGGGTTTGGCAAAGACTCTCGCAATCAAGACACTGTCACAACTCATCGACGCCGACTATAGCCGCATACAGTTTACGCCCGATCTTCTCCCCGCCGACGTGGTGGGAACACTCATCTACTCGCAGAAGGACAACAATTTTCAGGTGAAAAAGGGTCCGGTGTTTGCAAACTTTGTGCTCGCCGACGAGATAAACCGCGCTCCAGCTAAGGTGCAGAGTGCGCTGCTTGAGGCGATGCAGGAGCACCAGGTGACCATCGGCGACAACACGTTCAAACTGCCCACGCCGTTCCTCGTGATGGCAACGCAGAACCCCATAGAGCAGGAAGGCACATATCAGCTGCCCGAAGCACAGGTCGACCGTTTCATGCTGAAGGTCGTGATAGGCTATCCTACGCTTGAGGAGGAGAAGCTCATAATACGCGAAAACATCTCGGGCAAGATGCCTGTGGTGACACCGGTGACCACTGCCGACGAGATAATGAAGGCTCGTGAGGTGGTGAACCAGGTATATATTGACGAGAAGATAGAGCAGTACATCGCCGACATAGTGTTTGCAACGCGCTACCCCGACCGCTACGGCATGCCAGAACTGAAAGACATGATAAGCTTCGGAGGTTCGCCGCGTGCCAGCATCAACCTCGCTAAGGCGTCGCGCGCCTATGCGTTTATAAAACACCGCGGCTATGTGGTGCCCGAAGACGTGCGCGCCGTGGCTCACGACGTGATGCGCCACCGCATCGGTTTGTCATACGAGGCAGAGGCCAGCAACGTGACAAGCGAAGACATAGTGTCTAAGATTATAAATAAGGTGGAGGTGCCCTAAGGCGCGTCCACGACAAGTTTCAACGACAATGACATGTGCGTGACGGCGGTTGCCGCCGCGCTTTGTCAGTTGTGAATCACACACATACAAGGAAGTGGAGACATCAGATATACTAAAAAAGGTTCGCAAGATTGAGATAAAGACGCGCGGACTGAGCCAAAACATCTTTGCCGGACAGTACCACTCTGCCTTCAAGGGACGCGGTATGGCGTTTGCGGAGGTGCGCGAGTACCAGTATGGCGACGATGTGCGTGACATAGACTGGAATGTCACGGCGCGCTTCCAGCGGCCTTATGTCAAGGTGTTTGAAGAGGAACGCGAACTAACGGTCATGCTGCTCATCGACGTGTCGGGGTCGCTCGACTTCGGTACGTCGCGCCAGACAAAGGCCGACATGGTGACGGAGATTGCCGCCACGCTGGCGTTTAGCGCCATACAGAACAACGACAAGATTGGCGTCATCTTCTTCTCCGACCGTATAGAGAAATACATTCCGCCGCAGAAGGGTCGCAAACACATACTTTACATCATACGCGAGATGCTCGACTTCCATCCGCAGAGCCGCAAGACAGACGTAGGCGAGGCGATGGAGTATCTCACACGCGTGATGAAGCGCCACTGTACGGCGTTCGTACTCAGCGACTTCTACTCCAACAGCAGTTTCCTTAACGCTCTACAGATTGCCAATCGCAAGCACGACGTCGTAGCCATACAGGTCTATGACAAGCGCGCGAAGGAGTTGCCCGACGTAGGACTGATGAGAGTGAAGGACGCGGAGAGCGGACAGGAGATGTACATAGACACCAGTTCGAAGAAGCTACGGCAAGCGCACACGCGCTATTGGCTGGAGCGTGAGGAGAACTTGCGCCAGACTTTCGCCAAGAGCAATGTGGACTGGGCGTCGGTAGCGACTGACGAAGACTACGTGAAGGCCATGATGGCGCTGTTCTCGCAGCGTAGCTGACGGCGTGTGTGGCGTGAGACGTAAGCCCCGTCTCTGCCACTGCCTTTATTGAATCGGCCCGATATAAAGTGGGTTTTATTAAAAACGTGAAGCAGAAAATAAGTTGAAAAAGATAATTACTCTATGTGTTTGCTTGCTGGCTGTCGCCAGTGCTGCAATGGCGCAGGTGCAGGTCGTGGCAAAGCTTGACTCGGCGGTCATACTAATAGGACAGCAGGTCAATCTCAAGCTTGACGTGACAGCTCCGAAGGGGGCAAATGTGGTGTTCCCGACGTATGAGCGTTCGCAGTACATCACGCCCGGCGTGGAGGTCATCAGCCAGAAGGAGGAAAAGCCCGTTGAAGTGGATGGTGCCGAGAAGCGCTCCAAGACCTATGTGCTCACGAGCTTTGACGAGAAGATATATGGCATAAAGGGTCTTAACGTGAGTGTCAATGGTAAGAAATATGTGCCTGACATGGTGGCGCTGAAGGTCATAACGATGGACGTGGACACGCTGCATCCAGAGAAGTTTTTTCCGCCCAAAGACGTGCAGGACAACCCGTTTGAGTGGAGCGAGTGGGCGCCGCTGTTTTGGTGTGCGTTCGTGGTGGCTCTGCTTGCCGCCGTGCTGTTCTACCTTGTGGTAAGACTTAAACAGAACAAACCCATCATCACACGTATTCGCATCATAAAGAAGGTGCCGCCACATCAGAAGGCGCTCAACGCTATTGACAAGCTGAAGCGTGAGAAGATGGCTGCCTCTGAAGACCAAAAGGCTTACTACACCATGCTTACCGACACGTTGCGTCAGTACATACAGGAGCGCTTTGGCTTCAACGCTAAGGAGATGACGAGTGCGGAGATACTGCAACACCTGCATGAGACGGGCGACCGCGACATGCTCGACGAGTTGACGGAGCTGTTCCAGACCGCCGACCTCGTGAAGTTTGCTAAGTATTCTACGCTTCTTAACGAGAACGACCTGAACCTGGTCAATGCCGTCAACTTCATAGACAAGACCAAGCTCGAGAATGTGCCGACGGAGGAGAAGATTGTTCCGAAGCTCAGCGACGACGACAAGCGAAGCCGCAACAGTCGAATAGCTATAAAGTCGATCATCGCTGCCGTGTGCGTCGCCATCACGGTGCTGGTCGTTTATGTGGCTTATCATATTTATTTATTGACTATCTGAAATGGAATTTGCAAATAAAGAATACTTCGCTCTTCTCCTGTTGCTAATACCTTATATATTGTGGTATTTCCTTTACAGGAAGAACAGTGAGCCTACAATGCGGATGAGCGCTACTGCCATGTACCGCTATGCGGCAAAGAGCTGGCGCATACGCATTATGCATCTGCCTATGTTGCTGCGCTGCGTGGCTTTCGTGATGCTTGTGTGCATTATGGCACGACCGCAGACTCATAACTCGTGGGACAACAAACAGGTGGAAGGCATCGACATCATGCTTGTCATGGACGTGTCTACATCTATGCTTGCCGAAGACCTGAAGCCAAACCGCATGGAGGCAGCAAAGAGTGTGGCGGCGGAGTTTATATCTGACCGTCCGAACGACAACATCGGTCTGACGATATTTGCTGGCGAGGCGTTCACGCAGTGTCCTATGACTACAGACCATGCCTCGCTGCTCAATCTGTTGCACACCGTGCGTACCGACATTGCCGCTCGTGGCATCATCTCTGACGGTACCGCCATCGGTATGGGCATCGCCAACGCGGTGTCGCGACTTAAAGACTCTAAGGCGAAGAGCAAGGTGGCGATTTTGCTGACTGATGGCAGTAACAACATGGGCGACATATCGCCGCTCACCAGTGCACAGATAGCCAAGAGCTTCGGCATAAGGGTCTACACAATCGGTGTCGGCACGAACAAGGTGGCGCCTTATCCTATGCCTGTGGCAGGCGGCACGCAGTATGTGAACATACCAGTTGAGATTGACACCAAGACTCTTGACAACATTGCCCGCACAACGGACGGCAGCTTCTATCGTGCTACGAACAACCGCGAGCTGTCACGCATCTACAAGGATATAGACAAGTTGGAGAAGACAAAGATGGACGTCAAGCGCTTCTCGCGCCGCTATGAGGCTTACCAGCCTTTCGCGTTGGCTCTGTTTATCGTGCTGCTTGCCGAGATATTGCTGCGCACAGTAGTGCTCAGACGCATCCCCTGATGGTGGCGGCATGGCGGTATGCGTCGCCGACCGCCTCTTGTGTATGGACTGCATTTTACATACATGCGAAACTATAATAAACAAAAATCGAGAATAGTAAAGTAATGTTCAGATTTGAAGACCCTCAATATTTTTGGCTACTCGCCGTCGTGGCACTGCTCTTTGTCGTGAGATTTGTTTCCGACAGACTGCGCATGCGTCGTCTGCGCCGCTTTGGCGATGCGGAATTGGTTAAGAGTCTCATGCCAGACGTGTCTGCCCGACGCTCGTATGTGAAGTTCGGGCTATTGGCAGGAGCGTTGGCTCTGGTCGTGGTCATGCTGGCGCGTCCGCAGATGGGAGCGAAGGTGAGCACCGAAAACCGCAATGGCATAGAGGCTATTATATGTATAGACATCTCCAACTCTATGTTGGCGCGCGACGTTGTGCCCTCGCGTCTTGACAAGACAAAGATGCTTGTCGAGAACATGGTAGACAATTTTACTAACGACAAGATTGGGCTTGTGGTGTTTGCAGGCGACGCTTTCGTGCAGTTGCCTATAACGAGCGATTATGTGTCGGCAAAAATGTTTTTGCAAAACATCAATCCGTCACTCATCTCTGCGCAGGGCACAGACATAGCCCACGCCATAAACCTTGCCGCAAACAGCTTCACACAGCAGAAGAATGTGGGTCGCGCAATAATCCTTGTCACCGATGGCGAAGACCATGAAGGTGGCGCTTCGGAGGCGGCTGCGGCTGCAAAGAAGAAGGGAATAAACGTGTTTATACTCGGTGTGGGAAGCAAGAGCGGTGCGCCGATACCTCTCGGAGCAGGCGAATATATGAAAGACAACGCAGGAAACACTGTGATGTCGGCGCTCAACGAGACCATGTGTCAGCAGCTGGCACGTGCAGGAAGCGGCACATACATACATGTCGACAACACCAACGACGCTCAGAAGCGTCTTGACGACGAGCTGGCAAAGCTCCAGAAGGGTGAGACGGAGAGTGTGGTCTACAGCGAATATGACGAGCAGTTCCAGGCTGTCGGCCTATTGGTGCTCCTCGTACTTCTTGCAGAGATATGTGTGCTTGAGGCTCGTAATCCGCGTTTGAGAAACATAAACATATTCAAACGGAAGAAGTAAGGGGTGTGGCGACTCACGAGATAGATGACGGACTCTTTGTGGAGCAATGCTCATGATGGTGTCGTGAGATGTTTGTGTGAATTTCGTCAGATGTCTGTGATTTTTTTCGTTAGATGCCGTGACTTTTTCGTTAGATGCCCGTGTCGGTGTCGTGAGATAATATTTTTAAAGAGAATAAAAGGGAATAATAGAATAAAATGATGAGATATTTGTTTCTGATTATAGCCTGTTTCTGTTCCGTGGCAACGTTTTCGCAGGCCGACCGCCAGTTCATAAGGTCGGGAAACCGTTACTATCGTCAGCAGAATTTTGCTAAGGCTGAAGCCGAATACCGCAAGGCGGTGTCGGTGAACGGTGAGAACGCACAGGCGCTTTACAACCTCGGATGTGCGCTGATGATGCAGCAGAAAGACTCTATGGCTGTGGAACAGTACCAGAAGGCTGGCTCTTTGGAGAAAAGCAAGATGCGCAAGGCGAAGGTGTTTCATAACATCGGCGTGGTGTGTCAGAACCATCGCATTTATGCCGATGCTATAAAGGCGTATGAGGAAAGCCTGCGCAACAATCCTGACGACAATGAGACGCGCTACAATCTTGCTCTTTGCAAGCGTCTGCAGAAGCAGCAGAAGAATCAGCAGAACCAGGGTGGCGGTCAGTCGAAGGAGAAAGATAAAGGTCAGGATAAGCAAAACAAGAAGGAGAAAGACCAGAAGCAGGAAAGCAAACAGAACGAACAGAAAAAACAAATGAGCAAGGACAATGCGGAACAACTTCTCAATGCCGCCATGCAGGACGAGAAGAACACGCAGCAGAGACTAAACAAGGCAATGCAACAGCCGCGCTCACGCAAACTGGAGAAGAACTGGTAACAAAACAACGATGCGTAGAATAGTACTTTTGTTTTATATAGTGTTGGGTGTCTGTGCTGCTTATGCGCAAAACATAACGGTAGCGGCGCCGTCGAATGTATCGACGGGTGAGAATTTCCGTATAGCCTATACTGTGTCAACCCAAAATGTAGATGAATTCAGAGCTGGCAACATTCCTGCCGGACTCGAGGTCATAGCTGGACCTTACACCTCGTCGCAGTCGAGCTTTCAGATGGTGAATGGCCATACGAGTAGTTCTTCGTCGGTGACATATACCTACACGGTGTACGCGGAAAAGGCTGGCACTTACGTCATTCCTGCGGCACATGCGAAGGTGGGCGGACGCTCAATAGCGTCGCACTCGGTAAAGATTCATGTGTCGGGACAGACTCGTTCCAACGGCAATGCGCCGCGCATGCACGACGACGACGGTCCCGCCCTGCGTGAAGCAGGCTCTCGCATAACGGGAAACGACCTTTTTGTGCGTGTCAGCGCGAACAAACGGCGTGTCCATGAGCAGGAGCCGGTATTGCTGACATATAAGGTTTATACTCTCGTTCAGCTCACTCAGCTTGAAGGTAAGATGCCCGATCTTACTGGATTCCATACCCAGGAGGTGACGCTTCCTGCCCAGAAAAGTTATCATATAGAAAAGTTGAACGGCCGCAACTACCGTTGTGTGACGTGGAGCCAGTATGTGATGTATCCTCAGATGACAGGAAAACTGAAGATTCCAAGCATCACGTTCAAGGGCATTGTGGTGCAGCAGAATCGTGCTGTAGACCCGTTTGAGGCGTTTTTCAATGGCGGTTCGGGATATATAGAGGTTAAGCGCGACATCGTGGCGCCCGGTTTGGACCTTCAGGTAGACCCGCTGCCAGCTAAACCGGCTGGATACTCGGGTGGAGTAGGCAAGTTCAATATCTCCGCACAGCTCAACCACACTACTGTGAAGGCTGGCACGCCAGTGTCGTTGCGTGTCGTTGTGGGTGGAACGGGTAACTTGAAGCTTATAAAACAGCCTGTCGTGACGCTGCCGAAAGACTTTGACAAGTATGACCCGAAGGTCACGGACAAGACTAATCTCTCTGCTAACGGCATTGGAGGAAATATGATTTACGACTTTCTCGTGGTGCCGCGCAATCAGGGTAAGTACACTATTCCCGCCATTCCGTTGACTTATTACGACACCGAGGCAAACGCTTACCGCACTGTTAGTACGCAGCCGTTGGAGTTGACTGTTACTAAAGGTGACGGCACGACTGCCACTGTAAACGACTATTCGGATGCGCAGGGCGCGAATGACATTATGCCTATCAAGACGGGTAAGGCTCATCTGAGACCTGCCGGACAGTGGTTCTTCGGCTCGACAGGCTATGTCCTGTCACTGATAGTGCCGTTGTTGGCGTTTGTGGCGCTGCTCGTGATTTTCAGAAAACGTGCTGCCGACGCTGCCGATATTGTGCGCATGAAAGGCAAAAAGGCTAATAAGGTGGCAATCAAACGTCTGCGCAAGGCTGACAAACTGATGTCGGAGGGACGACAGGCAGAGTTTTATGACGAGGTGCTGCGCGCCCTTTGGGGGTATGTTGGCGACAAACTCAACATGCGAGTGGAGCAGTTGTCGCGTGAAAACATTGCCGATAACTTGGCTGCCCACGATGTAAACGCCGACACAGTGGCACGTTTCATCGGCGCACTTGACGAGTGTGAGTTCGAGCGTTATGCCCCTGGCGATGCTGCTGGAAATATGAACAAGACCTATACATCGGCTATTGAGGCCATTATGGATATCGAAAACTCTATGAAAAAGAAGAAGTCGGCGACGCGACGTGCCTCTGGTGCTGTCCAGATGCTGCTCGTTTTAGCAACTGTAGTGGTGTCGTTGATGGTGGGGGCTGTGCCTGTTTCTGCTGTGACGAAGCAAAACGCAGACGACGCCTACACTAAGGGCAACTACCAACAGGCTATTGCTGACTATCAGGAACTGCTGAAAAGTGGAGAGGATGTGGGCGTCTACTACAATCTGGGCAATGCCTATTATCGTAGCGACAACATCCCTCAGGCGCTTCTTGCCTATGAACGTGCACTGCTGCTCGACCCGTCTGACAAGGCGGTGAGGTTCAATCTTGACTTCGTGCGAAGCAAGACGATAGACAAAGTAGTGGCTGCTAACTCCAACTTCTTTGCCGTGGCATATCGTTCAGTGACCGACATGACCAATCTGAGCGGTTGGACCAGCATGTCCGTAGGGATGTTTATCGTGGCTCTGCTGTTGGCTTTGGCTTACCTGTTCGGCAATGCTATGTGGATGCGCAAGGCTGGTTTTTACGGCGCAGTGGCTTGCTTGCTACTGTTTGCGTTCAGCACTCTTTTTGCCTGGCAACAGCATCGGCGTCTTGTAAACCGCGATGGCGCAATCGTTACAGCGCCTGTTGTCAGCGTGAAGAAGACTCCGTCTGCCTCAGCTTCCGATGCTTTCATTGTGCATGAAGGTACTCGTGTCACTATCACCGACTCCACTATGAAGGACTGGTGTGCCGTGACGCTTGACGATGGACGTGAAGGTTGGATTGGCAAGAAGAACATTGAAAACATTTAAAGCAGCTCCTTTTCATCTCGTGTAAGGTGGAGGGGAGTTGCCATCAATGATTAAAAAGATGAACAAGCGACTCACTTCATGTGACAAAACTTATGCATTGGAGTAGCCGTTGGTTAATAAAGAAATGAACATACAGCCGATAATAGATTTTGACAGGTCGTTGCTGCTGATGCTTAACGGTAGCGACAACCTGTTTTATGACAATCTTATGGCGGTCCTAACGTCTGGGTTGACATGGATTCCGCTGTATTTGGCGTTGTTGGTTGCTGTCATAAAAAACAACGAGAAGATCATGCAGATATTGCTTGTCGTAGGTTGTGCCCTGTTGTGTGTGGTGTTGGCAGACGGTGGCGCCGACTTTTTGGCGAAGCCATTCTTCCAGCGTTGGCGTCCGTCCAACGACCCGATGATAAAGCACATGGTCCATGTCGTGAACGGAGTGCGTGGTGGTGACTACGGCTTCTTTTCCGCTCATGCTGCCAATACGTTCTCGTTAGCGTTGTTTTTCAGCCTGCTTATCCGCAACCGTCTGCTCACTTTCGTGATGGTGTTATGGTCTTTGCTCAACTGTTTCACACGTATCTATCTTGGCATGCACTATCCTGGCGACATCCTTGTCGGCCTTATGTGGGGCGCAGTAAGCGGCATTGTGGCTTACATTGCATATCGAAAAGTTTATTACCGCATGTCTCCAAAAATCAAATACGTGTCTTCGCAGTACTCGTCCACAGGCTATGGTCATGCCGATGTCGACAATGTGGCGATAGTGTTTGTGTTCACTCTCCTCTACGCGGTGCTCAGAGCACTCGTATAAAAGGAAGACATGGCATCGAAAGAATTATAAGAAAGAAATGGAAACAAAACAAATACATATTACAGACTATAACTATGAGCTCCCTGACGAGCGAATAGCCAAGTTCCCGTTGAAGGAGCGCGACCACAGCAAACTGCTCGTTTATCGGCATGGAGAGGTAGGCGAGGACGTGTTCTACAACCTCCCGACGTATCTGCCATCGGGTGCGCTGATGGTGTTCAACAATACTAAGGTCATACAGGCGAGAATGCATTTCCGCAAAGAGAC
Organism: Prevotella sp.; assembly: GCA_022788105.1. GTDB lineage: Bacteria > Bacteroidota > Bacteroidia > Bacteroidales > Bacteroidaceae > Prevotella. Next base: position 4,113 of record JALEVZ010000035.1, on the reverse strand, counting down.
GGGTGCCCTTATAGAGGTGTTCCTGCTCGAACCCTATGCCCCTGCTGACTACGAACAGATGTTCCAGACCACGGGCAGCTGCTCATGGCTGTGCATTGTTGGCAACTTGAAGAAGTGGAAGGAAGGCACATTGTCGCGAACGTTCAGCGTGAATGGCGTGGAAACCACCCTCTCGGTGACACGTCGCCATGAAGTAGGCACCAGCCACCTCATCGAATTTGAATGGAATACGGACGTGTCGCTTGCCGAAATACTTGATGCCGTGGGCGAACTCCCCATCCCGCCATACCTCAACCGTAAGACGGAAGAGAGCGACAAGCAGACCTACCAGACCGTTTACTCAAAGATAAAAGGGTCGGTTGCCGCCCCGACGGCAGGACTTCACTTCACGCCCTCTGTGCTGGAGGCTCTCGATAATGCAGGCATCGACCGTGAGGAGGTGACGTTGCATGTCGGTGCCGGCACGTTCAAACCAGTGAAAAGTTCTACCATCGGCGAGCACGAGATGCACACAGAGTTCATCTGCGTACACCGTCAGACCCTCGAAAAGCTTCTTCGACACGACGCCTCTGCCATCGCAGTAGGCACCACAAGCGTCCGCACGCTTGAGAGTCTGTATTATATTGGTGTGAAGCTTCACGCCAATCCTCATCTCGAGGAGCATGAGTTGCATGTGCAGCAGTGGGAGCCTTACACCGTGCCCCCAGACCAACTTATCACTCCGCGTGAAGCCATTGAGAGCGTACTGCGTTTCCTTGACGACAACGGACTCAGCTCATTACATTCCAGCACGCAGATAATCATTGCGCCTGGTTATGAGTATAAGATTGTGAAGATGCTCGTTACGAATTTCCATCAGCCACAGAGCACCTTGCTGTTGCTCGTCAGTGCGTTCCTGCATGGTGACTGGCATAAGGTCTACGACTATGCGCTCAGCCACGATTTCAGGTTCTTAAGCTATGGCGATAGTTCCTTGCTGATTCCATAAAGAGTGAGGATGCATAACGTAGAGGTAAAATGTGGCGTGGGCAATAGCTCCTTGCTGATTATCTAAGGAGTAAAGGGCGCAAGGTAAAATTGACCAAAAGTCATAGCAACAGACCTCTGATTGCGTTCAGACAATAACAAAAAAACAAAGACAACAATGAAGATAGGAGATAAAGTCAGCTTTTTAAGTGAGATAGGAGGAGGCCGTGTCGCCGGATTCCAGGGCCGTGACATCGTGCTGGTAGAAGACGAAGACGGCTTTCAGATACCCATGCCGGTGAGCGACGTTGTGGTCACTTCGACCGGCAACGACTATTCCATCAGCAAGGTGGTAGGTGCCGGCAAGAAGACGAGTGAGACCGCGTGCGAATCTGACGGCATGTCCATTAAGGCGCGTCTCAGCATGCAAGACGCCGATGAGGACACTGCCGATGAGGACGAGTGGGAGCCTGCCGACCGTGAGATAACGTTCCGTCCGAAAGTGGAGGAGCGCCGTGGTGGCAATATGTTGAGTTGCTACATCGCTTTCGTGCCTGTGGATATAAAGGAACTTACAGACACACGCTTCGAGACATACTTCGTCAACGACAGCAACTACTACGTGCGTTATGCCTGCTATTCGGCAGAGGGTGCGACATGGAATCTGCTGTATGAGGGTGAGGCAGAGCCTAACACTAAGGCTTGGCTTAACGAGTTTGGTCGCGACAGCCTGAACGAATTGAGCCGTATGTGTGTGCAGCTCATCGCTTTCAAACGTGACAAAGGCTTTGTGTTGAAGCCTGCGGTAGATGTTCAGTTCCGTATCGACGGCGTGAAGTTTTATAAGCTTCACACATTCGAGGAGAACAGTTTCTTTGAGCAGCCAGCCCTTCTCTACACCATTATAGAGAACGACAAGGTGCCCGCCTCGCTCGTTATAGACCCTAAGAAACTGAAGCAGGAGATGTATCGCAAGCCAGAGCATAAACCCGTAGAGGCCGACTCTACTGATGGCGACGACGGATATGTGCGCCGTTACGACGACGGTCGCGCCCACCACACGGTGGCAAAGCGTGATAAAGACACCGAAGTGGTAGACCTACATGCCGACGCTCTGCTCGACACTACGGCAGGCATGTCGTCTGCTGATATACTGAACTACCAGCTTGACATCTTCCGTCGCACTCTCGAAAAGTTCAAGACTAAGAAGGGCAAACGCATAATCTTCATCCACGGAAAGGGTGAAGGAGTGCTCCGCCACGCTATAATACACGAACTCAACTACCGTTACAAGGGCTATTCATACCAAGACGCTTCATTCCAAGAGTACGGCTATGGCGCCACTCAAGTGACTATTAAGTGAAAAGTGAAAAGCGAAGAGTGAAAAATTCGGTAGCTATTAAGTGAAAAGTGAAAAGCGAAGAGTGAAAAATAAGGGTGACAATAAATCGAAATCTCGTAAAAGAAACAATAATGGAACACGGATTTGTTAATGTGGCGGCAGCCATACCGTCGGTACATGTTGCCGATGTGAGCTACAATGTTGTAAAAATAATCCTCGCCATGACCGACGCAGAACGTAATGGCGCAGAGGTCGTAGTGTTTCCGGAGCTGTCGCTCACGGGCTACAGCTGTCAGGACTTGTTTGCACAGCAGACGCTGCTCGCCTCGGCAGAGGAGGGCATGGTCAAGCTGTTGGAAGCCACGGCGCAGCTGGATGTCATAGGCATTGTCGGCGCCCCGGTGCCGTTCCGTAACCTGTTGCTCAACTGTGGCGTCGTGTTCCAGCACGGCCGCATCCTCGGCATCGTGCCCAAGACCTATCTGCCAAATTACGGCGAGTTTTACGAGAAGCGATGGTTTGCGTCGTCTGCCGACATATCCACCTCAGTGTGTAGCTATGCTGGATGCAACGTCACCATGACTCCCGCCCCGCAGCTGTTTATTACCGCCGACGGAGTGAAGTTCGGCGTAGAAATCTGCGAAGACCTATGGGCTGCCACGCCGTGCAGCAACACCCTTGCCCTTGCTGGTGCCGACATTGTGTTCAACCTCTCGGCAAGCGACGAACTCATCGGCAAGCACAGCTATCTACAGTCGTTGCTCGCGCAGCAGAGTGCGCGCATGATGTGCGGCTATGTCTACAGCAGCTGCGGATTCGGCGAGAGCACACAGGATGTTGTCTATGGCGGCAACGCCTTAGTATATGAAAACGGAACACGTGTCGCCGCGTCGGAGCGCTTCTCCTTCGACCCACAGCTTGTCGTTACAGCCATCGATGTGGAGCGTCTGCGTGCCGAGCGCCGTCGTAACACCTCGTTTGCCCTGGCGCAGAGAGGCGTAGAGCCGTGTGTGTTTTATGCCGACAGCGTGCAGAAACATCTGTTCCGCATGTTGCGTTCTGTCTATGCCCGTCCGTTTGTGCCCAAGGCGGCACACATGAAGACGAGCTGTGAAGAGATATTCAACATACAGGTGGCAGGACTTGCCAAGCGTCTGGTACATACCAACTGCCGCAACGTGGTGCTGGGCATCAGCGGTGGACTCGACTCAACGCTTGCGCTTCTCGTGTGTGTGAAGACCTTTGACAAGCTCGGTCTTGACCGCAGTGGTATCGTCGGCGTCACCATGCCGGGCTTCGGTACCACCGACCGCACTTACAACAACGCCATGTCGCTCATGCAGACACTTGGCATCACCATTCGTGAGATAAGCATCTGCGACAGCGTGACGCAGCATTTCAAAGACATCGACCACGACATAAACATTCATGACGTGACCTATGAGAACGGCCAGGCACGCGAGCGCACGCAGATTCTTATGGACATAAGCAACCAGGTGGGTGGCATGGTAATCGGCACGGGTGACTTGAGCGAGCTTGCTCTCGGCTGGGCGACCTACAATGGCGACCACATGTCTATGTATGGTGTCAACGCGAGCGTACCTAAGACGCTTATAAAGTACCTCGTTACCTATGTCGCAGACAGCGGCATCGACGACAAGTCGCGCGCCACACTCATCGACATTCTCGACACACCGATAAGCCCCGAGCTTATCCCCGCCGACTCCAATGGCAACATAAAGCAGAAGACCGAAGACCTCGTAGGCCCATACGAGCTGCACGACTTCTTCCTCTACCACTTCCTG
>JALEVZ010000126.1 GCA_022788105.1 Prevotella sp. | reverse complement strand
GGAAACATCTTAAGCATCTCGCCGCCATAAAGCATGCGTATGATGTTAAACTTCTCGTCGGCATCGCGCAGCTGCTTCTTTAGTTTTGTGTCTCCGTCTTTATAGGCTTTCTTCAGCGGGGCGTCGAGTTTATAATTGTTGTAGTTGTCCCAGAAATCGTCAAACGAAGCCCATTTGCCGTTGATGCCGAGAAGCTCTTGTGCTTTCTTTTCTTTTATCTCTATCATCTTCACCGTTTCCCAATATGGCACGTCGAAGATCCATCCTGCAAACACCTGGTTTGAGGAGAGACCATTCCATGTAGGCTTGCCGCAGAGCTTTGTTACGAAGCTCGTGGCAACGGTGTTTATGGGGGTGATGCGGCTGTTGTAAAGCACGCATATCTTGCCGAAGTCGTCGGCAATGTCGCCATCAATCTTCACCATCTCTTGTGCGTTGGCTGTTGTAGAGAACGACGAAACGGCAAGGAGTGCTGTTACAGCCCATGCCTTTGCGCTTTGCAGAGAGAGGGCTTTGCGGTAGAGATGGCGTATTCTTGTTTTCTTGCTGACCATTGTTGCGATGAGCGATATGAAGAGCAGAGCGTAGCCCGTGTATGTTATGCCAATGCCCCACGGGTCATGATAGACGCCGAGCGTGGTGCCTTGCATGTCACTGTCGTAGCCCGACTGTATGAAGCGGTAGCCGTTGAAGCAGCCAATGTTGTTCATCGACACCTTTATTTCTTGGGTGTTGTCAGAGTTTTTGTTTCCGAAAGAGCTTCTTTCTGTAGAGCTTTTGCTTTGGGCAGAGTCTTTAGCCTTGGCTGTGAGCGTGGTTACATAGTCCATCGGCGCATCGGTGCCGGGATAGTTTACCACATTGAAGTTTTTGAGCGATACCTCGAATCCGAGTTCTTTTGTTTCTCCCTCTTCATCTTTCATTGTGCTTTTCGTTTCGTTTTGGCGCAGATGTATGGTTCCGCTTTCAGCCATGTTCCATGAGGTAAAGGCGCCGAGCAGAATGACCAGGAACGATGCGTGTACCAGCAGCACGCTGGTGCTGATGTTGTTTTTGCTTTTGCTTCTGCGCATAACGATGTAGGCAGCAGCGGCAATGGCAAGTGCTGCCCATAGCAGAACAAACCACAGTGAGGTGTAGATATGCTGTCTGACAAAGGCTGTGCCTTTGCTGCTTTCAACTATTGTTGCTGTTATAAGAATAAGGATGATTGCCGTTGCCACAACGAGAATCATGGTCTTCAGATGTTTCATTGCTTGAGGATTCAAAAGAGTTGGGGTTCTTTTAATGTGTCGCTTCTTTAAATGTTTAAAGTCGCACACAACCTTATATTATTAGTACAAGGTCGTGTGCGGCAGGTCTTGTTCAATTGTTTATCAATCAATAGAACAGTCGTTGATAGGAATGTCTATTAAATAGACTCAACAAAGAAGATGATGTTGTCACGCTCCTCCTTGCTCAGCTTGCGGAACTTCTCAATGGCGAAGCGGGCGTCGCTCTTGGCGTTGCCATGCCACATGATTGCCTCCATGGTGTTGCGTGCGCGGCAGTCGTGCAGACGGTCTTCGGCACCAGTGCAGAGCTTTGACAGGCCACGGCCCCAGAGCGGTGTGGTGCGACACCAGCCTGTGCGTATGTCGTTCTCCATGAACAGACGATGCTGCACGAAGTCGGTGTAGGGCCATATCTTCTGGTGCGGATAGCGAGGCATGTCGCTGTTGGTGAAGATGCCGTTCGGGTCCTGAATGTTGTCGTCGCCAGTGGTCCATGACGGGCGGTGACAGTTGGTGCAACCAATCTCCTTAAAGAGCTTCATGCCCTGCTTAAAGCGGTCGGTGGTGGTGTTGCGTGCAGCAGGAACAGCCAGACCGCGGTGCCAGACCATAAAGTTCTTATACTGTGAGCTTGTCATCTCGGGGTCCAGATCTTTCGCCATCAGATAGTTGTAGATGTTCTGCTTCACGTCGGCAGTGTGCCATGAGGGATGCGCGTTGTTCGGGTCTATGCTCTTGATATATTCGGGGAAGCCATCCTGAACGTCGGGATCTTCCATCGACGACTTGGCGTAGATGGCACCTCCGTCAAGGCTCAGGTAGTGGTAACGGCGGTCGGGACGTGTCACGTTCGTGATGTTCCAGATGGCGTTGGCACCTGCTGCGTCGAGGATTGGTCCGCGGCTCATTGCGTAGGTGTAGCGGCGCACATATTTCTTCTTGTCGCCAGCGTTGTTCACATAGTAGCTTACCCACTCGTTCGTGTTCTGGTCCCAATAAGCGGGGTTCAGGGCGTTGGTCTTGCCCACAGAGTTGAAGTAGGCGCTCTGACGCTTCCATTCGGCTGTGATAGAGTCGTCAGGAATGGCATCGGTCAGACCTGTGCCATAGATGCCGATGGTAGACTCCAGACGCACGCCAATCTCGCTTGCCACTTGGTCAGAGGGGATAACCACCATCTGTCCGTCGCGCTTAACCGTTACGGGTGAATAGTAGGCATCGGCAGGGATGGTTACTTCAGGATAGATGAGCGAGTAGCTCTCTCCATCGGGGAACTTGTTGCCCCATTCGTCGGTATAGTCCTTCCATGTAATAACGATCTTGCTCTCGTCAATCTGTGGTTTGAACGGCTTTACTGCCTTGGTCTGAGGCATGCCAGCAACCGAATAGATGTAGGCATCGGTCTTCTTGTCATACACTACGAGCAAGTAGCCATTGCCGTCTTGGTC
>JALEVZ010000042.1 GCA_022788105.1 Prevotella sp. | reverse complement strand
TTCCGTTGGGGTTCGAACCCAAGACCCACAGCTTAGAAGGCTGTTGCTCTAATCCAACTGAGCTACGGAACCATCAAATCGGCTGCAAAGGTACTTATTTTTTTTTAGATGGAGAATATTTTAGCTGTGTTATTGGTGCCATTTAAGAGTGTTTAACATTTGGTGCAGGCCGTGTCTATTCAAGGCTGGCCTGCGTATTTCGTGCAAATCACTCCTTACTCTTTTGCTGTCGTCACAGCCTCTGCCATATCGCGAATGTGTACGTCTTGCTGCGGGAATGGAATCTCGATGTTGTTCTTGTTCAATGTGTTGTATATGCACTCGAGCACCTCTCCGTCGTCGGCATAGTGGGTGAGTACCGACACCCACACGCTCACCGTGAGGTTTACGCTATTGTCGCCGAGACTCTTCAGCACGACCTTTACTCCGCGCTTTTTATATATGCAGTCAAGCTCCATTATTGCGTCGTGGAGAATCTTTTTCACGAATGCGATGTCAGAACCGTATGCTACACCTACCTCCAGTGTGTCAAGCTCATATCCATGATTCTTGGTCATGTTCTTGTAGTTCTTGTTGAAGAGTTGGCTGTTTTGGAATGCGATGACAGAACCATCAACAGTGTCTATCATGGTTGACGTGTAGGAGATGGAACTCACTTTGCCGCGTGTGCCGTCACATTCTATCCAGTCGCCAATTTTCACGCGTCCCGCCATAAGAGATATTCCGTAGTAGATGTTTTCCAGAATGTCTTTGGACGCAAAGCCGATGCCAGTAGACAGACCACCAGAGATAACCACCAGCCATGTGTTGCTTACGTGCAGTATGGCGAGGGCAATCAGAAGCCACACTCCCCACACCACAACCTGCACGAGCTTACGCGACATAATGTCGTGGCTTGCTGCGGTTGACATGTCCGATTTCTCGAAATGAATTTTCAGTATGTCGTTGACAGTGTGATATATGTACGAGAACACGAAGTACAGGCTTACGACCGTTGTCAGTGCCAGTATGCTCACCTTGAGGTTGTTGCTGTCGATGTAGTTGCGAGAGAATATAGACCACGTTAGGTCTGTGAGATTGAACACGTCGGCAGCCCAATAGATGGAAATCAGCACGGAGAAGACACCCATCAGTGGTATGACGACGTGAAGCACGAAGCGGTAAAACCATGCTTCAAACACGTTCTTCTTGTCGTACCCATGTCGTGCAGCCCATTTCTTGAGCAATCCCGTGAAGCATGTGATTGTCAGTATGCACGTGAGTTGCATTATCCACCAAATGAGAATCTGCACGCTAAGCAGAGTATATCCGCTCCATGAGCACACGACAGAGGCGATAAAGACCGTCTGTGAGATATAGGTGTAGAACACGTCGCTGCGTGGTATGCGGTTGTTGTGGCGATGTATTACGCTCCATTGCCACAGCGAGCACAGCAGCAGTATTGGTGGGAATATGAGGTTGACAAGTTCGTTTGGAATCAGTATTATTCGGAAGGTTATGACGATGAATCCTATCGCCATAAGCGGTGAATAAATTCTGAACGCACTCTTTATCTGCGTGCCGTCAAGACGTATGAGCAAAGACGTGAGTATGACGCCGAGCAGCCAGGCATATTCTACGAGCAGATTGCTTGCCATTATGAGGAAGTTCTGCTCCTTAAACACGATGCGCAGCAGGCCGAGTATGATAGCGAAGGTCACAACAGACGCAGAGAGCGTGATGCATGTGCGCTTTGACATAAACCTTTTAGTGCGGAAACGCTGCGGCAGAAGATAGCGTATCGCCACCAGGTTGAGTAGTATCGACACTATGCCGTAGAAGAAAATTGTGGCAAAGAGATAGAGTATGATTCGGCTGTCCCATTGCGACTTCATCTTTGTCGATGGCCGATATTTGTCACGAATCGTTAGACGGGTGTCGTTGACCTGTCGTCCAATATGAGAGATGATAGTGAAATAGTCGTCACCGCCATTGCTGAATATGCTGGCCTGTATGTCGTTGTAGCGTTTGTTAGCGTAGTCGTTGAGATTACGCAGTCGCTCTTCTGTCATCTTGTAGTAGCGTATATATTCGCTTAGCTGCTGGCTGTTGTCATAGAGCGTGCGTCGTATGTTCACCGCCAGGGTGAGACACACGTTGCGGTCTATCTTTGCCCTTTCGCTTATAGTGCGTGTCGGCATCTGGCTGAGGTTTACAATAAGACTGTCGTAGCGTGCAATCTCGCTGTCGGTGCGCGACAGCAGCGACGTGAATGGCAGCACACTATTTTGAAATCTTGAGTACTGTTCCGTCGCCTCATGACATGCGTATGTGAGGTCAAAGATGTAGTCTGGCTTCTGCGAATATAGCATCAGCGAGTTCTGGTTGCTCTTGCTGAATATGTCAATCAGATTCTTACGCACCTCCTCCTGTTGCTGTTTCATGAGTCCAGTCTGTCGCTCGAGGTCTTTGTGGTAGTTGGTAAGTTCGGAGCGCAGTATGGATAGCGTGTTGTCGAGATTCTTCTCTTTCAACACGGCATTGGCTTGTAGCGCAAATAACAGCAGCATGACAGCTGTTGCGATGCGATGAATCACAGATAATCGATAGTTGTGTCCTGTCATTTTAATATTTAAATAAATTCAAGCTTCGCATGCCTTAGGCATGTTGATAGTTAAAGAGTTGGCAAGTATTTTATGCCTTGCATTCCATTTGTATGTCGTTTAGTCAAGTTCCGACAACTCAAGCCAACGCAACTCTTTCTCGTCAAGTTCTTCTTTAACGATAGGGAGGCGTTTGCTCATTTCTGTTATCTCGTCTACGGACACCGTACCGCCACACAAAGCGTCTTCTATACGTTTCTGTTCGTCTTCGAGAGCAGCAATCTCTTTAGAGAGTTGTTCAAACTCCATCTTCTCTTTGTAAGTCTTTTTCTTACGGGGTCCGCTCTTTTCTGCTTTGTTTTCAGCAGGTTCCTGTGTGGCAGGCTGACTCTTTTGCGTCTCGGCTTTAGGCTGCAATGACACCCACTGACGGTACTGTGTGTAGTTGCCAGGGAAGTCTTTGATGTTGCCGTCGCCGTTAAACACCAGCAGATGGTCCACCACCTTGTCCATGAAATATCGGTCGTGACTTACGATGATAACGCAGCCAGGGAAGTCCTGCAAATACTCTTCAAGCACCTGAAGCGTCTGTATGTCAAGATCGTTGGTCGGCTCGTCGAGCACCAGGAAGTGGGGGTTGCGCATTAGCACCGTGCATAGATACAGCTTGCGTCGCTCTCCACCGCTGAGCTTGTACACATAGTTGTACTGTTGCTCTGGAGTGAAGAGAAAGTGCTGGAGCAGTTGCGAGGCAGAGAGATGCTTGCCGCCGCCGAGGTCTACATATTCGGCTATGTCGCTTACCACGTCTATCACCTTTTGCTGGTCGTCAAACTTCAGTCCTTCTTGTGAGAAATAGCCGAAGCGCACGGTGTCGCCCACGTCAAATCGTCCGCTGTCTGGCGGCGTCAGACCGAGCAACATCTTTATAAACGTAGACTTACCGGCACCGTTGTTGCCAATGATGCCCATCTTCTCAAAGCGTGCGAAGTTGTAATAAAAGTCTTTCAATATGGTCTTTTCGCCGAATGCTTTTGACACATACTGACACTCAAATATCTTTGAACCTATATACACGTTGCGCGACTTTAGTCTCACCTGTCGTTCCTCGATGCGTTGCTTGGCTTTGCGCTCCAACTCCTCGAAGGCGTCTTCGCGGTATTTCGCTTTATGTCCACGTGCTTGTGGCTGTCGGCGCATCCATTCCAGCTCGCGACGATAGAGGTTATTGGCGCGTTGTATCTCTGCCAGCGTGCTGTTGATGCGCTCTTCGCGTTTCTCGAGGTAATAGGCGTAGTTGCCGTGGTAGGTGTAGACCGTCTTGTCATCAAGCTCCACGATGGTGTCGCAAACACGCTCAAGGAAGAAGCGGTCGTGCGTAACCATAAGGAGAGTTCTGCCACCGCGTGACAGATAACCCTCAAGCCACTCTATCATCTCAAGGTCAAGGTGGTTGGTCGGCTCGTCAAGTATGAGGAAGTCTGGCTCTGTTATCAACACGTTTGCCAGTGCCACGCGTTTCTGCTGTCCGCCACTGAGTTCTCTCATCTTCTGGTCCATATTGTCAATGCGTAGCTGTGTGAGAATCTGCTTCGCCTTCAACACCTTTTCGCTCTCGCCGTTGTGGTTGAAGCAAGCGTCAAGCACCGTGTCGTCGTAGTCGAAGTGTGGCGTCTGTTCCAGATAGCCCACCTTTATTCCCTTGCGGAAAATCACGCTGCCGCTGTCGCAACTTTCATGTCCGGAGATGATGGACAGTAGGGTGGTCTTGCCGGTTCCGTTCTTGGCAATCAGTCCCACACGCTGGCGCTCTGCTACGGAGAAGGAGATGTTGTTGAATAGCACCTGTGCGCCGAAAGACTTAGTCACGTTCTGTAAGTCTACATAAGGAGTCTGTAGTGCCATTTATTTCTCCTCTCCGTTTAGTGTGCTGTTAATCTGCTCGATGTAGCTGAGCACCTCGTCGCGTCCTATGCGCGACTCCGAGCTTGTGATGAAGTAGGGTGGTAGCTCTTCCCATGTGTCAGCCAACTTGTCCATCCATGCTTTGGCGTTGACGCGTGCTTTGACAGGTCCTAATTTGTCTGCCTTTGTAAATACTATGGTGAAAGGCACACCGCTCTGTCCCAGCCAGTCTATGAATTCGCGGTCAATCTTTTGTTGCTCGTGTCTTA
>JALEVZ010000037.1 GCA_022788105.1 Prevotella sp. | reverse complement strand
CATGCGGTGAGTTCTGAGTCTATATTTCTTGCTATGTATTCTGCCATAATTGTAATCAATTGAATAACAGTTGCAAATGTAACGAAAATATTTAAATCCGAGAAATAATTCGTGCTAAAATACTCAAATCCGAGGAATAATATGTTCTAAAATACTCAAATCCGAGAAATAATTCATCTTCTGCAGGAAATGATGGGTGATAAGATAATACCCCAGTTCGGGATAAGAGATACATTATCGAAACAATTAACGACATGCTGAAGAATACGGCACAGATTGTACATTCGCGTCATAGGTCTGTGAACAACTTTGTCATGAACCTCATCTCAGCATTGGGAGCATATTGTTTCTTTGATAACAAGCCAAAGGCATTGCAAGGATACTGCATCGAAGACACCAAACAGCTGTCACTATTCTAAGAGCAAAACAACTTCTTTCAGCCTTCTGTTATTACCCACTCCTAATGGTATGGGGAGGAGGCGTTTTCACGCTGCATTTATATTGTATAAAACACTCGGTTATCCCGAACTGAGGTATAAAATAAAAAAAGAGGTGTGCCAAAACCATCGAGTAGCGGTTTGTCGTTGCAATGTGACGGCAAACTTCACATCACGGGTTTTGACGCACCTTCATGTGTCACTTGTCATGTGTCAGCAGTGGTCTTGCAGTATGTTAGATGGCGGTGCCACAGATGCGCTTCAGCGCCACTACAGCCTGGTTGTAGGCGTTGATGGCGTCGGCGCGCTTGAGCTGTGAGTCGATGGACTCTTGCAGTGCGCTGACATATTCGATGTAGCTTATCTCGCCGTTTTCGTACTCTAATGTGGCGAGACGTGCTATCTCGGTGGCGCTTGCTGCCCCTTTCTGCTCGTAGTACTGCATGCGGCTGAAGGCGGTGTTGTAGCGTGTGAGCGCCGCCTTGTACTCCGTCTGCTGCGTGAGCTGCTGTTGCTGCATCTCCATCTGTGCTATGGCACGGTCGCTGCGTGCCGCCTTCACCTTTGCTTTGGTCGCTCCGAAGAAGAGCGGTATGCCTATGCCGACCTCAAAGCCCATGAAGTTGCCGCCGTCGTAGCGTGCGCGGTTTTCGTGATATGGGTCCCAACTGCTTATGACGAGCTGGTTTTTCAGTGCCAACGACAGTGACGGGGCGTAGCCGTTCTTTGCCACGCGCAGCGCCTTGTCTGCCACTGCCACACGGTCGCGGGCCAGTTCGCCCTCGGCTGTAGAGGCAAATGAGAAGTCTGTGGGACTGTAGTCGAGTGCTGACAGGGTGTTGTCGGCAGGCGTTATGGCAGCGTCTGTGCCTATGAGTGCTGCGAGCTGCTGCTGTCCGGCGGCGTAGTCGCTCTTCGCGGCAGCCAGCTCCATGGCGTTTTCGCGTTCGAGTCGTGCTGCGGTCAGCGCCTCGAGCTGTCGTGCCTCGCCTGCTTTGTAGCGCTTGTCTGCAAGATCGGCGTAGCGCGTGAGCACGGAGTCTTGCGCCGAGAGTATGGTGATGCGCTCCTTGCAGTAGACCAGCTGCCAGTATGCCGAGGCAATGTCGCTGTGCAACTGCTGTAGCGTCACGTTGCGGCGGCTCTTTTCTGCCTTCGTCTCGGCTTTCAGTTGACTGTGGCGTGCGGCGTAGACGGTTGGAAACTCTATCTCTTGTGACAGGGCGAGGGCGTTGTCGGGCGAGCCGCCAGAGGTCGGGTCTTGCGACAGAGACAGCTCCGTGCGGTCGAGATCCCATGCTGTGCCCTGCATGACCCGTGCGCGTTCTACCTGTGCGTCGGCCTGTTTCAGCGTGAGGCTGTGGTCGGCGGCGAGCGCGAGACACTGCTTCAGCGTCAGTGTCTGTGCGCTTGTGCCCAGGGCTATGATGCATAGCGCCAGGGCTGTTATGTTTCTTTTTATGTGGTTCATTGTGTTGTTGTTTGGTCCATTACCCTTACTTCTTGCAGAACTGCTTATATATTGCTGGCAGCACGAGCAGGGTGAGGAGGGTGGAAGTGATAAGTCCGCCGATGACAACGGTTGCCAACGGACGCTGCACCTCGGCGCCGTCGCCAGTAGAGAGCGCCATAGGGAGAAATCCCATCGACGCCACCAGAGCGGTCATGAGCACCGGACGCAGGCGCAACATGCAGCTGTCCACTATCCTGTCGTGTATGGCTTGCAGCGTGGTGGGGGCGTTGTCAGCGTGTCTGTCGTGCTGCTCGCGCTCCATAAGGTTCATCTGTCCTATGAGCACGATGCCGTTGAGCACCGCCACACCGAACAGTGCGATGAAGCCTACGCCTGCCGATATGGAGAACGGCATGCCGCGCAGCCACAGCGCCCAGACGCCGCCGATGGCAGCCAGAGGTATGGCTGAGAACACGAACAGCGACTCGCGCACGTTCTTTACCGTGGCGTAGAGCAGCATAAGTATGATGATAAGCGCGATGGGCACTACCACCATAAGACGCTGTGTGGCGCTCTGCAGGTTCTTAAACTCACCTCCATAGGTGTAGTAGTAGCCTTCGGGGAGCTTCAGTCCGCTGTCGAGCTTGTGCTGAATCTCGTCTACCGTAGACTGCACGTCGCGTCCTTTCACGTTGAATCCGACGTAGATGCGGCGCGCACCGTCTTCGTGTGACACCTGCGCCGGTGCCGACTCGTATGCTATGTCGGCAATCTGCTGTAGCGGAATGGTAGACCCTCCGGGCAGCGGTATGGGCAGTAGTTGCAGTGTGGCGGCGTTGCGCTCGTTGCCGTTGAGGCGCACCACGAGGTCAAACTTCTTCTCTCCCTCATACACCGAGCCTGCCACGGCGCCCGCAAAGGTGGTCTCCAACACCGTGTTCACGTCGTCGACGCTCAGTCCGTAGCGTGCCATGCGTGTGTGGTCATACTTCACCTGTATCTGCGGCAAGCCCGACACCTCTTCTACGTAGATGCCGCTGACGCCGCGCACGGGTTCTATCATGCGCTTGACCTTCTGCGCCTGCTCCGCCAAAGTGGTGAGGTCGTCGCCGAAAATCTTTATAGCCACGTCTTGTTTGATGCCTGTCAGCAACTCGTTGTTGCGCATCTGGATTGGCTGTGAAATCTCTGCTTCGAGTCCGGGGATGGCGCTCAGCGTGTGCTCCATCTTCTCGCGCAGCTCGTCGGCGGTCTTTGCCGAGGTCCATTCACTCTTCGGTTTGAGCGCAATCATTAAGTCGGCACGCTCCACGGGCATAGGGTCGGTGGGTATCTCAGCGCTTCCTATGCGGCTCACCACCTGCTTTATCTCCGGATATTGGGCTTTCAACAGCTGCTCAGCCTTAGTGCAACTTTCCACCATCTGCGACAGAGAGGTGCCTTGCGCCATGCTCATCGCCACGGCGAAGTCGCCCTCTTCAAGGCTCGGTATGAACTCGCCGCCGAGGAACTTGAAGCCCACGGCGCTGACACAGAACAGTGCTACGGCTGCCGTTATGACGTTTTTGCTCTGTCGCAGCGCGTATTCGAGCACCGGACGATACCACGTCTGCAACTTCTTTATTATCTTGTCAGACAGCGTCTCGCGTGTGTGCATGCTGCGGCTGAGGAACAGACTGCTCGCCCACGGCACGTAGGTCAGCGACAATATGAACGCGCCGAGTATGGCGAAGAACACTGTCAGCGCCATGGGACGGAACATTTTGCCTTCTATACCGACCAATGTCATCAGCGGGATGTACACAATCATGATGATAATCTCGCCGAACGCGGCGCTCTGACGTATGCGTGAAGCGGAGAAATGCACCTCCTCGTCCATCTGTTCACGTGTCAGACGGAACGCAACGGGGCTGCTGCCGCCATCTGTCGCAGGCTCTTTGGCGCCCGTGGCGCCTGCTGCGGTGCTGGCAAGATAGGCTGCCCGCACTTTCGGGTCGGCGAAGTGGCCCGTGTTTATGTGTGTGACCACCGCCTCGACAATGATTACTGCCGAGTCGACTATCATGCCGAAGTCTATCGCTCCGAGCGACATGAGGTTGCCGTCGATGCCGAATGCCTTCATCATGCCGAAGGCGAAGAGCATGCTGAGTGGAATGACCGACGCCACAACGAGTCCTGCACGCCAGTTGCCGAGGAACAGCACGAGCACGAATATGACTATGAGTCCACCCTCAATGAGGTTGCGTGCTATCGTGCCCTCAACCCTTCCTACGAGGTCGGTGCGGTCGATGAACGGCTCGATGACCACTCCTTCGGGCAGCGAACGTTGTATCTGTGCGATGCGTTCCTTCACGTTGCGGCTCACTTCCTGGAAGTTTTCGCCTTTGAGCATGATGGCAATGCCTGCCACAACCTCGCCTTCGCCGTTACGGGTGACGGCTCCGAAGCGTGTGGCGTGGCCCTCCTGTACCTGTGCCACGTCGCCGATGCGCACGGGTGTGGCGCCTACCGTCTTGACCGCTATGTCGGCAATGTCGTGCAATGAGCCCACGCGGCCGATGCCACGTATGTAGTACTGGTTTGCGTTTTCTTCTATATAGCTGCCTCCGGTGTTTGCGTTGTTGCGCTCAAGAGCCGTGTAGACGTCTGCCACGGTCACTCCGCAGGCATTTAACCGGTCGGCATCGATTGCCACTTCATACTGCTTTACGAATCCGCCCCAGCCCGACACCTCTGCCACGCCGGGCGTGCCCGACAGCTGTTTGCGCACTATCCAGTCCTGAATGGTGCGCAGTTGTGTGAGCGAGTAGCGCTGTTCGTAGCCCTCTTTCGCGCGTACGGTGTAGTGGTAAATCTCTCCCAGACCCGTCGCGATGGGCCCCATCTCCGTGTCGGTGTTGGCGGGCAGCTCCTTAGCTATGGTCTCCAGCACCTGCGACACCTGCGAGCGCGCCCAGTAGATGTCGGCTCCATCGTCGAAGACGAGGGTGATGACCGACAGTCCGCTGTGCGAGATGCTGCGTCGTTCCTCTATGCGTGGTATGTTGGCGAGCGCCATCTCGATGGGAGTAGTGATGTTCTGCTCCACCTCCTGTGCTCCGAGCGACGGCGCCTGTGTGATGACCTGCACCTGATTGTTGGTGATGTCGGGCGTGGCGTCGAAGGGTAGATGCACGAGCGACCACACTCCCCACACTATGAGGGCGAGTGTAGCTACACCCACAACGAGTTTGTTGCGGATGGAATAGGTTATGAGTTTCTGAAACATTGGCTATCCCTCCTCATTAATGGTTGTGCTCACCGTGCTTGCCAGTGAGTGATGCAAGGTAGAACGCGTTGTCTATAACAATCTTTGTGCCCTTCTTCATGTGCTTGCAAGGCGACACCTCTGTGTATTCGCCCTGCACCACTCCGGTCTTCACCTCGTGGCGCGAGAACGAGTAGTTGCCGCCCTTTGGTGCGCCGTTGAGCAGGAATACGTAGTTTTTGCCGTCGGCTGTGACAATGGCTTTGGTGGGCAGTGTGGGGCAGACCTGTCGTCCGGTGGCGATAGCGCCCTGCACATACATGCCGTCGAAGAGGTGTGCATGCTTTGCCGCGTCGAGTCGCACGTGTGCTGCCACAGCCTTTGTGCCGTCGTTGAAGTACTGGTTTATGCCGTAGACATGGCCCGCAACTGTTACGCCCGGCTGGTTGGTGAGCGAAATCATGACCTTGTCTCCCTTCTTCACTTTGGCGAGGTCGCGCTCAAAAATGTTGAGGTCTGCCTCCACGGCAGCGTTGTCGCGAATCTTCATAAGGGGCGTCTGCATGTCGGCGTAGCTGCCGAGCGACGCTGTCAGCTGGCTCACGGTGCCGCCGATGGGTGCGCGCAGTGGAAACACCGTTGCGAAGTTGCCTTTCGCCACGGCAGCGGTGCTGATGCCCATCTGCTGCAACTGTCGTCCGATGCCTGTCACACTCGCCTCTGCCACCTTCAGGTCTTTCGTTGCCTGCTGCATGGTCTTCTTCACACCAGCGCCGTTTTGTTGCAGCGTATGCTGGCGTTGCATCTCAAGACGTGCCATCTCGGCGTCTTTACAAGCCGAGAAATACTCGCGCTGCAGAGCCACTACGTCGGTGT
Organism: Prevotella sp.; assembly: GCA_022788105.1. Classification (GTDB taxonomy): domain Bacteria; phylum Bacteroidota; class Bacteroidia; order Bacteroidales; family Bacteroidaceae; genus Prevotella. Next base: position 2,049 of record JALEVZ010000037.1, on the reverse strand, counting down.
TTTCGACCGTTGCCACGACCTGTCCCTTGCTCACGTGGTCGCCCTCTTTTACGAGTATAGACTTCACTATGCCGCCCATGAGCGAAGCCACGTCGCCCATGTGTTGTGCGCGCAGCACGAGTTGTCCGTTGACCTGTATTGTGGCGTCGAGCTCGCGCTCGGTCAGTTCACCCATCTTCAGGTCCACGGTGTTGATTTGTTGTTGTGTGAGGGGTATGTTGTCGAAGTCTGTTTCCTCTTCGTGCTCATGGTGGTGATGTCCGTGAGCGTCGGCTTCGCCCTGGTGGGAGAGGAACGTAAAGCTGCAGATGGCGATGAGAGTCACCGCCACAATGAATAGTATGCGTTTCATTTAAGTCTTTGTCTTTTAGTCGTTTGTGCGTCCCTTGTCGGGACGCGGTGGTGTATGCACGCTGCCGTGACGTTGTCGTAGCACACGTGTGTGGCTGTCGGCTGCGTGTCATACGTCAGCTGACGGCGTAGGAAATAGGGTTGTTATGAAAAAGACTAAAAGACGGGCGGACCCCTTCGCGACAGCGATGGCGGCACGGTGGCAGCCATGTGTGGCGCCTCATAGTGCCAGTTGTTTATGTCCTTTCTGCTGTCTGTGTCTGTGATGCAGGCTGATGGCAGAATGGCAGCGAGCATGTTGCCGTCGGCAATGTGGCGGCGCAAGTTCTTCGCTACGCTGGAGTTGATGATGAATTTGTGAAGTTGGTGAATACGGCAACTGCCGTTTTCGCGGTGAGAATGGTTTGCCTCACCCTCTGCCTCAATGTCGGCATCGGTGCCGTGGACGCACATCTCGAACGCCACACATATACGCTCGTTGTGATGGTGGTGCATCACAACGGTAGACAGGAGCACCATGGTGGTGGCTATCCAGATGGCGAATATGGGTAATGACTTTCTCATGTTTTTGTCGAGGCGTAGCTTTTAAAAAATGCTGAGCGTAGTTTAACGATTGCAAAGTTACACATTTTTGTTTGCAACTAAGTTGCAATGTGCATAAAAAACGTCTGACAGCGCAGACGATGTGGCGTCAGACGTGATGAGGCGGCGGTGTGTCGGCGAAATGACGAAATCAAAATGTCGGCGAAAAGTGGCTTTTCGTGACACATTGCTAAGATCTGGCGGCGTTTTCTGACACCAATTCTTAACGTGTGTTAAACCCCTCGCGGCTTTCTCACTACGGCCCTTTGAGGACGTCAAAGGGGCGTAGTGACGACGCCAAAGGGCCGTAGTGGGAACGCCAAATGGGTGGTTTCATTTTGTCAATTGTGCCCTTTGGCAAAACGGTGCGATACCAGCATGCTTGCGTGAGGGCTTTTCTCCGCTTGCGAGGAGATAAGAACCGCCGTTTCGCCTGGCTGTGGTCAGTCGAAGAGTCCTGGCTCGGCGGTGTTGCTGTCCACCATGTTGCGACCGAGATGTTGGTAGGCGAGGGGCGTGACCACACGTCCGCGCGGTGTGCGTTTGATAAATCCCTCCATGATGAGGTATGGCTCGTAGACCTCCTCCACGGTGCCAGCATCTTCGCCAATGGCGGTGGCGATGGTCGAAACGCCGACTGGTCCGCCGCGGAACTTGTCTATGATGGTGAGCAATATCTTGTTGTCTATCTCGTCGAGACCGTACTGGTCTATGTTCAGCGCAGAGAGCGAGAGGGCCGATATGGCGCGGTCGATGCGGCCGTTGCCGCGCACCTGTGCGAAGTCGCGCACGCGGCGCAGCAGCGCGTTGGCAATACGTGGCGTGCCACGTGAGCGGCGTGCTATCTCGAGTGCTGCGTCGTCGTCGATAGGCACCTTCATAATCATAGCCGAACGCTTTATGATGCGCATGAGTGTCTCGGGGTCGTAGTATTCGAGGTGGAGGTTTATGCCGAATCGTGCGCGTAGCGGTGCGGTGAGCAGTCCGCTGCGTGTGGTGGCTCCCACGAGTGTGAAGGGGTTGAGGTCTATCTGTATGGATCGTGCCGACGGACCTTTGTCTATCATGATGTCGATGCGGTAGTCTTCCATTGCCGAGTACAGATATTCTTCCACC
>JALEVZ010000099.1 GCA_022788105.1 Prevotella sp. | reverse complement strand
TTGCGCTCACTGGCACTATCATTGTATATGATAGGCGGCTTTTCGAAAAGGAGAGCAAGCTTTATTATAGAAAATAAAAGTCTATGGAAGAGAAATTTAAATTTACTCCTTCCGAGAAGGAGCAGATAATAGGAATAGCCAAACGGCTGAAAAAAGATATTGGCAACAGCCTCTATATAGATGACGAACGAAAGATGGCGTCTCTCATTAAAGCATCGCTCAAAGAGGGAAAGCTACGTCGTGACGTGTTCGGACTCAACCCTTTGCTGCTCGGTTTTCAGACAGCAGAACTTGCTGTGCAGGAGATTGGACTGAAGCGCGATGCCGTTATAGCCACTCTCCTGTATGGAAGCGTTATCAACGGTCACGTCAGCAACGAGCAGACGGGGGCTATGTTTGGCGAAAGTGTGCAGATGATTATACGTGGTCTTGTGCGCATACACGAACTTTACAGCAAGAGTCCTGTCATCGAAAGCGAAAACTTCCGAAACCTCCTTCTATCTTTCGCCGAAGACATGCGCGTCATATTGATTATGATTGCCGACCGAGTGAACCTCATGCGGCAAATCCGTGACACGGAAAACGAAGAAGCGAAGCGTGAGGTCAGTCAGGAGGCTAGCTACCTGTATGCGCCACTTGCCCATAAACTCGGACTGTACAAGCTGAAAAGCGAACTTGAAGACCTTAGTCTGAAGTACCTGGAACATGACGCCTACTACATGATAAAAGATAAGCTTAACGCCACGAAGCAGTCGCGTGACGCTTATATAGAGAGATTCATTACCCCTATACAACAGAAGCTTGAGAGCGCTGGCTTAAAGTTTCACATGAAGGGTCGCACAAAGAGCATACACTCCATCTGGCAGAAGATGAAGAAACAGAAGTGCGACTTTGAAGGCATCTTCGACCTATTCGCTATACGCATAATTCTCGACTCGCCCTTGTCAAAAGAGAAGATGCAGTGCTGGCAGGTCTACTCCATCGTGACGGACATGTACCAACCCAACCCCAAGCGCTTGCGCGACTGGCTGTCTGTTCCAAAGTCTAACGGCTATGAGAGTCTGCACATCACCGTGCTTGGTCCCGAAAACAAATGGGTGGAAGTGCAAATCAGAACCGAACGCATGGATGAGATTGCGGAGCGCGGTCTGGCTGCCCATTGGCGTTACAAGGGCATAAAGGGCGAATCGGGCGTTGACGAGTGGCTTAACAACATACGTACAGCGCTTGAGGCCAACGACGACCTTCAGCTTATGGACCAGTTCAAGATGGACCTCTATGAAGACGAAGTGTTTGTGTTCACACCTAAGGGTGACCTGTTGAAGTTTCCGAAGGGAGCGACCATACTCGATTTTGCTTACCACATACATTCTGGCGTCGGCAACAAGTGTGTCGGCGGACGTGTAAACGGTAAGATTGTGCCGTTCCGTGAGCCGATGCGCTCTGGCGACACGATAGAGATTCTGACACAGAACACTCAGAAGCCAAAGGTCGACTGGTTGAACATCGTGCAGACGAGCAGAGCTAAAGCCAAGATAAAGCTGGCCCTGAAAGAGACGCAAGTCAAGGAGGGCCTGTATGCAAAGGAGACGCTTGCCCGCAAGATGAAGAACCGCAAGATAGAGCAGGACGAGAGCACTATGGCCCACCTGATAAAAAAGATGGGATTTAAGGAAACTACGGACTTCTACAAGCAGATTGCGGATGAGAAACTGGATGTGAACAGCGTGATAGACCAGTACATCGAATTGCGCGACCACGACACTGCTCCCGCGGTCCCCGCACGTTCTGCCAGCGACTTCAGCTATGAGAATCCAGATGAAGCCATAGCTAAAGACAATGAAGATGTGCTCGTGATAGACCGTAACCTGAAAGGTGTGGACTATTCGCTTGCAAAATGTTGTCACCCGATATATGGCGACCCTGTGTTCGGCTTCGTTACCGTTAATGGCGGCATAAAGATTCATTGTGAGAACTGTCCTAACGCACCTGAGCTGCGTAAGCGTTTCGGCTACCGCATTGTGAAGGCACGTTGGAGCGGAAAGGGTTCGTCACAATACACCATCAGTCTGAGAGTTATAGGCAACGACGATATCGGAATTGTGAACAACATCACAAGCATTATATCGAAAGAAGAAAAAATCGCGATGCGCTCTATCAACATCGACAGCAACGACGGACTGTTTAGCGGCTGTCTCGTTGTGCAGCTTGACGACACTTCACGCCTCGAACAGCTTCTGAAGAAGTTGCGCACGGTGAAGGGCATAAAGCAGATAACAAGACTTTAAGTGCTCTATCGGCAAGTAGGATGTTTGAAATCAAAGAATGACAAAAAGAAAAACATATCGGACATGAGAAAAATATGTTGGGGCTTTATAGGATGCGGAGAGGTGACGGAGAAGAAGTCGGGACCAGCATTCAATGAGGTGGAAGGTTCGTCGGTTGTCGCAGTCATGAGCCGCAGCGCCGAAAAGGCGAAGTCGTATGCCAAACGCCACGACATACCGCGCTGGTACACAGACCCTCAAGAGCTTATTGACGACCCCGATGTCAACGCCGTTTATATCGCCACTCCCCCATCGAGCCATGCCACATTTGCCATTATGGCTATGAAGGCAGGCAAGCCAGTGTATGTTGAGAAACCGTTAGCTGCCAGCTATGAAGACTGTGCGCGCATCAACCGAATAAGCGAACAGACAGGCGTGCCGTGCTTCGTAGCCTACTATAGGCGTTACCTCCCCTACTTCCAAAAGGTGAAAAGCATAATCAACAGCGGCACCATTGGAAAAATAGCTAATGTTCAGATACGCTTTTCAGTACCGCCACGCGACCTCGACTACAACGGCGGTCAGCAGCTGCCGTGGCGTCTGCAACCCGACATTGCTGGCGGCGGGTATTTCTACGATCTCGCCCCTCACCAGTTGGACCTCCTTCAAAACATATTCGGAATTATCGTAAAGGCTCATGGCTACTGCTCAAACAGAGCCAGCCTGTATAAGGCGGAAGACTCCATAAGCGCCTGTTTCCTGTTTGAAAACGGTCTGCCAGGCAGCGGCTCATGGTGTTTCGTCGGACACCAGAGTGCGAAGGAAGACTGCATCGAGATAATCGGCGAGAAGGGAACATTGAGTTTCTCGGTCTATACCTACAACCCCATAAAGCTCATTACGACAGAAGGAGCGGTAAGCATAACAGTGCCAAATCCGCCGTATGTGCAGCTGCCCATCATTAAGTCGGTAATAGAAGACCTGCAAGGCGTCGGAGTGTGTAAATGTCGAAGCGTGAGCGCGACACCTGTCAACTGGGTTATGGACCGCATACTCGGCAAACTGTAAATACCTTTAGCACGAAAAAGACACCCCTAAACATCTCTATATAATAAGTAATGAATAAAACCGCGACCATCGTTATGACCTTTATCTTCAGCCTGTGCATAGGCTCTACAGCTATGGCACAGGCTGAAGACAAAGACTCTATAGCTCCACGTCGCGGACTGTTCAAGCGCATTGGGCACGGCCTGTATGAGTTTGTAAAGGAGTTCAGTCGAATAGACACGGCATACATTGAACCGCAACATTACAATTACACCGTAATGTTGCAAAACACAAATACTTACGAGGTCTACCGTCTGTCAACAGAACACGGCAATAGCGTGACGTTTGCACCAAAACCATCCGTCAAGTTAGGACCGTATCTTGGATGGAGATGGGTGTTCTTGGGTTATACATTCGACCTTAACCACCTTAGCGCAGACAAAGGAAAGAAGGAGTTTGACATCAGTCTTTACAGCTCTCAGATAGGCATAGACCTGTTCTATCGTAAAACGGGCAACGACTATCGCATACGTCGATTGAGGCTGTCGGGGGACGTTGACACCTCGCCAATGCACAACGTGTCGTACGACGGACTGAGCGTGAGTATCAAAGGCTTCAACCTTTACTACATCTTCAACCACCGTAAGTTCTCCTATCCTGCTGCCTTCAGCCAAAGCACTATGCAGAAACGCAGTTGCGGCTCGGCACTCTTAGGAATTGGTTATACGCAGCACTCGTTGAATGTAGACATGGCTAAGCTTAACACTCTGATTCACGAACGTTTAGGAGAGCAAGCTTCAAGCCTACCTATAGATAGCGAATTGGACAATGGCAAGGTAAAATATACTGACATCTCGGTCTCTGGCGGTTATGCCTATAACTTCGCGTTCGCCCCACGCTGGCTGTTTGCCACATCGCTGTCGTTGGCTCTCGGATACAAGAAGACCATGGGCGAAGGCGACGAAGCAGATCACTTGTTCAAAAATTTTGACATTCGCAACTTCAACATCGATGGTGTGGGACGCTTCGGACTGGTGTGGAACAACAACCGTTGGTATGCCGGAGCAAGCACAATACTCCATTCGTACAACTACAGCAAGAAGCGGTTCTCCACAAACAACTTCTTCGGAAACCTTAATTTCTATGTTGGGTTCAACTTCTGCAAACGCTGATGGCTGCACAATATTTTTGACATGGACTTGTAAAAATATTTCTGAATTATAAACAATTGAGCGATATGAAGAAACTAGTTTTATTCATTTCATTGTTGGCATTTTCCTTCCAAGACCTTAACGCAGGAAACATTATATATACAAGCAACGACAGCATAAGGGCTGAGAAGATTATGCGTGAGGCTGCAAGCCAGTCAGCAGGTACAAATACGATAGTTTACATTGGCAGAAAACTTCTTGGTGTGCCTTATGTGGCACAGACACTGGAGAAGGGGAAGACCGAAAGTCTGGTAATAAACACCACCCAGCTCGACTGCACGACGTTTGTTGAAAACGTGTTGGCAATGTATCTGTGTGTGAAGGACAAGAAAACACGATTTGCCGACTTCTGCAACAACATAAGACAAATACGTTACGCCGCAGGCAAGGTGGACTATCCGTCGCGGTTGCACTATTACTCAACATGGATTGAGGATAATAGCGCAAAGGGATTGGTGAAGGAGGTGTCAGCTCCTAACCCACCATTCACTGCGACACAGACTATCAAGGCCAACTTCATGAGCACACACTCTGACAGATACCCCATGCTCAAAGGCAATGCTGCTTACCTGAAAAAGATTGTCAAGGCGGAGAAAGCTGTGAGCGGAAAGACCGTTAGATATATACCTACCTCTATGCTCAACAAGTCGAAACTGCTGCGTAAGGCTGTGAAAGATGGCGACATTCTTGCACTGGTGACCAAGAAGGCGGGACTGGAGATTTCGCATGTAGGCTATGCTGTGTGGCACAAAGACGGCAAACTGCACCTCATGAACGCTTCGTCGCTTGAACATAAGGTTATAGACGACAAGGTGTCGCTATACGATTACATGAAAAAGCATCCGTCAAATCTCGGAATAAGGGTCGTAAGGGTGAAGTGATTGTGCTGTCTTGTTACTGCAAATCAATTATACAACAGGTAAAATTTCATAACATCAAAAAATACAAACTAAGACAATGAATATAAAAGTTGCATTATCAATACTTTTGCTTGCCACCTCTCTCGGGGCAAGTGCGCAGCGCAGGGGTAGAAAAGTTGCTCCCAAACCATTGACAGCGGAAGAGTTGCTCAAGCAGAAACAGGACAAGTTGTTTGGCGAGATGGTGGACAACACACAGCGCCTGTTTGTCATCGACAGCGTTGTCGTAGACAAGAGTCAGGCGCTAAATTCCATTCCATTATCGTCAGATCTTGGAAAGATTGTCGAATATAACAGCTATTTCAAAGACAAGAACTTGCCAGGTGTGTATGTTTATGTCAACGGTTTTGAGAACAAATGCTATTATGCGGAAAACGACACGGCAGGTGTGTCAAAGCTGTATTGCCGTGAAAAACTCAACTCAAAGTGGAGTGTGCCACAGCAGATTCGAGGTATTGAAAGCAGTCTGAAGCACATAAACTTCCCGTTCATGACATCTGACGGCGAGACGTTCTTTTTCGCTGCTAAGTCTGATGAAGGGCTTGGCGGATATGACATCTATATGACGCGCTACGACTCTGACGAGGGGAAATTTCTTGAAGCAGAGAATGTGGGATTGCCGTACAATTCGCATGACGACGACTTCCTATTTGTAGAAGACGATATACACGACTTCGCGTGGTTTGCTACAACACGCAGACAGGGAGATGGAAAGGTGTGTGTCTACACTATTAAGACATCAAAGAAACGTGAAAACTATGTCGCAGAAGCCTACGATGAAGACGAACTGAAGCAGTTGGCGATGCTCAGTCGCATACGTGACACCTGGAAATCGCCCAAACAGCGCGACGATGCGATGAAACAGCTTGAGGCGATACGCACAGTTGCAGGCTCAAACAGCTATTCGGTGGAGTCTGCATTTATCGTAAACGACGAACTTGCATACAACGATGCTACGAGCTTTAAATCGGCAGAAAGCAGAAGTCTGTACGCGCAGCTAATGGCAGAACAGGCGAAGCTGAAGCAACTCAACGCAGCCATTGACGGTCAGCGTGTGCAGTACAGAAATGCGAACGGCGCATCAAAAGCACAATTGGCAAAGGCAATCCAAACTAATGAAAAAATAAAGGAAAAAACTATTGACAAAGTTAGAGACTTGACATTGAAAATCAGAAAATTAGAAAACAACTAAAAACTTTTAACTATGGAGAAATATTTTGCTGAATCAGAACTAATCATAAATCAGGACGGAAGCATCTTCCACCTGCATGTGACACCTGAACACCTTGCCGACAAAGTGATTCTTGTGGGCGATCCTGGCCGTGTGGCTTTGGTGGCATCGCATTTTGACACAACAGAATGTGACATACAGAGTCGCGAGTTCCACACTATAACGGGTACATACAAACAGAAACGCATAACCGTAATATCGACAGGTATCGGGTGCGACAACATAGACATCGTGATGAACGAGATTGACGCTATGGCGAACATTGACTTCAAAACACGTAAGGAGAAAACAGAGCTGCGACAGCTTGACATCGTTCGCATCGGTACATGTGGTGGTCTGCAGCCTTTCACGCCCGAAGGAACATTCATCTGCTCTGAGATTTCTGTAGGATTTGACGGCTTGCTCAACTTCTATGCCGGACGTAACGCTGTGTGCGACCTGCCGTTTGAGCGTGCTTTGGTCAACCATCTTGGATGGAGCGGCAACATGTGTATGCCTGCACCGTATGTTATACATGCTGACGAGGAAATGGTGGAACGCATCGCAAAAGACGATATGGTACGTGGCGTAACTGTTGCGTGTAGCGGATTCTTCGGACCGCAGGGCAGACAGCTCCGTGTTCCGCTTACAGACCCACATCAGAACGAGAAAATAGAGAACTTTGAATATCAAGGACATCGCATAACAAACTTCGAGATGGAGAGTTCTGCGCTCGCTGGTCTTGCAAAGCTTATGGGACATCACGCTACAACTGTCTGCATGGTGATTGCTAACCGCGTGGCAGGCAAGGCTGACACAAGCTACAAGAATCATATCGATGACCTTATAAAGCTGGTGCTTGATAGAATTTAAGTATAGACAATTAGTTAATTGTAAATGAACATTCTTTTATCTTCGGATACAATATGTGCCGTTGCCACCGCCTCTGGCGGTGCCATCGGCATTATTCGTGTTTCTGGAACACAGGCTATAGCCATAACCGACAAGATATTTGTTCCTGCAACGGGACGTGACGGTAAGAGTGGCAAAAAACTCTCTGAACGCAAAGCATACACGTTGGCGTTTGGAAATATTGTTGGCACTAACGGCGAGATAGTGGACGAAGTGCTGGTAAGTGTTTTCCATGCTCCTCATTCCTACACTGGTGAAAACTCTGTTGAGATTTCTTGCCACGGCTCTGCATACATTCTACAAGAGGTTATGCAATTGCTCATTGCCAATGGGTGTAGGGCTGCCGGACCAGGCGAATATACGCAACGGGGTTTTCTTAATGGTAAGATGGACTTGTCGCAGGCAGAAGCTGTGGCAGACCTTATTGCTTCAAGGACTGCCGCATCACACCGCATGGCGATGAACCAGATGCGTGGATTGTTCAGCAAAGAGTTGTCATCACTACGCGATAGACTGCTTCACCTGACGTCGCTCATGGAACTGGAGCTTGACTTCTCAGACCATGAGGACCTGGAGTTTGCGGATAGAAGTGAGCTTGTGGACGTGACGGAAAAGATAGAGTGTGTCATTGATGGTCTGATTGCCTCTTTCAAACAGGGCAACGCAATAAAAAACGGTATTCCTGTAGCCATTATCGGCGAGACCAACGCCGGAAAATCCACTCTTCTCACTCAGCTTGTCGGCGAAGAGAGGGCCATCGTCAGCGACATACATGGCACAACACGCGACGTCATTGAAGACACGGTAAGCATCAATGGGCAGCTCTTCCGCTTCATAGACACGGCTGGCATCAGAGATACCAACGACCAAATAGAGAGCATTGGCATCGAACGTACTATTCAAAAGACAGAACAGGCAGAGATTGTGCTTTTGATTCTCGACTCTACTTGTGCTGACAGCCAATATAGTGAACTTGCCCCAAGAGTTTTGCCAATATGTAAAGACAAGACGCTCGTCATTGTTTATAACAAGTGCGATCTTATGTCTTCAACACCGGACTCGTTGGTGAGCTCCTCTCCTACTGGCGTCGCTGCTAAGGTCAGTGATTCTCAGGACTCTTTAGCGCTACCATCTGACGTCAAACAAATCTGCATTTCCGCAAAACGTGGCGATGGCATTGAGCAGCTCCGCGAACTATTGTGCCAATCGTTCTCTCTCTCTACTGGTTCTCAAAACGATGTCATTGTGAGCAATATCCGTCACATAGAGGCGCTGCGTGCCGCCCATGACGACATAGTCCGTGTTCTTGAAGGCTTGCATTCTTCGCTTCCAACCGACCTCGTCAGTCAAGATCTCCGCAGTTGTCTACACCACCTCGGCGAAATCACTGGCGGCGAAATACAAACCGATGAGGTGCTTTCATCCATTTTTACCCGCTTCTGCATCGGAAAGTAAAGCAAAGGAAAAGAAAATCATAACATCCGCAAAAATCCCTTCGTAAACGCCTGATAATCAAGTGTTAATTTTTGAAGCGATTTTTGCGGATGTTTTCTTAGTGGGGGGGTCTTTGCCGTTAATTTCATAATTTTGTCCCCAGTTTGTCCCCCGAGTTTACCTTCAAGAGGGTGTTTTGACACACCCTCGAATACACGTCCACATGTATTCACGTAAACATGGTTACTTGTACACACGTACACATGTGTACTTATAAACATATATACAAGGCTACATGTAATCAATAGGGAAAACTCCCTGCAGCTGTAGGGTTATCACTTGTTGAATGTCGAGGAATCGTAGTACCTTTGCACTCGATTCAAATAAGTACAATCGAAAAAAGAAGATTACAATGAACAAGAAGATTACAACAGTTA
>JALEVZ010000097.1 GCA_022788105.1 Prevotella sp. | reverse complement strand
TTAGAGTCGTACTTGATGCGCACAGCCTCGCTGGCACGCATGTGACGCAGCATGACAGCCTGCTTCACGCCGCGCACCTGGGCACGGGGAGCGTTCTGCGCGTCGCGCATCTCCTCGATGCCGTAGCTTGAGAGGTAGCGCTCGGTAGAGCCGGGATAGCCCACAGTCATGGCGAAGTCGCCGTCTTTATATCCGTCCATCGACACGGGAGCCCAGTGCTTCGGGCGGTAGGGCACGTTGTCTTTTGAGTATGCTGCCGGTCCGTTGGTCTTCGGGTCGGCATAGATGCGGAACACCGAGAAGTCGCATGTCTGGCGCGGCCACATCCAGTTGTCGGTCTCGCCGCCAAACTTACCCATCGACTTAGGCACGGTGAAGACCAGTCGCAGGTCGGTGAAGTCTTGGTAAGTGGTGGCGTAGTACTTGTTACCCTCGTAGAACGGCTCGACGGTGATGTGGAGCGTGGGGTCGATTTTCTTGATAGAGTCGGTCATGGCGTTTGCCACCGAGTCTATCATCTCCTCCTGACGTGCGTTGCTCCAGTCGTGAATGCGCAGCGCCTCCATGTGTGCAGTGATGTCTTTCTGCTCCTTCATGAAGCTCACGAACATGTTCTCGTTAGGCAGCTCCTCGGCGAAGCTCTTTGCGAAGAAGCCGTTGAGCATGTAGTCGTGGTCTACGGTAGAGTGTGAGCGTATGCCCTCAAAGCCACAGTGGTGGTTGGTGAACACCAGTCCGTCGGGTGACACCACCACGCCTGAGCAGTAGCCCGAGAAGTTGACAACAGCGTTTTTTATGGCGTCGGGGTTGGAGTACAGGCTGCCGTAGGGCAGCGTAAAACCTTCTGCCTGCATCTGTTGGAACACAGCCTGTGGCAGATTGTAGAGGGTCCACATGCCCTCGTCGGCATGGGCGGTGGTGGCAGAGAGTGCCAGACCGGCCATGAGAATTGATAGTTTTTTCATTCTCTTTGTTTATGTTTGTTTTTTGTTGAGTTCTATTTTCGTAGTCGTTTAGCCAGCCCTTCGTGCTTGACGATGTATGCTGCGAACAGCACGACGAGCACGGTGTTGGCAGCCAGGGCGCCCATGCCCATGTTGGCGTTTGCCCAGGTCATGGCTGCGAAGATGGCGGCGGCAAGCAGCGTGTAGACGGCGATGTCTTTAAGGGGATAGGCTATGGGGTAGTGTTTCTGTCCTACGAGGTAGGAGATGACCATCGCTGTGCCGTAGCCGGCAAATCCCGCCCATGCACACGCCATGTAACCGTAGCGTGGCACGAATATCAGGTTGACGGTTATGAGCACGGCGCAGCCTATGCCCGAGAACCATGCGCCCCAGATGGTCTTGTCGATGAGCTTGTACCAGAACGAGAGGTTGAAGTAGACGCCCATCATTATCTCTGCCGCCATGACGATGGGGACGACGCGCAGGCCGCTCCAGTAGTCGCGCCCGATGATGTGGCGCAGTATGTCCATGTAGCCCACCACCAGTAGGAAGGCGAGCAGGGTGAACACTATGAAGTATTTCATCGCCTTAGCGTAGGTGTCGCGGTTGTCCTTATCCTTCGATTTTCCGAAGACAAACGGCTCGTAGGCGTAGCGGAACGCTTGGGTTATCATCGCCATTATCATGGCTATCTTGGACGCGGCGCCGTAGATGCCGAGCTGGGTGTGGGCGTCGTTGCCACGGTAGATGTATGGGAACAATATCTTGTCGGCGGTCTGGTTCAGGATGCCCGCGATGCCGAGCACGAGTATCGGCCAGCTGTACGACAGCATGCGCTTCATGAGCTGACGGTCGAAGACGGGGCGGAAGCCTGTCAGCTCCTTCCAGAAGCAGAACGTGATGGAGCCTGTGCACGCCAGGTTGATGTAGAAGGCGTAGCCTGCGCCGACGGTGGGGTCGTAGATCTTGCCCACGGTGTCGGGGTGGGCGGCGTAGAGGACTGGCAGCACGAGGAAGAACAAGAGGTTGAGGGCGATGTTCATGACGATGAACAACAGCTTCAGTGCAGCAAACTTTATAGGCCGCTTCTTGTAACGCAGGTAGGCGAAGGGTATGCACTGGAAGGCGTCGATGGCAACGGTCAGCGCCATGACCCAGATGTAGGACGGGTGGTCGCCGTAGCCCATGAACGACGAGATGGGGCTTATGAACGTCAGCACGAGCGCCACGAACAGCAGCGACGTGGTGCCTACCATCGCGAGGATGGTGCTGTAGACGCGCTGCGGGTCTTCGCCTTCCTTGTTTGAGAAACGGAAGAAGGTGGTCTCCATGCCGTAGGTCAGGATGACAAGCAGCAACGCCACGTAGGCGTAGACGTTGGTTATCACACCGTAGCCACCGCTTGCTGCCGACAGCTTCGCTGTGTAGAGCGGCACTAACAGATAGTTGAGAAAACGCCCGAGGATGCTGCTCATACCGTAGATGGCAGTCTCCTTTGCGAGTGATTTTAAACTGGCCATGATTTTAAAGGTAAAAAGGTAAAAAGGTAAAAAGGTAAAAAATCTGCTTGCTTGAGAAGGGTGGGGCTTTTCTTTGCTTCTTTGAGCTTGCCTTTGCTTCTTTCAGCTTCGCTTCGTTTTCATGTTGCTTCTCTTACCTTTTTAGCTTTATACCTTTTTGTTATGTTTTAAAAGAATAAGTAAGCTATTGCTATTGCTGCAATTGATCCCGACACGTCGGCGAGCAGACCACAGGTTACGGCGTGGCGGGTGTAGCGAACACCGACGCTGCCGAAGTAGACGGCGAGGATGTAGAACGTGGTGTCGGTAGAACCTTGCAGTATGCACGAGAGGCGTCCGACGAACGAGTCGGCGCCGTAGGTCGTCATGGCGTCTACCATCATGCCGCGTGCGCCAGAGCCAGAGAGCGGCTTCATGAGAGCTGTCGGCAGCGCACCCACAAAGTCGGTGTTGCCGCCACAGGCAGCCACGGTCCACTTCACGCCGTCGACCAGCATGTCCATGGCGCCCGATGCACGGAACACACCTATCGCCACGAGTATCGCCACGAGGTATGGTATGATGCGCACGGCGGTGGCGAATCCGTCTTTCGCGCCCTCTATGAACGCGTCGTAGACGTTCACCTTCTTCCTCATGCCTGCCAATATGAACGCCACGATGATGACCATAAGCAGAATGTTGGCCACCGAGGTGCTCACAAGGTTCATCATCTCCTTGTCGAGTTGTCCAAATCCCCATATCACCGCCGCCACGAAGAGGCTCATGCCGCCGAGTGTCAGCAGTATGGTGCGGTTGATGAGGTTGATGCGTTGGAACGTCGACGTTATGATGATGCCAAACAGTGTTGAGAAGAACGTTGCCAGCAGGATGGGTATGAACACGTCGGTGGGCTGTGCTGCGCCGAGCTGTGCGCGGTACACCATGATGGAGATGGGTATGATGGTCAGTCCCGAGGTGTTCATCACGAGGAACATAATCATCGGGTTGGTGGCGGTGTCTTTCTTCGTGTTCAGCTCTTGCAGCTGCTCCATAGCGCGCAGTCCGAGTGGCGTGGCGGCGTTGTCGAGTCCGAGCATGTTTGCCGCCATGTTCATAAATATGCTTCCTGTCACCGGGTGTCCCTTCGGAATGTCGGGAAAAAGCTTCGCGAAGACCGGCGACAACACCTTTGCCAGCGCGTTGACCACGCCGCCTTTCTCGCCGATTTTCATTATGCCGAGCCAAAGGCTGAGCACGCCTGTCAGTCCGAGCGAGATGTCAAATGCCGTCTTTGCCGTGTCGAATGTGGAGTCCATCATTGCCGGAAACACCGTCATGTCGCCGAAGAACACCAGCTTCACCACTGCTATGGCGAAAGCTATGAGGAAGAACGAAATCCAGATGTAGTTGAGTACCATTCTTATAGAGGTTTGGTTTGCGCGCTGTCGGCGTCACATCGCCAGGCTGTCGCCGCGTGCAATCCGCTATGTGCGTGTTTGTTGTGTGTTATGTATATAATGTGTTGCAAAGTTAATGAAAAAACTTGTTAAGCGTGACTATCTGCCGTTTGATTTTCCTTCCTTTTGTAAAGATTTAGCAAAAAAGCATCGCTTTCAGTCACATTTCTTTGAGTAGAGCGCCGCTATTGGCAGAAAAATGCGTAACTTTGCAACAAAACCATAACGCTGAGTGAATTTATTAACAACTTTAGTTACACAAGTTGGAGCACTTGTAAAACTTCAATAAACGACACAATATCATTTTAAAACTCAAAAATTCACATCGATGAAAAAGATCTTCATGGGAGCAGCGCTATGTCTGCTCGCGTCGCTGCAGGCCGTTGCTGGCAGCACGAAAAAGGAAGTAGTAGACTATGTGAACCCTCTCGTGGGCACAGAGTCTAAGTTCGAGTTGTCTACTGGCAACACCTATCCCGCCATCGCCATGCCCTGGGGCATGAACTTCTGGATGCCGCAGACCGGCAAGATGGGCAACGGATGGGCGTATGTCTACTGGCACGACAAGATACGTGGCTTCAAACAGACACACCAGCCCAGCCCCTGGATTAACGACTACGGACAGTTCTCCATCATGCCCGAGACCGGCGAACCCGTGTTCGACGAAGAGAAACGTGCCTCATGGTTCTCTCACAAGGCAGAGGTGGCAAAGCCCTACTACTACCGCGCATACCTCGCCGACTACGACGTGGTGGCAGAGATGGCACCCACAGAGCGCGCCTGCGCCATGCGTTTCACATTCCCCGAGACCGACAAGGCCAACATTGTGGTCGACGCTTTCGACCGCGGTAGCCACGTTCAGGTCATACCAGAGAAGCGCATGATAGTAGGCTACACCACCCGTAACAGCGGCGGTGTGCCCGACAACTTCAAAAACTACTTCGTGCTCGTCTTCGACAAGCCGTTCACCTACAAGGCCACCGTTGCCAGCGGCAACATCAGCGAGGGCAAGCTCACCGTCACCGACAACCACGCTGGCGCCATCGTGGGCTTCAAGACCCGCCGCGGCGAGCAGGTAGGCGTGCGCATAGCGTCGTCGTTTATCAGCCCCGAACAGGCATTGCTCAACCTCAACGAGCTTGGCAACGACACGTTTGACGAGGTGGCAGCACGCGGCCGCAAGGCATGGAACGACGTGCTCGGACGCATAGAGGTCGACGACGACAACACCGACCACCTCCGCACCTTCTACTCTTGCCTCTACCGTTCGGTGCTCTTCCCACGCTCGTTCTACGAGAAAGACGCCGAGGGCAAGGTCGTGCACTACTCTCCCTACAACGGACAGGTGCTCCCAGGATATATGTTTACCGACACTGGCTTCTGGGATACGTTCCGTTGTCTCTTCCCCTTCCTCAACATGATGTACCCGTCTATGAACCAGAAGATGCAGGAAGGACTGGTCAACGCCTACCTCGAGAGCGGATTCCTGCCTGAGTGGGCAAGCCCCGGCCACCGCGGATGTATGGTCGGCAACAACTCCGCTTCCATCGTGGCAGACGCCTATATGAAGGGCTTGCGCGGCTACGACATCGACAAACTGTGGGAGGCGGTGCTCCACGGCGCCAACAGCGTACACCCGAAGGTGTCGTCGACCGGACGTGCCGGCTTCGAACTCTACAACAAGATGGGCTATGTGCCCTGCGACAAACTCAACCAGAGCGTGGCACGCACACTCGAGTATGCCTACGACGACTGGTGCATCTACACCCTCGGCAAGGCGCTCGGACGTCCTGAGAAGGAAATAAAGGTGTATGCACAGCGCGCCATGAACTACCGCAACGTGTTCGACCCGTCAATACGCCTCATGCGCGGCAAAGACTCAAAGGGCAACTTCGAGACACCGTTCAACCCCACAGACTGGACCCGTTCGTTCACCGAAGGCGACACATGGCACTGGACATGGTGCGTGTTCCACGACCCGCAGGGACTCATCGACATCATGGGCGGCAAAGACAGCTTCAACCAGATGATGGACTCTACATTCATCGTGCCTCCCGTTGCGAAGGAACGCATGATTCACGAAGAGCGCGAGATGCAGGTCATGAACATGGGACAGTACGCCCACGGCAACCAGCCCATACAGCACATGATCTACCTCTACAACTACTCCGGACAGCCCTGGAAGACGCAGTACTGGATTCGTGAGGTCATGGACAAGCTCTACTCTGCACACGCCGACGGCTACTGCGGCGACGAAGACAACGGACAGACCTCGGCATGGTATGTGTTCTCAGCGCTCGGCTTCTACCCCGTATGCCCCGGCACAGACCAGTACATAGTGGGCACACCCTACTTTGACGAGGTGAAGCTCCATCTCGAGAACGGCAAGACTCTCGAGATAGACGCCGACAACAACAGCACCGCAAACCGCTACATACAGCGCGCGACACTCAACGGACAGCCACACACCAAAAACTACTTCACTCACGCCGACCTCATGAACGGCGGAAAGATAGAGTTTGAGATGGGCGCTAAGCCCAACACACAGCGTGGCACAACAGACGAGTGCTTCCCATACTCGTTCTCTAAAGACACACAGAAAAAGGCTGTGAAGAAACATCGCAAGTAACATAAAACCCTAACGACGGCCCCCGACGCCACGCGGCGCACACACAGGACAACACCCTGCACGGCGCACCACGGCGACGGGAGCCGTTTCTTTTTAACACAACAAACTATGAAACGAACCATTATTTCTGCCATCGCACTGCTCTTCGCGATGGTCATGAGCGCACAGTCGCTCTATGTAGGAACTTACAACATACGCAACCGCAACAGCGGCGACGAGAAGAAAGGCAACGTGTGGGCAACACGCTGTAAGGTGATATGCGACCAGATAAACTTCGAAGCACCAGAGGTGTTTGGCACACAGGAGGTGCTCGTGGGACAGCTGCGTGACATGCGCGCCGCACTCGACAACTACGACTTCATAGGCGTGGGACGCGACGACGGCAAAGAGGCAGGCGAATATGAAGCCATCTTCTATAAGAAAGACTGTGTGGAACTGCTCAACGACGGCAACTTCTGGCTCAGTCCCACACCCGACCGCCCAGGACTGGGATGGGACGCAGCGTGCATACGCATCTGCACATGGGGCGAATTCAAACAGAAAGAGACAGGATTTCACTTCTTCCACTTCAACCTCCACATGGACCACGTGGGCGTCGTGGCACGCAGCGAGGCAGCAAAGCTCATCGTGCGTAAGATTCGCGAGATAGCAAAGGGACAGCCCGTCATCGTGACAGGCGACTTCAACGTGGACCAGACTAACCCCATATTCAAGACGTTCACCGATTCGGGCATTCTCATCGACTCATACGAGGCAGCACGCCTGCGCTTCGCAGAGAACGGCACGTTCAACTCTTTCAACCCCGACCTGTGGACCACATCGCGCATCGACCACGTGTTCGTGTCGCCATCGTTCTTCGTCGACCGCTACGGCGTTCTCACAAACGGATATTGGACACCAAAAACCGCAGAGGAACAGAACGGCAACGACGCTCCGTCGGAGATAAAATTTAAACGCTACGACCACCGCAACCCGTCAGATCACTACCCCGTGATGGTGCATTTAAAGGTAAAAAGGTAAAAAGGCGCTTTTAAAGGGAAAAGTGAAAAGGGAAAAGTGAAAAATCCTATAGCTTTTAAGAAGGGAAAAGGTAAACAGCCCCTCTCCAGTTTTTAAAGGGAAAAGTGAAAAGGGAAAAGTGAAAAATCCTATAGCTTTTATAAGCGGAAAAGGTGGAGAGGCGGCTTTGCTGACACTTTGCTACGATTTCGCCGTTTTTGCTTACACCAATTCTTAACACATGTTAAAACTACGGGGATGCTCCCACTACAGCCCTTTGGCGTCGCCATTACGCCCCTTTGACCGCCTCATTCGGGCGTAGTGACAACCCCATAAAGGCCCTATCATTTTGTCAACTTGCGTAGATGAGGAAAAGAGAGATGTAATGGTCGTTTCCCAAACTTGTGCAGATGAGGAAAACAAGGCGCAATAGTCATTTTCAAAAGTTGGCGTGATGGAGAAAATGGCAGCCAATGGAGATGGGGCGTGAAGATTGTGATGGCAGTATGTAAACAAAAAAAGAGAGTGCTACGTGGGTAGTACTCTCTTTTTGTTATGATTGCATAAGAGCGCGCTGACGCTTACTTAGTCTTGCCCTTTTCCCTTCTCAAACCACCTTTTCCACCTCCGTCACCACTGTCAGCGTCTCTTTCAGGCCTGGTCGGAGCACGCCTTTAGACTGTAGGTCGTCGAGCATGGCGAGCAGTGAGTCCCAGAAGCCGTCGATGTTGAGCAGCACCACGCGCTTGTGGTGGTAGCCGATAGATGCTGCTGCCACCACGGTGAATATCTCGTCGAGGGTGCCCACGCCACCGGGGAGCGCGACGAACAGGTCGCTGCGCTCCACCATGATGGCTTTGCGGTCGTCGAGACTGTCGCAGAGCACACGCACGTCGATGTGGTCGGAGGCGCGCCCTGTCTTCTCCAGGATGGCAGGCACGACGCCCACCACCGTGGCACCAGCCTCATGTGCGGCACGTGCCACAGCCTCCATCAGTCCGAGGTTGGCGCCGCCGTAGACCAGTGTGTGGCCCTCGCGACCCAACCATCGTCCCAGTTTCTCAGCCGCCGCCACATATTGTGGCGCCACGTCGTTGGCTGAGCAGAACACGCAGATGTTCATGTGGCGTTAGCGTGAAGCGTAGAAGCAGGCGCCGTTGACCGCCATGCGTGCCATGAAGAGTCCTGCCTCGTCTTGTGTCACCTTTATGTCGCCGCCGCCGGGGAGGAACGCCTGTATGGTGCCGTCGTCGTTGAAGCGGAACAGGTCGGTCACGTTGCCGTCAGCTTCCTCGCGCCATGTCTTGGTCTGCTTGTCGTAGGTGAAGTTTATCACCTCGCCAGTGGGTTTCTTGATGGAATATCCGTCCTCCTTCGTGGTCACGGCATAGTAGCGTCCGTCCTGTCCCATGACGGTGGTGGTCTTGCCCACGCGCTGTGCTATGGGGTTGTTTCCCGACCAGAACTCTATGGTGTTGAGCACCAGAGCGTCTACTACGCTACACACGGCGTAGGCGGGTGATATGATGAGGAATATCAGCTCGTTGAGGAATCTCTCGTTTGTGGCGCTCTTGTTCCATGTTGCCAACTTGTTGAACAGTTTGAACGAGCCTACGCACGAACTGGTGAGCAGCGCTCCTGACATGAGGATGGCAGCAACTTTCAGGTGTCTTGTCTTCATAGTGTATGTGGTTTTTTAGTGAAGAGGGCGCAGCGTCGGGGCGCGTCCCCTTACGGGTTGTGTAATGTGCGGTTGCGTGTGGCGGTGCGTCGCGACAGGTGTTTACTTCTTTAGCTCCATCTGCTCCAGCGACATGGCAGCCTCTTTCTCGATGGCTCCCACGAGGGTGGTGAAGTGGTCGGTGTGCATGTGTGCGTTCAGAGCCTCTGCGCTCTCCCATGTTTCGCAGAACATGAACACGTCGGGACGTGTCTCACTGGCGAAGAAGTCGTAGCCCTTGCAGCCCTTATCGCTCTCGAGGGTGGCGGCTACCAGCTTTTTGGCGTTTTCCACTAAGGCAGCCTTGTCAGCGCCTTCATTCAGTTTCACAAAACAGTTCAATCTAATCATAGTGGTGTCAATGTTTAAAATGGATGCTACAAAATTACGTATTTTATCGATACCACCAAACGTTGAGGCGAAAAAATAAGCGTGCAGGGTGTGACAAATGTGCAAAAAGGGCGATGCACCTATATGAAATGGGGGTATGCGCTTTGCCGTTTCGCCAATAATGCGTAACTTTGCAGAATACAAGACAATACATAAAAAACAAGACAATACACACACTATGAACATCGAACAGGTAATAAGCCTCGCGGCACAACACGCCGTGAAGGAGCTATACGGACAGGACGTGCCGGAGAAGATGGTGCAGTTGCAGAAGACGAAACGCGAGTTTGAGGGCAGCCTCACACTCGTGGTGTTCCCCTTCCTCAAGATATCGCGCAAGAAACCCGAGGACACAGCGCAGGAGATTGGCGCGTGGCTACAGCAGCACTGCGAGGCAGTGGAGAAGTTCAACGTGGTGAAGGGATTTCTCAACATCACCGTGGCAAAGGCAGCATGGATCTCGCTGCTCAACAGCATCGACGCCGACCCCACGTTCGGAGAGAAGCATGCCGACGACAAGTCGCCGCTGGTGATGATCGAATATTCGTCACCCAACACCAACAAGCCCCTCCACCTCGGACACGTGCGCAACAACCTGCTCGGCTGGTCGCTGGCGCAAATCATGGAGGCCAACGGCAACCGCGTGGTGAAAACCAACATCGTGAACGACCGTGGCATACACATCTGCAAGTCGATGCTCGCATGGCAGAAGTGGGGCAACGGCGAGACACCAGAGACCAGCGGTAAGAAGGGCGACCACCTTATAGGCGACTACTACGTGGCGTTTGACAAGCATTACCGCGAAGAGGTGAAGGAGCTGAAGGCGCAGTATGTGGCAGAGGGCATGGACGGAGAGGCTGCCGAGGAGAAGGCAAAGGCTGAGAGCCCGCTCATCAAGGAGGCTCACGAGATGCTCGTGAAGTGGGAGCAGAACGACCCCGAGGTGCGTGCTCTCTGGAAGAAGATGAACGACTGGGTGTATGCCGGCTTCGACGAGACTTACAAGGCGCTCGGCGTGGGCTTCGACAAGATATACTACGAGTCAAACACCTACCTCGTGGGCAAGAAGAAGGTGGAGGAAGGTCTGGCAAAGGGACTGTTCTTCCGCAAAGACGACAACTCGGTGTGGGCGGACTTGACCGACGCCGGACTGGACCAGAAGCTGCTCCTGCGCTCCGACGGTACCAGCGTGTACATGACACAAGACATCGGCACCGCCGAGATGCGCTTCGCCGACTACCCCATAGACAAGATGATATACGTCGTAGGCAATGAGCAGAACTACCACTTCCAGGTGCTCTCGCTCCTGCTCGACCGCCTCGGCTTCAAGTGGGGAAAGGAACTTGTACACTTCTCTTACGGCATGGTGGAGCTGCCCAACGGCAAGATGAAGAGCCGCGAAGGCACGGTGGTAGACGCCGACGACCTCATAGCCGCGATGGTGGGCGACGCGCTGAAGACCAGCGAAGAGCTCGGCAAGTTTAAGGACATGAGCGAAGAGGAGCGCAAAGAGATAGCGCGCATCGTGGGACTCGGCGCACTGAAATACTTCATACTGAAGGTAGACGCACGCAAGAACATGCTCTTCAACCCCGAAGAGTCAATCGACTTCAACGGCAACACAGGCCCATTCATACAGTACACCTATGCTCGCATACGCTCCATACTGCGTAAGGCGGAGGCTGAAGGCATCGCGCTGCCCGACACTCTCGGCGCCGACATGCCGCTCTGCGACAAGGAGCAGGAGCTCATACAGAAGATTAGCGAGTTTGGAGCGGCTGTGGAGCAGGCAGGAAAAGACTACTCTCCCAGCGGCATAGCAAACTACTGCTACGAGCTCACGAAGGAGTTTAACCAGTTCTACCACGACTATTCTATCCTCGGTGCCAACACACCAGAGGAGAAAACGGTGAGACTCGTGCTCGCAAGAAACGTGGGCAAGACCATCAAAAACGGTATGGCACTGCTCGGAATAGAGGTGCCGGAGCGCATGTAAAGGCTTATGGGTGAACTGCAAAACCCACCGGGTTACCGCCACGACACCGTGTTGCCGCTGCCACCAGAGGTGACAGCCAACGCATGGGCAGTGGATGCGGCATGTAGCGGCAACCCGGGGCCGATGGAATATCAAGCCATCGACCTCGCAACAGGAGCACAGGTGTTTCACTACGGACCCGTACACGGCACCAACAACATCGGTGAATTCCTCGCCATAGTGCATGCCCTCGCACTGCTCGACAAGCAGGGCGTCACGGGAAAGACCATATACAGCGACTCGCACAACGCCATTCTGTGGGTGAAGAAGCGGCAGTGCAAGACCAAACTGGAACGCACGCCACAGACAGCACCGCTCTACGCCGTCATAGCAAGGGCGGAAACGTGGCTCAGACAGCACCCCGTGCTGCAAAACGCGGTGGTGAAGTGGGAGACAAAGCTGTGGGGCGAGGTGCCCGCCGACTTCGGACGGAAATAGAGAATAAGCAACTAAACCATTGCAAGTATGGTACCATTAATGAAAAAAATATGTGCTGTGGCGCTCTTGTTGTGCGTCACTGCGGTCAGCGCTACGGCGCAGACCATCACGGCGAAGTGTAAGACATGTGGCAAACCTATTGCTGCATGCAAGTACAAGGGTAGACATCCGGCTGCCGCTCCAGGCAAAAAGCCAGCGCGACAGCAGCCGTCAAGACGCCATGGAGGGCACTCTGGCGCGACGCGTCCTACACAGAGCCAGGGCGTAAGCGGCTCTTCCACACGTCCGCAGACCACTCGTCCGGCTGTGAGCCCAGAGAAAGCAAACCTGCTAAACCTCGTTGCCAAGCCGTTTGGAGTGGTCGACAACGTGTCGAGAAACACCACACCGCAACAGGTTCGCGACGCAGTGTCGAAGAAGCTTGGGCTGGAATTGAAGGAACTTGAAGGTATGTATTATCTTAATAGTGGCATAAAACACAACCTGTGTGGGCTGCCAGTAGACTGGGAAGAAGTCTATTTCTCTCACGGAAAATTGGATGCTTATAAATATGGAACCACCGTTTTGAAGTCGAATACAAGCAAGGAAGAGATGATAAACACCGCGCGGCGCATGGCTGCTATGCTTGGTCTTGTAGAGAAATCGTCGGGTGGTTATTTGCAAACGGGGATAGACATTTCTTATTTCGAAAACGAAGAGGACCCGATAATTATACTTACAGTGAATGAAGGCACTACGCATGAAAAGCTTGACTCATACTGTATAACGTTGGACATAAACTACAGATTATGAAAAAAATGTGTATAGCGGCGCTCATGTTGTGCCTCACAGCGGTCAGCGCCACGGCGCAGACCATCACGGCGAAGTGTAAGACATGTGGCAAACCGATAGCCGCGTGTCCGTACAAGGGTAGGCATCCGGCTGCCACTCCAGGCAAAAAGCCAGCGCGACAGCAGCCGGCAAGACGCCCGCAGACCACTCGTCCGGCTGTGAACCCAGAGAAGACGAACCTGCTAAACCTCGTTGCCAAGCCGTTTGGAGTGGTCGAAAATGTGTCGGAGAACACCACACCGCAGCAGATTCGCGACGCTGTGTCGCAGAAACTTGGGTTGGATGTAAGGGAGGGTGAAGGCTCGCTTTATCTCCATAAAGGCATAAAACACAACCTATGTGGGCTGTCAGTAGACTGGGAAGATGTTCATTTTCGTGACGGAAAATTGCGTACTTATGAATATCATGCCACCGTTTTGAAGTCGAATACAAGCAAGGAGGAGATGATAAACACCGCGCGGCGCATGGCTGCAATGCTTGGCCTTGTAGAGATACGACCGAATAATTATCTCGTAACTGATGAGTACATTACATATTTCGAGAACGAAGAGAACCCGAAAGTTGTAATTAGCATGGAGCAACACTCTGAGCATGTAAAGAATGACTCATACCGCATATCGTTGAAAATAAGGTACAGATGATGAAAAAAATGTGTATAGCGGCACTCTTGTTGGGCCTCACAGCGGTCAGCGCCACGGCGCAGACCATCACGGCGAAGTGTAAGACATGTGGCAAACCGATAGCCGCGTGTCCGTACAAGGGTAGACATCCGGCTGCCGCTCCAGGCAAAAAGCCAGCGCGACAGCAGCCGTCAAGACGCCCTGGAGGGCACTCTGGCGCGATGCGTCCTACACAGAGCCAGGGCGTAAGCGGCTCTTCTGCACGTCCGCAGACCACTCGTCCGGCAGTGAACCCAGAGAAGGCAAACCTGCTAAACCTCATTGCCAAGCCCTTTGGAGTGGTCGAAAATGTGTCGGAGAACACCACACCGCAGCAGATTCGCACCGCTGTGTCGCAGAAGCTCGGGCAGGATGTTATGCAACTTGACGGCATGATGTACCTCTATAGAGACATAAATCACAACCTGTGTGGCGTGCCGGTAGACTACGAAGACGTATTTTTCTACGAAGGTAAATTGTCCAATTACAGCTACCGAGCAACCTTCATGCGTGTGGACAAGAGCCAGGAGGAAGTCACAAAGATAGTGACGCACATCGCAAACTTGCTCGGTCTTGTCATAAAAGAGTCGGGTGGTACGCTGCAGTCGTCATCGGATTTGTTCTATGCCGAGAGCGTTGGCGACAAACGTGTAATACTTACTATTAGAATTGCGAGCCAATACGAAATACAAGATTGCTACCGCATAACGCTGGAAGTGAGGCTTTAATATAAAATGGCGGGCTGCGATTGCAGTCCGCCATTTTATATTGTATAATACTTTTCTCCCTAACGGGAATCGCTTTTCTCCCCAATGTGAATTGCTTTTCTCCCCAATGTGAATTGTTCTTCTTCCCAATGGACGTTGTTTCACCGCCCGATGTCAGTCGTGTAGCTCCACATGTTCGGGATTGATGTGCTCGTGTAGGAATATCTGTGCGCACTCCCCAAATCGCTCTTCGCTCTCGGTGGTGAGGTAGCGGCAGGTCCCTCCGCGTGTAATCATGGCCTCCATGTCTTGGTGGCGCGACAGATAGTCTTTCAGACTGTCTGCCACGTAGCTGCCCTGTGGCATGATGCGCACTCCGTCGGGCACATGGCGCACGATGGCGTTCATGAGCAGTGGGTAGTGCGTGCAGCCGAGTATGATGGTGTCGATGGCTGGGTCGCGCCGCATGAGGCGGTCGATGCGTTTCTTCACGAAGTAGTCGGCACCGGGGCTGTCGGCTTCGTTGGCCTCCACGATGGCAGCCCACAGCGGACACGGCTCGCCGGTGACGGTGATGTCGGGAAAGAGCTTTCCTATCTCCATGGCGTAGCTGTTGGAGCGTATGGTGCCTTCTGTGGCGAGTATGCCGACGTGGCGTGAGTGTGTGAGCGCCCCTATGTTTTCGGCTGTGGGGCGTATGATGCCGAGCACACGGCGCGACGGGTCGATGTTGGGCAGGTCGCGTTGCTGTATGGATCGCAGCGCTTTTGCCGACGCTGTGTTACATCCTAATATGACGAGGTGGCACCCCATGGCAAACAGTTTGTTCACTGCCTGGCGCGTAAACTGGTACACCACCTCAAACGACCGCGAGCCATAGGGTGCGCGTGCGTTGTCGCCGAGGTACATGTAGTCGTACTGTGGCAGTAGCTGTCGTATGCCGTGGAGTATGGTCAGTCCGCCGTAGCCCGAGTCGAATATGCCGATGGGGCCTGGCGTCTGGGGAAGTAGTGGGTTCGTCATGATTGTCTTCTTTCGTGCTACACGTCGTCTTGTGGTCGTGTAGCGCCTTTTTACTGTTTCTCCTTGTTCATGGCCTTCATCACCAAGTCTGTGATGTCGAGGCTAAGAGAGGGGTTGACGTATGGGCATGAGGCGTCGTCTTTGTTGAGCACGAATGCCAGTCCGTAGGCTTGTGCCACGCGTTCGATGGCGGCGTTGAGCTCTTTGCGTAGCGGCATGACAGCCTCTTTCTCTGCCTGTGCGAGTAGTCGCTGTGCTTCTTTGCGGAAGGCGGTGTTCTTGTCCATGATGTCTTGTAGCTCTGCCTGGCGCTTGTGCAGGATGGAGGGCACGAAGTCGCGCTGCCCGTCGAGGAAGTCTTCGTACTTGGCGTTGAACTCGTCTTCGGCGCGTTTCAGCTCTTTGTCATATTTCTGGCGCAGCGCTGCCACGCTCTTCTGTGCCTCGGCGTAGGCTGGCAGGGCGTAGAGCACGGAGTCGTAGTGAACGTAGCCGTATCTGAACGCTACGGCTTGCTGCGGTGCAGTTTGGCGCGGCGCGGCCTCGCCGACGGTGGTGGGGTCTGTCTGTTCGTTGTAGGCTTCTGTCTGTGCCTGTGCGGCGAATGGCAGGGCCAGCATGATGGCGATGGCGGTAATCAGCTTGTTCATTTTCGTAATGTCTGTGTTTAATTGGTGAATGTTTGGGGAATGGGGTGTGGCTCAGCTCTTGTGCGCTGCTTGCGCGCCGCTTGTGCATAGACTGCTTGGCGCTTGTGCGCTGCTTGTGCGCCGCTTGTGCGCTGCTTGCGCGCCGCTTTTATAAAACGCAGATGTGCCGAAGGGCTGTTGCTCTCCGGCACATCTGGTGATAGGGGAGAGAAGTCTGTGTCCTCTCACGGGTTTGTCCTTTGTGTGGGACGGTTTCCCTTACGGTTTGTCACCCTTGTGGGGTGGTGTCTTTATTTCTTTGAGCTCTTCTGCAGCTCTGCCTTTACCTCTGTGGTGACGTCTTTGCTGAGAGTGTCGCTGATGTAGGGTATGCCAGAAGCGATGTCCATGATGTAGACGTAGCCGCCTGCCTTACCTACTGCCTTGATGGCGTCGACGAGGCGTGAGGTGATGGGTGTCATCTTCTCCTGCTGCATCTTCTGCATGGCCTGTGAGTTGTCCTGGTAAGCCTGCTGAATCTTCTGCTGGAGCTGTGTGAGAGTCTGCTCGGTCTCCTTCTGCTTGGTTTCGTTCATAGTAGAGCGTGTCTTCTCATACTCCTCTGCCTTGCGCTGCAGCTCGTCCTGCATGGCCTTGAGATCGTTGTCGTACTGCTTTGCAGCTGCTTCAATCTCGCCGCGTGCTTTGATGAACTCAGGCATAGAGGTCATTACTTCCTGTGCGTTGATGTGACCGAATTTCTGTGCGAAGGCAGCCATAGGTGCCAACAGCATCAACATCATTAAAATCTTTTTCATTGTCGTTTTTATTTTTTTTGTTGTTATTATTTCAAGTTTTTGTCTCTTGTTCTGTTTCGTTGGTCGATTGTTTAGGTTGTGTTTTGGGGTGGGGTGTGGGTGGCGTTGGTGTTACAGCCCATTGCGAAGCCTGTGTGTCTGCTGGCGCTTAGTTGCTGTATCCCAACTTCTGTAGCACTTCGTTGGAGATGTCTATCTTTGGTGAGCCGAATATTATGCCGGCGGTCTCTGACGCGCGGTCGAGCACGAGTGAGTAGCCACGCAACTCGGCAATCTCTTTCACCGTGTTGTATATCTCTTCCTGTATGGGCGACATGAGGCTCTCGCGCTTTTTGAACAGCTCGCCTTCGGGTCCGAAGTATTTGCGTTTGAGGTCGGAGGCTTCTTTCTCCTTCTTCATGATGGCGTCTTGTCGCGATTTCTTCTGCTCTTGTGAGAGGAACACCACCTCGTTTTGGTAGTTTTTGTACATGGTGCCAGCTTCGGTGTTGAGTGCTTCCACTTCTGCTTGCCACTTCTTTGACACCTGGTTGAGCTGCTCGTTGGCACGCTCGTAGGCGGGTATGTTCTTGAGTATGTACTCCATGTCGAGGAGTGCAAACTTCTGTGCGCTTGCTGTCAGCACTGAGGTGAGTGCGATGACGGCGATAAGAAGAATCTTTTTCATAGCTTTAACATTCAATACTGTGCCCGCTCCCTTTGCCGCGACGCGGCGCGACAGGGGGCTTGGGGCTGTATGTGTTTAGAATTGCTGTCCGAGTGTTTAGAACTCCTGTCCGAGTATGAAGTGGAAGTTGCTGCCGCCACGTGTTCCGAACACCTTGTCGAAGCCGTATGCCCAGTCGAGTCCCATCAGACCTACCATCGGGAGGAAGATGCGTACGCCGATGCCGGCAGAGCGCTTCATGTTGAAGGGGTTGAACTTGTTGGTGTCGTTCCATGCGTTACCGCCCTCGAGGAATGTGAGTCCGTAGATGGTGGTGTTGCCCAGGAGGAACGGGTAGCGCAGCTCCAACGACATGCGGTCGTAGGCGTAGCCTTCATATCCGTAGGGCGTTAGTGAGCCGTTCTCGTAGCCGCGCAGACCGATGGTCTCTTCGGCGTAGCTTGTTGAGTAGCCGCTCATGCCGTCGCCGCCGACGTAGTATGTCTCAAATGGCGACTTCTTGTACTTGTTGTATGAGCCGAGCAGTCCGAACTCTACGCGTGTCATGAGCACGAGACACTTCTGTCCGCTTGTGAGGGCGGTGTAGGTCTTGCCCTTGAATTTCCACTTGTGGTACTCTACCCATCTGTATTTCTCCTGCTGCTCGCGCTCGTAGAGCGACGACTGCGAGTTGGTGGCGAGGTTTTTGTAGTCTTTGTTGTCCCATGCCGACCATGGCGGGGTGAGTGTCACTGATGCCACGAACTCTGAACCGCGGCGTGGGAACAACTGGTTGTCTGTTGACGTGCGGCTGATAGAGATGCTGAGGTTGAGGTTGTTGGAGTTTCCGTTGGTCATAAGGAAATATCTCCAGTTCTTCAACATGTAGCGTGTGTATGCGAGCTGTACCGAGAGCTGGAAGTAGTCGTCGGGCCAGCGCAGACGTTTACCCCATCCGAGGCTCATTCCGAAGAGCTTCACGTACTTGTCGGGGTCGTAATAGTTCTCGTAGTTGTTGTAGCCGTAGTTGCCGTAACCGTAGAGGTAGTTATAATAGTTGTTGTAGTACGAGCTATTATAGTAGTTGCTTGACACGTCGGTCTGCTTTGAGAAGTATGCTCCCACAGAGAACTGTATGGGTCGTTTTCCTCCGAACCAGTTGGTCGAATACGATGCGTTGTATGACTGGTAGTAGGTGCCGTTGGTCTGTGCTCCGAGCGACAGCACCTCGCCGTCGCCGATGGGCATGATGCCACGGTGCTCCTTGTTCTTGTTGAAGAGGTTGCGCATGGAGAAGTTGTTGAGCTTCAGTCCGATGCGTCCGATTACGCCAGTCTGTCCCCATCCGAGTGAGAACTCTATCTGGTCGTTAGACTTCTGCTCCAACTGCCAGTTGATGTCTACGGTTCCATTCTCTGGGTCGGGCTTCACATCGGGGTTCACCTTCTCCGGGTCGAAGTGTCCCATCGAGGCGAGCTCTCGTGCCGAACGTTGCAGTGCGTTCTTTGAGAACAGGTCGCCGGGCTTGGTACGCAGCTCGCGGCGCACCACGTTTTCGTAGAGTCGGTCGTTGCCGTTGATGCGTACGTGGTTGATGTGTGCCTGTGTGCCCTCTGTGATGCGCATCTCGAGGTCGATGCTGTCGCCCACGATGTTGATTTCTGTCGGCTGGAGTGAGTAGAAGAGGTAGCCGTTGTTCCAGTAGTTGTTGCCCACGGCGTCGTCGTCTTCGGTGAGTCGTTTGCTCATGAGTTTCTGGTTGTAGACGTCGCCTTTCTTCATGCCGAGCACCTGGTTGAGGTAGTCGGAGGGGTAGATGGTGTTGCCCACCCACGTTATGTTGCGCAGATAGTACTTCTTACCTTCGTCTACTTTCAGGTAGATGTTGACGTGTTTCTCGTCGTTGTTCCACACGCTGTCTTCGAGTATGGCTGCGTCGCGGTAGCCGTACTCGTTGTATTTGTCGATGAGCTTCTGCTTGTCGGCCTTCCAACGCTCAGGGGTGAACTTCTTGGCTTTGAGGAATGAGCCGATGGTGCCTGCCTCATGGGTCTTGGCGAAGGCTCCCTTCTTGAACAGACCACCCTTTATCTTGGTGTCGCTCAGCGCCTTGTTGCCTTCGATTATGATTTTGCGCACCTTCATCTTCTGCTTCTTGTCGATTATGATGTCGAGTATGACCTGGTTTTTGTTGGTCACGTCGTCGCGCTGAAGAATCTGTATGTCGGCGTTTTTGAAGCCTTTGTCGTCGAAGTATTTCTTTGCCAATATCTTGGCACGGTCTATCATGTTGGGCGTAATCTGTGCGCCTTTGAGTAGACCGAGCTTCTCCTCCATGTCGTTGCGTTCCGACTTTTTCAGGCCCACATAGTTGATTGTGGACACACGGGGACGCATGCGCAGGTGGATGTTGAGATATATCTTGTCGCCCACGATGGAGTCGGCGCCTATCGACACGTCTGAGAAGAGGCCGTACTTCCAATAGCTTTTTACGGCGGTGGTTATCTCGTTGCCGGGTATGGTGATTTTTTCTCCCACGGTAAGGCCTGATATGCCGGTGAGCATGTAGTCCTCATACCCATCTGCTCCCGACACGTTGAGGCCGCCGATGGTCAGCGTGCGCGACGTGCCGGCATAGGAAATGTCGGGATATACTATCTTGTCCTGGCCCTTTACTGCTGTGGTGCAGATGAGGGCAAGGATGGCTATGAGCAGTTTATTGATATTCATCACTTCTTTATGTTTTTTCTTTTTTCTCTCTCTTGTGTATTGGAGGGGTGGTGAAGGGGCGTCGGCCTTGACCTCGTGGGGTATCGGCCTTGACCTCGTGGGGCGTCGGCCTTGACCTCGTGGGGCATCGGTCTTGACTTTATAAGGATGGTTTCTGTCCGTCGTCTTCTACCTGTTGTCCTGTCTTTCCGAAGCGGCGCTGACGCTGTTGGTAGCTGTCGATGGCGCGCTGGAGGTCTGCCTCAGAGAAGTCGGGCCAGTATGTGTCGCAGAAGTACAGCTCGCTGTAGGCTATCTGCCATAGCAGGTAGTTGCTTATGCGTAGCTCGCCACCGGTACGTATGAGCAGGTCGGGGTCGGGCATAGCGCTGGTTGTCATGTTGTCGGTGAGCGTCTGCTCGGTTATGTCGGCAGGGTTGAGCTGTCCGTCTTTCACCTGCTGTGCTATGCGGCGTGCAGCTTCGGTTATCTCCCAACGCGAAGAGTAGCTCAACGCGACCACCATGGTCATAGCGGTGTTGCCCGCTGTGTGGTCGATGGTCTGCTGCAACTTCTCCTGCACGGCTTCGGGAAGGCGCTTGATGTCGCCTATGACTTGGAAGCGGACGTTGTTTTTCATGA
Source organism: Prevotella sp. (assembly GCA_022788105.1). GTDB lineage: Bacteria > Bacteroidota > Bacteroidia > Bacteroidales > Bacteroidaceae > Prevotella. The sequence goes on along the minus strand of JALEVZ010000097.1, from coordinate 4,221 downwards.
AGATCTCGTCTTCAAGCGACGACAGCACGAGTCCCATGAGCGCTGCAACTTCGTCGGCGGGGCGGTTCCAGTTCTCTGTTGAGAAGGTGTAGAGGGTGAGCCACTTCACTCCGAGGCGTGTACACTCTGAGGTGATGCGCCTTACGGTCTCTACTCCGGCTTGGTGGCCGTAGCTGCGGGGCTTCCCTTTCTCTGCTGCCCACCGTCCGTTGCCGTCCATGATGATGGCTATATGTTGCGGTGTTATGTTTGTTGCCATATCGGTTTTTACGTTTTACTCTGTTCGCGTTGCGCCTTTATTTTATTTTGCGACTCGCTTCCTTTCGTTCTGCGACTCGCATTCTTTCGTTCTGCGAGTTGCTTTCTTTCGTTCTGCAAATTGCTTTCTTTCGTTTTGCAAATTGCCCGTTTGAGCCTTTACTCGTCTTGGTTGTGGCAGGTTCGGCACTTTGCCATGAAGCTGTATGTCAGCGACACTTGCAGTGCGGAGTAGCAGTCGGTGTTTTTGAATAGTCCGCTGCTCTTTATGCCGTAGGGGTCGACGGTGCCGTCGAGCTTGTCGCTGAGTGAGAAGTGCATGGCCCATTCCACTCCGAGGTTGAGTCTTGGCGCGAGTTTGTATTTCACTCCGAGTCCGAGCGGCAGGTTGGCTGTGAACACGTTGTTGCCGCCTCCTGTGACGTAGGTGGCGCCGAGTCCTGCGAAGATGAATGGCGTGAGACGCTTTGCTCCGCGGTAGTCGTGTCCTGTGCCGTAGGGCCAGAAGTTGTATTCGTAGGTCAGGCTGAGGTCGGCGAGTGTGTTGTTAAACTCGTAGGGCGTGTCGCCGTCGGTGCCTGGTATGTATGTTTTCAGTCCGCGGTCAGAGCCTTTCAGCTTGCCGTATGTTGCTGCGAGGCGTAGCCCCATGTATGGGTTGAAGATGCGTCGCAGCATGACTGTTGCGGCGGGTTGCATGCCAGAGGTTATGCTTCCGTTGTAGTCGCCTTCGTATGCCACCATGCCTGCTCCCACGCCAATCTCCATGCGGTACTGGTCGTCGGTCTGTGCTGTGGCTGTTAGTGCTGTGGCTGCACAGACGAGTAGTGTCAGGAGGCGTGTGCGTAGTTGCATCTTGCGTGTTTATAGTCGGTTGTGGGGTTTTATTTCTTGGGCTTTGTCTCGAATATCTCCTGCGGTCTTGCCCATCCGAGGAAGTTGTGTCGTCCGCGCCATACCTGTCCTGTGTCGCCGCATACAATCCAGATGAAGTTGTTGCTGTCTACGGTAAACGCCACGGTGCCGTTGGTATTGAGGTCTTTGGGCAGTGCCATGAGTGTGTCTTTCTGCCATGTCAGACCTTTGTCCACGCTGCGGTAGATTGCCTCCGGTGCTTTATTGTTGTAGTTTCCGAGCGCTATCATGTTGCCGTTGTAGGCTCCGAGCTGTAGGTTGTCGTATGCCGGGAGGCGCATGTGGTTGTAGTCTTCTTCTGGATAGAGCATCCACGCCTGGCGTGAGTTGCCGTCTTCAATCTTGCTCCACACCGATGAGTGTTTGTCGCCGCTGTTGTGGCCTACAGCTATGAGCTGGTAGGTGTCTTTGTTGGTAGCGAGTGGCAGTGTGACGCATGCTGTTCCGAGTGTGGGGAAGAGTGCTACGTCGTCGCCGTCGGTGCTCTCGTCGCTCCACTCCATTGCTGTGGCGCCTGTCGCTGCCGACACGAGTCCGCGACCCTCTATGTTGGCGTAGAGGCGCGACGGGGTTGCTCCCACGAGTCGTGTGAGGGCTGTGGTGTTGTCGATGTCGGTCGGTGCTGCTCCGTTTGTGGCGCTGCCCATGGTGCTTACACCTTTCTTATATAGTATATATAGGTTGCTTCCGTTGCTCACGGGGTCGGGCCATGCTTCTGTCGCGGTGTATGTGGTCTGTCGTGTCCACGCTGTGGGGTTGGCGGCGGGTGCGCTGTATATGAGGTTGTCTGTAGCTGTTGCTGCTGCGCTGTTGCCAGTGACGTAGAGGTGTGTGCCTGCGCTGTAGAGCTTCAGTCCCTTGAGGTTTCTCATCTCTTCGGGCAGTGCCGGCATCTGCTGCCACACGAAAGCGTTGCCGTCTTGCTTATGTACGTTCACCTCCACGCTGTAGCGGCGGAATCCAAGTCCAGAGTTGCTGTAGACGATGAGTGTGCGTGGCTTGGTGAAGTCTATGGTGTCGGTCTTGCTGAAATACTTCACCGTGTCGTTGTCTATGCCTTTGAGTCCTACCACTCCTGCGTTGATGGCCGACACTGAGCACAGCACCTTCGACGCCATTGCACCGAGGGGCAGTGAGTCTACGTTGTAGATGCGGCCTCCCAGTTGGTCTATCTGGAACTTGTATGAGCTGTAGTCTCTCGACACTATGCTGTCTGCTCCGGTCAGTTTCTTCTTTCCTGCGATAAACTGTACATTGCCGAGTGTGAAGGCTGTTATGGCGCTGTCGTCGTCGTAGACGTATTCGATGTTTTCGTTGTCCATGCACGATGTGTATGTCAGGAGCGACGCAAGTGCCATCACAAATGATATGATTTTCTTGTACATTCTTTGCTTTATTATTGTTTTTAGCTGCAAATTTACTTAGAATTCCTCAAAAAGTGTCGTTTTTGGACGTTTATTATGCAAATTAAGGAAATAAAGAGTGTTTTTTAAAGTTTGTTAGTCTTTGCGGTGGACTTTGTCGAAAGGACATAAAAAAAGGACAACACGATCACTCGTCCCGTCCTTCCAAAGAATAATGTTAATGCACGTTGGTTGTTGCCAAGGCTAAAAAGCCAAGTAGGGTCACAAACGCGACACCTCCCAACAGTGCTGTTGTTTCATAATCTAATAACATAATCTTTACCTTAAATCTATCAAACTACTAACCTAATGAAAAAACGATGCATTCTCACGAACACTGTGCAAAGTTAGCATATTGTAATGTTATAAACAAAATTAAATGCAATTTTTTATTCGTTTTTTACATTATTTTGCACTGTTTTTTGCTGTTAAGGCACACAGTTTACAGGCATAAGGTCAGGTTGAGGGCTGTTTTTTGGTGTAATTGTCTTCTCTATTCTGACGATTTACGTCAATAACCGTGGTTTTTTGCTGACACTTTGCTTGATGTCATAACTGTTCCGCTAAAAATATATTTCGCTAACGCGGACGGGCTGTGAGCTTATTGGGCTTTCTTGCTCTGGCAAGCGGCAAAGCCGAGCGCAGCCCGCATTGCATATAAGACAAGCCCCTTTTTAACCCCAATCGGTCGTTAGGGCTTGCTTGTATTTTGGATTTTTAGAAGAGTGGATTTTGTTTGGCTTTTAATGAGTAATAGCGAGCTATTGCGAATTAAAAACAAGCAAAAGACGCCTTATAAAAACCAAAAGACTGCAAGCAGTTATAAAAAAACACATATTACTACATAATACGGCCTAATGACCGATTGGGGTTTAACTATGTACATAACTTGATGATTGTCAAAGAGATATATGGGGGTTGTCAAATGGCCGTAGTGGTGACGTCAAAGGGCCGTAGTGGTGACGTCAAATGGCCGTAGTGAGGACGTCAAATGGCCGTAGTGAGGACGTCAAAGGGGCCCTTTGGCAAAGTCAATGTTTCTTTTCCGATGTGTGTATAAACAAAAAGAAAGCCCATCCCCTTGTGAGGGGACGAGCCTTCCATACTGTCTATCTATTCTAAATAATTTCAGAATTAGAGCTGAGGGCCAGCAGCTACGAGAGCCTTACCAGCCTCGTTGTTGGTGTACTTAGCGAAGTTCTTGATGAAGCGAGCAGCGAGGTCTTTAGCCTTCTCCTCCCACTGAGCAGCGTCAGCGTAGGTGTCGCGCGGGTCAAGAATCTCTGTAGCAACTCCGGGAAGCTCTGTCGGAACCTTGAAGTCGAACATCGGAATCTGCTTTGTAGGAGCCTTGTCGATGTCGCCGCTGAGGATGGCGTCGATGATGCCACGGGTGTCGCGGATAGAGATGCGCTTGCCAGTGCCGTTCCAGCCAGTGTTTACGAGGTAAGCCTTGGCGTTGTTCTTCTCCATCTTCTTAACCAGCTCCTGTGCATACTTAGTCGGATGCAGCTCGAGGAATGCCTGGCCGAAGCAAGCTGAGAATGTAGGAGTGGGCTCTGTGATGCCGCGCTCTGTACCAGCGAGCTTAGCTGTGAATCCTGAGAGGAAGTAGTACTGTGTCTGCTCCGGTGTCAGGATAGAA
>JALEVZ010000058.1 GCA_022788105.1 Prevotella sp. | reverse complement strand
ACCCCGAGAATCCTAACTATGGTTACCCCATTCCTTTGAACATCACCTTCGGACTGAATGTAACCTTTTAAGAAGGAAAGAGGGAAGATTGAAGAGTGAAGAGTGAAAAGTGAAAAACGAAAAGTGAAAAATCCTATAGCCAAGGCTATTGTCTGTTAACTTCACGAGCGAAGCGAGTTAACTTCCCTTAACTTCCGCTCACTTCCTTCACTTCCATAACTTCCTTCTCTTCCGAAACAAAGAAAAAACTTAAAAAAGAAAACAACAATGAAAACCAAAATATTTAGCCGCTTGGCCCTTGCCACCGTCCTCACGGCAGGTGCGCTGTCACTGGGCAGCTGCGACGATTTTCTTGACCATCAGAAGCCGCAGGGCACCCTGGACGAGACTCAGGTGAAAGACCCCAGCCGCATCGACAATCTGGTCATCTCGGCTTATGCCGTCTATATGTCTGCCGAAGATGTCAACTCTTCGTTCTCAATGTGGAACTTCGACGTGCGTTCCGACGATGCCTACAAAGGCGGTAACGGAACGAGCGACGGCGACGTGTTCCATCAGCTGGAAATCTCGCAGGGCATACTGACGACCAACTGGAACATCAGCGACATGTGGACACGCCTTTACAACTGCATCTCGCGCGTTAACACCGCCTTGGCACAGCTCGAACAGCTCGACTCGAAGGATTATGCGCTGAAAGACGAGCGCGTGGGCGAGATGAAGTTCTTGCGTGCCTACGGTCATTTCCTCCTGAAGCGTCTGTATAAGAACATTCCGTTCGTGATGAACTCCAACCTCACCGTCGAGGATTATAACAACCTCTCAAACACCGAGTACACCAACGACGAGGGTTGGCAGCTTATCATCAACGACCTGGAAGATGCCTACAAGGTGCTGCCCGCAAAGCAGAAAGAGGTGGGACGCCCCTCAAAGGCTGCCGCTGCCGCTTTCCTGACAAAGGCATATCTCTACAAGGCATATCATCAGGACAACGCACAGAGCAACGAGGTGACCTCTATCTCTGCCGACGATCTGAAGAAGGTGGTAGAGTATAGCGACCCCGCCATCTATCAGGCCGGCGGCTTCGACCTTGAGGCCGACTTCCATAACAACTTCCGCCCCGAGACACAGTATGAGAACGGCGTGGAGAGCATCTGGGCCATACAGTATTCGATGAACGACGGCACCAAGCTGGGTAACCTCAACTGGAGCTACGGTCTTATCGTACCCAACATTGCCGGCGTGACCGACGGCGGTTGCGATTTCTACAAGCCGTCGCAGAACATGGTCAACGCCTTCCGCACCAACGCCGAGGGTCTGCCACTGCTCGACACCTTCAACGACAAAGACTATGACAAGTCGGCCGATTATGCAGACCCCCGTCTCTTCCTCACCGTCGGCATACCGGGTCTGCCTTACGAGTTCAACTCTAAATACATGATGGACGAGACCGACACATGGAGCCGCTCACACGGCCTCTATGGCTACTATGTGACGCTGAAGCAGAACGTAGACCCCGACTGTGGCTACCTTATCAAGGGCTCATGGTGGGGCACTCCCGAGAACCGCATCGTCTTCCGCTATGCTGACGTGCTGCTGGAGCGTGCCGAGGCTCTCGTGCAGCTCAACGACGGACGCATCAACGAGGCTATCAGCCTGGTCAACAAGCTCCGCACACGCGCCAAGCAGAGCATGGGCGTGATCTCCAACTATGAGACCGACTATGGCGTGCGCATGAACATCTCTACCTACAAGGGTAGCTACGACCAGGCTCAGGCTCTCAAGATCGTGAAGATGGAACGCCGCGTGGAGATGGGCATGGAGAGCGAACGCTTCTTCGACCTTGTGCGCTGGGGCGAGGCTGCCGACGTGCTCAACAAGTATTATGCTGAGGAGGCAGGCGACTGCTCAATCTACAAAGACGCCAAGTTTACGAAGAACAAGAACGAGTATCTGCCCATTCCGTTCAGTCAGATCTCCGCTTCTAACGGCCACTACACACAGAACATCGGCAACTGGTAAGAGCCAGAGCGTCTAAAAAAGTTCAGGTTTACAGGAGCGGGGCCATCGCCCTGCTCCTACAACAACAAAAAAGACAAACAACAATGAAAACATTAAGCAAGATTGCACATTTTATATATGCAGCCCTGGCAGTGGTCGTGATGGCAGGAGCCACAACGGCGTGCTCCGATGACAACACGTCGGATCTGCTGCTCAACGGCGATTGCAACGTCAACTCACTGGCCCTCGACCAGTATGAAGGCATCGTCGATGCCGCCTCGCGCACCGTCACCGTGCGTGTGCCCGAGACTTACGACACCAAGGAGATGACTGTGACAAAGCTCGAACTGAGCGACGGCGCAAAGGCCGACATCGCCACTGGCGACAAGCTCAACATGACCGTGGCCCATTCTCTGCATGTGACAAACGAAGACGTGTTCCTCGACTGGACCGTGAGGGCTGTGCGCGACGAGGCCAAGATTCTGTCGTTCAAGCTCAACGGCACCTATGTAGGAAGCGTGGATGAGGCTGCCAAGACCATCAGCGTGTTTGTGCCTGCCGATGCCGACGTGACCAAGCTCGTGCCCACCGTCACCGTGAGCGAGAACGCCACCGTGACACCGAAGAGCAACACACCAGTCGACTTCACCAACCCTGTAGAGTTTACCGTTGAAAACAACACCGCCAAGGCCACATACACCGTCACCGTGACCGTTATCGGTAAGCCGACAATGGTGTTCGTGGGCACTGCTCCGGACATGAGCGGCCTGAACGCAGAGGAGGCTGACGCCTGCAACTGGATGTTGCAGAACGTGCCCAACTCGCTCTATGTGTCGTTCGACGCCATAAAGACCGGCTCGGTAGACCTCTCTGAGTGTAAGCTCATGTGGTGGCACTTCCACAAGGACGGTGGCGTGGACCAGGCCGCTGCCTTCGAGAAGGCTGCTCCCGAAGCAATAAACGCTGCTGCCAAGCTGCGCGATTACTATAACAACGGCGGCGCATTCCTCCTCACACGCTACGCTACCAACCTGCCCGCCTACATCGGCGCACAGAAAGACGGTCGCGTTCCTAACAACTGTTGGGGTGGAGCAGAGGGCAGTCCTGAGATCACAGGCGGACCCTGGAGCTTCTTAAAGAACGGCAACGACAGCCACGCCATCTACCAGAACCTTGTCAGTGGCGACGACAGCAACGCCGTGTACACCTGCGACACAGGCTACGGCATAACCAACTCTACCGCTCAGTGGCACATCGGCGCCGACTGGGGTGGCTACGCCGACTACGCCACATGGCGCAAGGAAACGGGTGCCAAGGATCTGGGCTACGGCGGCGACGGTGCCATCGTGGTTTGGGAGTTCCCTGCCAACGCGGGCAAGGGCGGCATCGTCTGCATTGGTTCAGGCTGTTACGACTGGCACACCACCGTTGACGCAAGCAGCGACCGCTACCACAAGAACGTGGAGACGATGACAATGAACGCAATTAATTATCTTATGAACAAGTAGAAAAATGAAAGCAATGAAAACTATGATATATTCATTCCTTATGGCTGCTGCAACCGTGACACCGCTGGTGGGTTGCAGCGACAACAACGATGTTGTGGAGCAGCGCGACTGGTCTACCACCACCCTCTTTGCCTCGTCTGATCTTGCAGCACAAGACATCTACTATAAGCCGCAGAGCGGTTATGTGGGCGACCCCATGCCTTTCTACGACCCAGTAGCAAAAGACTTCAAGATACTCTATCTGCAAGACTATCGCCCCAATCCCGTGGGTACCTATCACCCCATCTGGGCGGTGAGCACCACCGACGCTGCCTCTTACACCTCGCTGGGAGAAATGATTCCTTGCGGTGGCATAAACGAGCAGGATGCAGCCATCGGCACAGGATCGACCGTCTACAACGAGAGCGACAAGCTCTACTACACCTTCTTTACAGGACATAAGTATGAACTGAACGAGGGCGACAGCCGCGAGATGGTCATGATGGCAACAAGCCCCGACTTCAAGACATGGACAAAGAGCCGCACGTTCTATCTCCGTGGCGCCGACTATGGCTATGAGAAGAACGACTTCCGCGACCCCTTCGTTTTCCGTGGCGACGACAACCTCTATCACATGCTCGTGGCTACCAAGAAGGGCGGCAAGGGCGTGCTGGCAGAGTGGACATCTACCGACATGAAGGCATGGGATCACAAGGGCGTGTTCATGAGCTGCATGTGGGACCGCTTCTACGAGTGTCCCGACGTGTTCAAGATGGGCGACTGGTGGTATCTCGTCTACAGCGAGATCCACAGCGCCATTCGCCGCGTACAGTATTTCAAGGGCCGCACGCTCGATGAGCTGAAGGCTTGCACACAGAACGACGCCGGTCTGTGGCCCGACGCGCACGAGGGTTTCCTCGACAGCCGCGGACTG
>JALEVZ010000055.1 GCA_022788105.1 Prevotella sp. | reverse complement strand
CGTCGTGGCGACAGAATAAAGCTGTTGGTAAGACAGAACAGAACTGTAGATAAGACAAAATAGAAATGTAAGCAAAACGTGCGTATCGTTGACATAATGTCAGGATACGCACGTTTTTTCTTACACCAATTCTTAACGTCTGTTAAAACAGCGGAGGCTTTCCCACTACGGCCCTTTGGCGATGTCATTAGGCCGTAGTGACGTCGCCACTACGCCCCTTTGACAAGCTCGAAAGGGCGCTTTCATTTTGTCACTTGCCATCAGTCGTGGGCAGCAGTGGCTTCGAGCAGTCCGCGACAGGCGTCTTCGACGAGGTCGAGGGCGTGGTTGAAGTCGCTCTCGTCGCCGTAGTAGGGGTCGGGCACGGCATGGGCGCCAGTGTGGTCGGTGCAGTAGTCGACGAGCATCTCCACCTTCTGTTTCGCGCTGGCGGTAGGGGCGAGCGCCGTGACGGTGCGGTAGTTTTCGCTGTCCATTACGAGTATGCGGTCGAAGCGGGTGAAGTCGTCTTTACGAATCTGGCGTGCATGGCTGTCCAGTCGGTAGCCACGCTGCGCGCCACAGGCTCGCATGCGGCGGTCGGGGAGCTGACCTGTGTGCCAGTCGCCTATGCCTGCCGAGTCTATTTCGTAGCTGTCTGCCAGTCCGGCGTCTGCCACCATCTTTCTCATCACTGCCTCTGCCGCCGGGCTGCGACAGATGTTGCCGAGACATACGAATAACAGTCGTTTCTTAGTTTTGTCCATGTTTTGTCTGATGTGTTTGTCGGACGTGTTGCCGACATGTTGGTTTATGTTCGTAATTGATGTGTCACCCCTCGCCTTGTGGGACGTGGGGCGACAGGGGTGGGGCGTTATGACAGGGCGTGACGGGATGTTATGACAGGGTGTGTGGCGCCTGTCGTGTGTGTCGTTAGCGTCCCACGGTCACGCCTGTCCACATGTCTGTGCGGAAGGGTGTGGCAGGCAGACCGGCGCCGTTGTACAGGTTGCAGTCGGGATTGTCTGCCCATGCGTAGCGCACGGCAAGCGGCGACGGCACTTGTGGCGACGACACCACGATGTCGTTGCCCTCAATGCGGGCGTCTGCCCAATGGAATTTGTGGTCGCCACCGGCAATAGCAAAGCCCTTGAGGCTGTCGCCGTGGGTCTTCAGGCCGCCTGTGGTGTGGCTGAAGGAGAGACGCACGCTGCCGTTTTCGATGCTGTAGCTCTCACATTCGGGTCCGCGGCTCTCGGTCTGTTCGCCATAGGCGGTGTGGCGTGCGGCGAGTGACAGACGGTGGCCTACGCTCTGTTTGTCGGTGGGGTGTATGTCGTCGGGGTTGCCAACGTCTATTGTCACCGCCAGACCAGTACCTTTCACGGTGCGCGATGTGAGGAGCTGTGCCTCACGTAGCTCTGCCCATTCCGACTCAGTGGGCTGGTCGTTGCGCTGCATGTAGTTGGCGAGCTGCACTATCATGAACGGAAACTCCTGCTGCCAGTCGCCTCGCCAGTCGGCAATCATCTGCGGCAGCAGGTCGCGGTAGCGGTATGCGCGCGGCGCGTTGTTCTCGCCCTGGTACCAGATGGCGCCTTTCACGGCAAAGGGTACGAGTGGTCTTATCATGGCGTTGTAGAGCACGGTGGGTATGAACGGGTTGTTGACGGGGTTGACGGGGGCTTTTGGCATGTCGTTCATGTTCGATGCTATCTTCATGCGCCACTCTCCGCCGAGGCTCATACGGTCGTCGCCACACGACAGCGCCATGTTGTCGGCGTTGCCACGCAGTCCGCCAGCACTGCCTGAGTCAAACACTCGCACGGTGATGACGGCACGTCCGGCTTTCACAAGGGCTGCCGGCACGGTGTAGACGCGGTTTACGGGGCACACCTCTATATGTCCCACGAGTTGTCCGTTGAAGTAGGTCATGTCCATGTCGTCGATGGTTGACAACTCCAGTTTGAGGTCTTTGCCCTCCCAACGGGCTGGTATGTCGATGGTCTTGCGATACCACACCGTGCCGTCGAAGTTGCTGTAGCCCACTTCGTCTATCTTCTTCGGCTGGGGAAGCAGCTGCCATGAGCTGTCGTCGAACGTGGGGGCAGCCCATGTCACGGTGCCGTCGGCGGCGATAGAACCCTCTGTCTTTCCTGTCGACTCATACCATGCTGCCATCTCTTGCTGATATTTCACCTCGTGTTCGGCGTCTGTCAGCGTGTCGTTGGCTATGGCGTCGACCGCCTGTTTCATGTCGGGCATGGTGCTGAGCACACGTCCGCTCATCCACGACTCTATGTCTGTGCCGCCCCAGCAGGTCATGATGAGTCCTACGGTCACGCCGCGGCTGGCAGCAAGCTCTTTGCCGAAGAAGTAGCCAGTGGCAGAGAAGTTCTTCACAGTCTCAGGCGAACACTTCTCCCATGTGTGCTTCTGGTTTGGCATGTCGGTGGTCGGGAGCTTGCTGATGGCGTTGTCTACGTGCATGAGGCGCACGTTGGTGGTGGCTGCCGATGCCGCTATCTCGTCGGCGTTCATCTTCACGTTCCAGCCCTCCATAGGCATCTGCATGTTGCTCTGACCTGTACACAGCCACACTTCACCTATCATCACGTCGTGCAGCACAACGGGTTTGCCGTCGCTGATGCTCACTTCGTAGGGTCCGCCAGCCACTGGTGTCTGCACGTCGATGCGCCATTTGCCATCGGCACTGGCACGTGTGGTGTAGGTTTTCTTGTCCCATGAGGTCACGATTTTCACTGTCTTGCCAGCCTTTGCTTCTCCCCACAGCGGGGCTGCAGTCTGCTGTTGAAGCACCATGTTGTCGGAGAATATCGGCAGCAGCTTCACTTTCGCCTGCACACTTGCCGTCATTGACAGCAACGCTGTAGCAACTAATAGTTTTCTTGTCTGCATAATAAGGGTATGTTTGTTTACGATTCTTGTGTTTGATGAGGTGGCGCATATTGTGTTAGCGATGCTGAGGTGCCGCCTATCTTTTGCAAAGATAATGCAAACCGAACGCAATAAAGCTTGCTTTAATTGCTGAGGTGCCGCTTATCTTATGCAAAGATAATGCAAACAAAAGACAATCTGCGCTTTTTGGGGGTAATAAATTGTAGGTGACAATGTGTTTTTTTTCATCTGGAGATAGCACTATTTCTATGACACAATGCTCATATAAAGCTCATTTCCAATAAAAAACGTAATGAAAAATGTCAAAAATAAAATTGTGTGGGAGCACAATACTATTTTGCTAAAAATAGTTTACAAAAAGTTTGTGAACCCCGAAAAAAGACAGTACCTTTGCAATCGTTATCCTGAAAACAATCTTTTTGCCTTAAGAAGGCTAATACCTATTGAAGATTTGAAGCGGTCGCCTGTGAAGGTTGTCGCTTTTTTTTATTTACAAAAGTTTAGCAAATTTCACAAAAAGCGATGTGACATGGACAACAATACAGCAACTCTTATTAGGCAATTGGCGGCAAGGTATGAGACCGTCGAGTTCTTGGCGGCAGACCCCAGCAGCTTCATGCACCAGGTAACAGGTGACACCAACCGTGAGACAACGGCGTTTGTGGCATCTGCACTCAGCTATGGGGCGAGGAAACAGTTCTTCCCAAAGATACAGCGCATTATAGATTGGGCGGGCGGCGACGTAGACCTGTGGGTGAGAAGTGGGCGGTTTGTAGACGACATTCCCGACGATGACGGCTGCTACTACCGCCTTTACACCAACCGCACGATGCGTGCTTTCCTTGTCGCGCTGCAACGCTTGTTGGTCGATTACGGCTCGTTGCGAGGCTTTGCAGAGGCAGTTCTCGCCGCGGAGAGCATGAAACAGGGTGCGAAGAGCATGGAACGAGAGGTGGAGAGCATGGAACAGGAGGCTGACGGATGCCGTGACGCGTTTGTGGTGATAGGTGGTCTGTGTCGCTTCTTTGCCGATAACGGTTCGGTAGGGGTCGTGCCGAAGAACACAACGTCGGCATGTAAGCGTGTGTGTATGTTTCTACGGTGGATGGTGCGCGACGCTTCGCCTGTCGATCTTGGCCTGTGGGCAGACATAATAGACCGCCGCACGCTTGTCATGCCTATGGACACGCATGTCGTGAGTGAAGCGTTTAGGCTCGGACTGCTGTCAAGCAAGGGCGCGTCCATGACTTCGGCGCGTCGACTTACGGCACGTATGAGCGACATATTCCCCGACGATCCGCTCAAAGGCGACTTCGCTTTGTTTGGCCTCGGTGTAGATGAGCAGGCGCGATGACTATCTGCTGGTGGCTCAAAGTCTGCCTGCTGGCAGGCGCGATGACAGCCGCTTGCCGATATGCTGGCAGCCTGCTGGTTGTGGCGGCAAGTTGCTGCGGCGCAGACAAAAAGTAGTGGTCACGACGCAATATAGGCTTGAGTTTTTAGTGATTTGTCCGATAAATTACGTAATTTTGCATCCATGAGAATAGACATTATAACCGTATTGCCCGAAATGCTTGAGGGCTTCATAAACGAATCGATACTTGCACGAGCCCAGAAGAAGGGGCTTGCAGAAATTCATTTGCACAATCTGCGCGACTATACGCTTGACAAATGGCGCCGCGTAGACGACTATCCGTATGGCGGATTTGCAGGTATGGTGATGCAGTGCGAACCTATCGACCGCTGCATATCGGCGCTGAAGGCAGAGCGCGACTACGACGAGGTGATATTTACATCGCCCGATGGCGAGAAGTTTGACCAGCATGTAGCAAACGATTTGTCGCTGAAGGGCAACCTCATCATACTCTGTGGCCACTACAAGGGCATAGACCAGCGAGTGCGCGACCACCTTATCACGCGCGAAATATCCATCGGCGACTACGTGTTGACGGGCGGTGAGCTGGCCGCTGCGGTCATGGCAGACGCCATTGTGCGCATCGTGCCGGGCGTAATCGGTGACGAACAGAGCGCGTTGAGCGACTGTTTCCAAGACGACATGCTCTCTGCGCCAATCTACACACGTCCTGCCGACTACAAGGGATGGAAGGTTCCTGACATCCTACTCAGTGGAAACGAGGCAAAAATAAAGAACTGGGAGATGGAGCAGGCTATGGAGCGTACACGTCGTTTGCGCCCCGACCTGCTGAAATAAAGCATGCCACACCGATAGGTTAAGGTGTGTATCTGAAGGCTTTTGAAGCGTAACGGCGCTATCGTCGTTGCTGCTTCAAAAGCCTTTTTTATTTAGTGGATTTACCATTAGGGCGAGTTGACAAAATGATAGTGCCTCTTTGGGCTTGTCAAATGGGCCTAATGGGCTTGTCAAATGGGCCTAATGACGTCGTCAAAGGGCCGTAGTGTGAAACTCATTGTGCTTTTAACACGTGTTAAGAATTGGCGTAAGCAAAAGTGCCGAAATATTAGCAAAGTGTCAGCAAAACCTCTTATTTCCAGTACTTGCTGCAAAATCGCTCACCGAGCATGAAGCCCTCTTCGTACAGGCGTTCGAGTTTGGCGGTGTCTTTCTCTATTCTTCCCACTTCCATAGGGCGCTCGGGGCGTATGCACAAGACACGTCCCTCTGCCTCCATGCGGTCTATCGTGTCGAGCTGGGCGTTGTATGCTTCTATGCGGTGGCTCAGTGCGACACGCAGACGGGGATAGTTGCGGTAGACAAAGCGCGGTGTTTTATGGTCGCGGCCAGTGCTGCGGTAACCTTTGTTGCGCGTGAGCACGAGCACATTGCGTGGAAATCCCTTTGCTATGGCGCGCTCTACGGGTATGCTGTCGACAATGCCGCCATCGAGCATGGGCTCACCGTCGACGTCGACTATCTTGCTGACGTATGGCAGACTGCTTGAGGCGCGCACTATGTCGAGTGCGCGCTGGCGGTCGTGGCGCTCAGACAGATACATGGGCAGGCCTGTGCGGCAGTTTGTGGTGACCATCTCAAACTCCATCTCGCTGTTGAAAAAGGTGTCGAAGTCGAAGGGCAGATACTGGTTCGGGAACTTGTCGTAGAGCAGGTCGCGGTCGAAGATGCAGCCTTGTGTCACTAAGTGTCTGATGCCGATGTACTTATATCGCTCGAGATAGTCGATGTTTGAGATGCGTGCGCGGCGCGGCTGGTGGCTCACATACGACATGCCGTTGCACGCTCCTGCCGACACTGCCACTACGTATGGAAACGTAAGGTTGTGTTTCATGAACGCGTCGAGCACACCGCTGGTGAACACTCCGCGCATCCCTCCGCCTTCAAGTACCAGTCCTGTCTTCCTGTCAATCTGCATAAATTTAACCGTGTTTTTTGCCTGTTTTATGTTTTTTTGACGGCAAAGATACATAAATAATTAGAAAAAGTCGTAACTTTGCAGTCACATACGATAAAATTTTTATTTTATATGTTTGACAAACAAACCTACGTCAGCCGTCGCGCCAAGTTGAAGAAACTTGTGAAGGACGGTGTCATAATATTGTTCGGCAACAACGAGTCGCCGTGCAACTTCCCAAACAACGGTTACTACCCGTTCCGACAGGACTCTTCTTTCCTCTATTATTTCGGTCAGAACCGCGACGGACTGGTCGGAGTGATAGACATAGACAACGACAAAGAGACGCTCGTCGGCAACGACATCGATATTGAAGACATAGTGTGGTATGGCAGCGTAGACAGCGTCTGTGACCTCGCAGCACAGGTGGGCGTGGCAAATTCTGCCCCGATGCGCGCACTGAAAGACATCTGCGACGAAGCCATGAGACAGAAACGCACGATTCATTTCCTGCCGCCTTACCGCCATGACATAAAGATTCAGATTCACGACCTGCTCGGTATTCATCCTGACAAGCAGAAGGCGGCAGCCAGCATGACTCTCATCAAGGCTGTGGTGAAGATGCGCTCGACAAAGGAGCAGCAGGAGATAGAGGAGCTGGAACGTGCCGGAAAGATTGGCTATCTCATGCACACCACCGCCATGCGCTTGACAAAGCCGGGCGTGACGGAGAAGTTTGTGGGTGGTCAGGTCGACGGCATAGCAAACTCTTACGGTGCTATGGTGAGCTTCCCGACCATCTTCAGCCAGCATGGCGAGATAATGCACGGCAACCCGTCGATGGCTGTGCTGGAAGCAGGACGCCTCGCGCTGTGCGACGCTGGTGCCGAGACAGTGAACAACTACTGCTCCGACCACACGCGCACCATGCCCGTCAGCGGTAAGTTTACGCAGCGTCAGCTCGAGATTTACAGCATAGTGGAGGCGTGTCACGACTACGTGTTGGAGGTGGCGAAGCCCGGAGTGAAATATATGGACGTACACTTCGCCGTGTGCCGCCTGATGACCGAGCGTCTGAAGGAGCTGGGACTGATGAAGGGCGACACCGATGAGGCAGTGCGTGCTGGCGCTCATGCCATGTTCCTTCCCCACGGACTGGGACACATGATGGGCATGGACGTACACGATATGGAGAACCTTGACCAGATAAACGTTGGCTTCGACGAGGAGACAAGACCCAATCTGGAGCAGTTCGGAACCAATTGCCTGCGCATGGGACGCCGCCTTGAAGAGGGATTTGTCGTGACCGACGAACCGGGCATATACTTCATTCCAGCTCTGATAGACAACTGGAAGGCGAGCGGACACTGCAAGGAGTTCCTCAACTTCGACAAGCTGGAGACTTACAAAGACTTCGGCGGCATACGCATCGAAGACGATGTGCTCATCACGGCAGACGGATGCCGCTTCATCGGAGACGAACGCATACCCTATCACGCTAAGGACGTGGAGGCGTTTATGGCAAACAACTAAACCGATGGTGTAGAGATGCACTCTATGTGAAGCAGAGATGCTCTTTGCGCGAAGCAGAGATGTGCTTTATGTGAAGCAGAGATGCTCTATATATAATAAGGTAAAACAACAACAATTAATTTATAGCAAACAAAACGATTCTATGAAAAAATTATTCACGCTGGCCTTACTTGCTGTGCTGGCAACAGGCGTCAACGCTCAGGACAAGAAAGATGATGCCAACAAGAACAAACCCGTGTTCACCACGGTAAAAGCAAATCCTATTACAAGTGTTAAAAACCAGAACCGCAGCGGTACGTGTTGGGACTTCTCTGGTCTGTCTTATTTCGAGAGCGAAATTCTGAAGAACACTGGCAAGACATACGACCTCTGCGAGATGTTCGTTGCTAACAAGACCTATATGGACCGTGCAACAATGGCTGTGCGTATGCATGGTGACGTGTCGTTTGCACAGGGTGGCAGCCACTTCGACGTGCTCTACTGCCTCAAGAACTACGGCATCTGCCCCGAAAACGCTATGCCGCTGCCCGGAACTCTGTACGGTGACTCGCTGGCTAACTTCAACGAGTTCTTTGAAGTGATGACTCCCTACGTGGAAGCTGTTGCTAAGAGCAAGGCTAAGAAGCTGTCTCCCGTGTGGAAAGAGGGCCTGCAGGGCATCCTCGATTCATATCTCGGCAAGTGCCCCGAGAGCTTCAAGTATGAGGGCAAGACCTATACTCCGAAGTCTTTCGTAGAGAGCCTGGGTCTGAATCTCGACGACTATGTTTCTGTAACAAGCTATACTCACCATCCGTTCTGGACACAGTTTGCCGTAGAGGTGCAGGATAACTGGCGCTGGCCGCTGAGCTGGAACGTTCCGATGGACGACATGATGCGCATCATCGACAACGCCATCATGAACGGTTACACCATCGCTTGGGGTGGCGACGTGTCTGAGGAAGGCTTCACACGCGACGGTCTTGCTATCGCTTATGACTCAAAGAAGGTGCAGAACCTCGCTGGTAGCGACGCTGCCCACTGGCTGAAGCTCACCGCTGCGCAGAAGAAGAGCAAGGTAGACTCTCTGGGTGTAAACGCTCCGGAGATTGTTCCTACTCAGAAGATGCGTCAGGAGGCTTACGACAACTGGGAGACTACTGACGACCACGGCATGCACATCTATGGTATCGCAAAGGACCAGAACGGTCGCGAGTACTACATGGTGAAGAACTCATGGGGTGAGTTTGGTACATACAAGGGCACATGGTACATGTCAAAGAACTTCATCGCTTACAAGACCATGGACTTCGTTGTGAACAAGAACGCCATTCCTAAGGATATCCGTAAGAAGATGGGTATCTAATAAAACACTATGCCACGCATCGGCAGACGCGCTCTGCTGATGTCGCAAGTGGTAGTGATAAAAAGCCCATGTGACAGTGATATGAAGCCCATGTGGCGGTGATATGATGTCGCAAGTGGCAGTGATAAAAATAAAAAAGAGGGTGTGTCATAATTGACTATGGTCATTTATGGTGCACCCTCCTTTTGTATATCGTTTAGCGAGAGCAAAACCAAAGTTTTGGGTCAGCGGATTTTTCCGGTTGGTAACACCGTATGTTAGGAATAAAGTGTTGCCAGCCTGTACATGAAGAATCTAATATCCCCTACACCTCTAAACTGTGTTCTGAAAGCTTTTTTTTTAGCATTAAACGACTCTGCCGATGCATTAGTAAGCCTTTCCTCAAAATAGTTGATGATGGTGTCGTTGTGGTTCTCAAAGGTTTCAATAACCTTGTTGAAGCCTTCATATCCAAAATTTTCGACATCATTGTACCATC
>JALEVZ010000101.1 GCA_022788105.1 Prevotella sp. | reverse complement strand
GTGTAGTCTTTGCCTGTCGACTCGTCGTTGTCCATCTCCAGCAGCTTGGCGGTTCTTTCGCTGGGGTTCACTTCAAACCACATCTCGTCGATGTTCATCCTGTTGTCGTAAGCCGAATTGCCCTCATACACGGTCACCGTTACCTCTTTTGTGGTGCGGTTTATGCTTTTGAGATATTTCACCGTCTCGGGTTCCAGCGAGGGGTAAAGGGCCGAATAGTCTGACTGCATGGCGCGTTTGAACGCCCCGCTCTCAAACACTTCTGGCATCTCGTCCGTGCTGCCGTTGAGGTATCTCACGGCGTTGTTAAGCGCACTTATGCGTGCTCCCCTCTCTATTGAGTTTTCCTCGCGACGAAAAACCACGGGTGAGCAAACTTTTGACGTATGTTTCGTCACAAGGTTTTCTAACATGTTTGCTTCAGCCACGAGGCTGGCGTTGTCCATGTCGTGGATGAATGGGAGCGAGCTGTACCAGCTGTCTTGCTTTGAGCAGACAGGAGGCAGCGGCGAACGCGCATTTTTGCGGCCGTACCATGTCGACGGTCCAAGACCACGGCAAAGCTTTATCGTTATTTCCTTCTTTTTAGGGCTTAGCGTCACACCGCCGCCGCTACCAGCCGTCGCGCTGCCGCCTTGCGTTCTTGTGCGTCACATGCTTTCGCCACCCACTCTGTTACGCACCCTGTTTTCCACACGGGTTTTGGTTCTCGAAGCCGATCCTTCGGCTTCCTTCACCGTGTTCACCACGTCTTTCACTGGGGCGGGCATTGCCTGTTTTACGAGTTTTGCGCCTTTATTCTTCAACTTGTTCAGGAATCCTTGTGCAGGAGCCTGTGTGGTACCCATTGTCAAGCATAAAGTTGACAGCAGGAATAATTGTTTAACTTTCATAGATTTCTTGCTGGTTATACGTTATTTATTAAAGTTTCGCAAGTTTTCAACTTGCTATCAGTAAACGAGTTGACAAGTTCTTGCTATGGCAAGCGGCAAAGCCGAGCGGACAAGCTGTTACCCATACTTATCAAAGTTGTTATAAAGAATTTGAGTTATAAAAGCAAACAGCTCGTTCGCTCGTCAACTTGTTAACTATCAGCATGCCAAAGGCATGCGAAACTTAAATTATTTATAGATTGCAAATATACAAATTATTTTAGATAAGTAGATGTTTCGACTCTCGTTTTTTTACAAATAACACCCTCACAAACGAGGGGTTTCCACTTACACTATCAGCCCCAGGTCCGACTCTATGGGTATGCCACAGTTTTTGTCCTCGTTGTCGCGGTTTTTGTCAATGAGGTTGTAGACCGAGTCCATGGCACGCTGTGTGGCGGTGGCGAGCGCCATGCCGTCGAGCAGATGGCCTATGAGCACGGCGGAGAAGATGTCGCCAGTGCCAGGGAAATGGACCGGAATCTCTGTGAACGGCAGTTCGAAATAGGTGTCGTTGAGGTGGTTGTAGCCCACGACAGAGGGGCGTCCCTCCACTGTAATGCTCGTTATGATGACCGACTTGGCGCCAATCTCGCGCACGCCGTCAATCAACTGGCGCGCCCTGTCGCGTGTCACGCCCTCCGCTTCGTAGGGCAGCCCCGTGAGCAGACATGCCTCCGTGTAGTTGGGATAGGTCACATGTGCCACGCCCACCATCTCACGCATGGCGTTGACAGCCGTCTCTCCCACGCCGTTGTAGAGCTTACCTTCGTCGCCCATGACAGGGTCTACAAACACGGCGGTGCCTTGTGCCGCCTGCTCCTTGCAGAAGTCCGACACTATCTGCGCCTGACGCTCGGAGGGAATGTAGCCCGTCGCCACGGCGTCGAACGTGAAGCCGAGATCGTGCCACGCGCGAAACGTGCCGCTGATGTAGTCGGTGGTCTCGAGCATCTCGAAGCGTCCATACTCAAATGTGTTGGATATGAGCATGGTAGGAATGTTGTATGTGGGATGGCCCATGTACGAAAGTATGGGAATCATCACCGCCGTGGCGACCTTGCCGTAGCCTGGCATGTCGCAGATGAGTAGTATCTGTTTCTTCTTTGTTATGTCTGTCATAGCGGAAACAACTCCACCGTTTTAAGCCGTGCGATACACAACGCGGCAGAATTGCGATGCAAACTTACTGAAAAAATGTGGTTTTGACGTCATTATTACGAAATTTCGGCGCCATTATTACGAAATTATGACAATTGAAGCGTCTCATTTCCACTATATTCACCAATTTTCATTAACTTTGCAGCCAACGCTGTCGACGTCGCCTTACCGTGCTCCTTGCGCCGACACCATATTTCAACAATAACGACAACAAGCAATGAAAAAAGACATCTGCTGCATTGGTCACATCACCAAAGACAAGATAGTAACACCGCGTCAGACCGTGTACATGGCTGGCGGCACATCGTTTTACTTCGCCTACGCACTCAACAGCCTGCCCAAGAAGGTGACATTTGAGTTGGCGACAAAGCTCGGCGCCGACGAGATGGGCGTGGTAGAAGACATGCGCAAGGCAGGATTAGACGTGCGCACATGGCCCAGCCGCCACTCCGTGTTCTTTGAAAACATCTACGGCGAAGACCAGAACGACCGCACACAAAAGGTCAGAGCCAAAGCCGACCCATTCACCGTGGACGAGATGGAGGGCCTCGACGCCAACATTTTCCACCTCGGCTCGCTGCTCGCCGACGACTTCTCACCAGAGGTAGTGAAGTACCTCTCGACCAAAGGCCGCATCTCCATCGACGCGCAGGGCTATCTGCGTGAGGTGCGCGGCGAAGATGTCTACCCCATAGACTGGGCAGGAAAGCGCGACATACTGGCATGCACAGACATCATAAAGGTGAATGAGCACGAGATGGAAGTCATCACCGGCAGCACCGACCCACGCGAGGCAGCCCGCCAGCTCGCCGACTGGGGAGTGAAAGAGGTGGTGGTGACGCTCGGCAGCTATGGCTCGCTGATTCTCTCCGAAGGCGTGTTCCACGAGATACCAGCATATGCTCCGCGCGAGATTGTAGACGCCACTGGCTGCGGCGATACCTACTCCGCCGGATATCTCTACTGCCGCTCGCTCGGCGAAAGCTTTGACGAAGCCGGCAAGTTTGCCGCTGCCATGTGCACACTGAAGCTCGAACACAGCGGACCCTTCGACCGCTGCGCCGCAGAAGTGGAAGCCGTCATGGCGAAATAATGGGCATATTTTATACACAAACGCTTGCCGTTTCTGCAAAATTATTCGTAACTTATGCAGCGCATAATAGCACATAATTCCTCAGGCGTATTCTCGCCTTTAAGGAAATCAAGTGCAGCAAGTACTCGATCTTCTTCATCATGAATGTAGCGAGTGGATTCTACCCATACCCATACCCATTCATACTGACCGGTCGCTTCATTTAGGACACGATCTCTTTCACGTTTTACTTTTGTTCTCATACACTTTTGTTTTAGGCATCCAAAAGTGTCAAGTTTTTCTAGGGTAAGTCAAGCAAGCAAAACGGAGGTTTTGTTTACATAATGTCAGAAAATAGGCGCCGTGGCTGACACCAATTCTTAACAGATGTTAAAAACCTATAGACATCGCCACTACGGCCCTTTGGCGTCGTCACTACGGCCCTTTGACAACGCCACTACGGCCCTTTGACAACGCCAAAAGGCTGCTATCATTTTGTCAAGTGGTAGCTATCATTTTGTCAGATGGCAGCTATCGTTTTGTCAAGCTGAAGTGGCGAAGATTTATATCGGCAGCAAGCAGCATGTTAGGGCATTGGTTTCAATCTCACACTCATAGTGTCGGCATCGAACACCATGCTGTCGCGGTTTACAAACGAAGCTATCTGCCCACCATCGGCAAGGGCGCGCGGCGTGCCGCCGACCAGTGTTGCGGGAGCAGGAAAGGAGGAGGCGACGCTGTATGAAGAGAGATTGGAGCTATGCATAGAAGGATTGGCGCCATGCGAAGCACCTGCTTCGCCCTCAAGCTCTGCCGTCGGCGACAGTAGCCACAGGCGGTCGGCGGTCTGCAACGCCAGTTCGAGGTCGTGGGTGGAGAGCAGCACCGCCTTGCGCTCGTCGCGTGCCAGACGGCGCAGGAGCAACATCATGTCCACCTTGCTGGGGTAGTCGAGGAAGGCGGTAGGCTCGTCGAGCAGCACGACGGGGGTCTGCTGTGCGAGCGCTTTGGCTATCATCACCTTCTGACGCTCACCGTCGCTAAGGCTCGTCACGGTGCGGCGCGCGAGCGACTCTATGCCCACGAGCGCCATAGAGCGGTCCACCACGGCGCGGTCGGCGGCGGTCAGACGTCCTAAAAAACCTGTGTAGGGTGCGCGACCATACGCCACCATCTCCTCCACCGTGGTGCATGCCACCGCCGGACGGTCGGTCAACACCACCGCCATCTGCCCTGCCCGCTCGCGCGGCGACATGGCTGCCACGTCGCTACCACACACGCCGACCGTGCCGTCGAGTGGCGCACAGAAGCCCGCAATGGTGCGCAAGAGCGTAGACTTGCCCACACCGTTGGGTCCGATGAGGCAGGTGAGCATGCCACACGGCGCCTGTTGCGTGGCGGCGCGGTTGAGTCGGCGCGCGCTGCTGCCACTGCCGTAGCCCACGACGAGGCTGCGCAACTCTATGCCGGCGGTGCTTGTGTCGGCGACATGGGCGCTATGGTCGGCACGGTCGGCGCTATTGGCAGACGCGACATGGTCTGTAGCAGATATGAAGGTGTTGTCCATAATTTTTCTGACGATGGTGTTTTCTCTGCAAATTTAATGCTTTTAGCCAATGCAGCCAACGATTTGTCCGAAACATTGAGTAACTTTGCAATCATGAACACACCTATTCAGGCTCTTATGCAGCAAAAAGCCCTCTTGCAAGTGGAGTATGCTTGTGAGAAGGAGAGTTTCCGCCGACAGACGGAGGCGACGGGCATGGCACGCAAGGTGAAGCGCGGCGACGCGTGGTTTCCGGTCACGGCAGGACGCAGCTACTACAACTCGCTGAACCAACCGTGTGTGGAGATTGTGCGACAGCAGGACGACGACATAGAACACAACTTCGAGTTCGGACGACCAGTAGCGTTCTTCACCGCCACGCCGATGGCGCCAGGCAACGGTCTGTCGGCAGACGCCACGGCAGCGGAGGGCGACGCCACACTCAAGGGCAAGCCCACGATACACTATCTGTCGTTCACTGCCACGGTGAGCTATGCCGACGGCGGACGCATGGTGGTGACGCTGCCCGACATGTCGAGGGCTGTGGAGCTACAGCAGCCGGGTGCGCTGCTCGGGGTGCAGCTGTCGTTTGACGAGACCTCCTACCACCTGATGTTCGACGCGCTCGACCGCGCCATGAGTGCCAAAGGCAACCGCCTGGCATACCTGCGCGACCTGTTCTACACGCCGCAGATGAAGCCTCAGCACTTCGCCTTTGCGCCACTGCGCTTTCCGTGGCTCAACGCCACACAGGAACGGGCGGTCAACGAGGTGCTGTGGACAAAAGACGTGATGGTGGTACACGGTCCTCCGGGCACGGGAAAGACCACCACGCTCGTCGAGGCTATACACGAGACGCTGCAACGCGAGAGTCAGGTGCTGGTGTGTGCACAGAGCAACATGGCGGTGGACTGGATTTCGGAGAAGCTGGTCGACCGCGGCATCTCGGTCTTGCGAATAGGCAATCCGACGCGCGTCAACGACAAGATGCTGTCGTTTACATACGAACGGCGCTTCGAGGCACACCCCGACTACCCGCAGCTGTGGAGTCTGCGTAAGGCGATGCGCGAGCTGCGGACGCAGCGTAAGCGTTCGGACAGCTGGCACCAGAAGATGGAGCGGCTGAAGAGTCGTGCCACGGAGCTGGAACTGCGCATCAACGCGGAGCTGTTTGGAGAGGCGCGTGTCATAGCGTCGACGCTCACCGGAGCCGCCAACCGACTGCTCGACGGCATGAAGTTTGGCACACTGTTCATCGACGAGGCGGCACAGGCGCTTGAAGCCGCCTGCTGGATTCCGATGCGACGCACGACACGTGTGGTGTTCGCTGGCGACCACTGTCAGCTGCCACCGACCGTCAAGAGCCTCGCGGCGCTGCACGGCGGACTGGGCAAGACGCTCATGGAACGCATCGTGGAAAACCACCCCGACGTGGTGACGCTGCTCGGCGTGCAGTACAGAATGAACGAACGCATCATGCAGTTCTCCAGCGAGTGGTTTTACGAAGGCAAGGTGCAGACCGCCCCGGAGGTCATGGGGCGCGGCATACTCGACTACGACGAGCCAATGCTGTGGGTCGACACGTCGCTCACAGGGGCAAAAGAAGAGTTTGTCGGCGAGACCTTCGGACGCATAAACAAGCAGGAGGCGCAGCTCACCATCGACACCCTACGCTCCTACTACGCCAAGATAGGTCGCTCACGGGCGCTCGACGAACGCATCGACGTGGGTGTGATTTCGCCGTACCGAGCACAGGTGCAGTATCTGCGGCAGCTCATACGCCGCGACGAAGAGCTGCGTCCGCTGCGCCGACTCATCACCGTCAACACCGTGGACGGCTTCCAGGGACAGGAACGCGACATCATTGTCATCTCCCTCGTACGCGCCAACGACGACGGACAGATAGGTTTTCTCTCCGACCTGCGCCGCATGAACGTGGCGATAACACGTGCCAGAATGAAACTCATCATACTCGGCAACGCCGCAACAATGACGAAACACAAGTTTTACAAGAAGCTGTACGAGTTTGTTAACCACAGCACAGACAACCAACAGACACAAAACCCCGACACCACATGCTACAACGCGACTACATAATGCGGCTCATACGCGAATTCATGGCAGCCCTACAGCTGCTGCTGGAAGGCAAAGACATGGAGCGCCGCCGCGAAGAACTGAAGAAGCTCTACGAGCAGTACATCGGCCCGTATGTGCTCTACCACAACGCCACCATAGACGAGGCGATGCGCGCACTCGCCTCCTACGACGAGAGCCAACGCCTCGAACGCATGGAGATGTTGGCAGAACTCTACTACGCCGAGGCCGACACCGTGACGGGACCAGACCGCAACGCGTTGCTCGACAAAGCGTTCTGCCTGTTCGACTTCATTGAGCAGCACGGCAAAACATTCTCTATGGAGCGCCGCTACAAGATGGCTCTTATAGAGCAAAGTCTGAAAAAAGGCAGCTCCAAAACTCGCTGTGAATAAAAAAATTAGTAATTTTGCACATCGCTATGTGTAACGGTGGTTTTATAGCTGCACCGACACGCCGCTGCCAGCGCTGCGCTGCTCCGTCGTCGCCGCACCCGCCCCTCCCGCTGACGCATAGCCCCCAAGCAAGACAACACAAAACAAATACATAAATGGAAGATAAGAATTTTAAACGCACCACCGTCACTGCGGCGCTTCCCTACGCCAACGGCGGTGTGCATATCGGCCACTTGGCAGGCGTATATGTGCCTGCCGACATCTATGTGCGCTATCTGCGACTGAAAAACCAGGACGTGATGTTCATCGGAGGAAGCGATGAGCACGGCGTGCCCGTGACCATTCGCGCCCGCAAAGAGGGCATCACCGTGCAGGAAGTGGTAGACCGTTACCACAACCTTATAAAGAAGTCGTTTGAAGACTTCGGCATCTCGTTCGACATCTACAGCCGCACCACATCAAAGATACACCATAAGTTCGCATCCGACTTCTTCCGCACACTCTACGACAAGCACGAGCTGGTGGAGAAAACAGAGGAGCAGTTCTGCGACGAAGTGACCGGAGAGTTTCTCACCGACCGCAACATCGTGGGCACATGTCCGCGCTGCGGTGCAGAGGGTGCATACGGCGACCAGTGCGAGAAGTGTGGTGCCACACTCTCACCCGACGAACTTATCAACCCCACCAACAAGAACAATCCAGGCCACGGACTGATAAAGAAAGCCACAAAGAACTGGTA